>DCMF01000034.1:0-8837 GCA_002321305.1 Verrucomicrobia bacterium UBA1629 | reverse complement strand
CCCATGAAAATGGAAAAACCGAAAACAAGCGAAAGGAAACAGACGCCATGAACACCTACAAGAAAAATCCTGTCACCCAGTGGCTGGCGCGCGGCGCGCTGGCGCTGACGACCGCAGTTGTCGCCGAAACGGCTTCCGCCGCCGGCGCGTGGAACTGCCAGCTACTGACGGAGTCGAATCCGCTGCCCAAGTCCGTCAACCTTTTGCGCGGACGTCAGCCGACAGATTCGTCGCGCAACGGTACGACCGCCTTTACGGAAGAATATGCCACGTACTTTACAGATGGCAACATCACGATTGGCGGCAACTATAACTGGAGAAACGAGTTCATCGAAAGCGGCGGCGCATTCGTCTGCTATTCGGTGACGGACGATCCAGCGGGCGTGGCGCTTGGCTCCGTGCGCTTCACGACGACGCATTCGGACAAGGGGCGTTCGCAGATCCGCATTGCCAAGTTGAGCGTCCAGAAAGTGGGACAGACAGAGTGGACCGAACTTGCGGATTCGGCCTTCATCGGGCCAGTGCCGCAGACGGGCGAGACGAACTTCCAGGCGACCTATGCGGACGCCGACGGGAATCCGATCGCCGACGGCGTGACGGCCATCCGGCTCGACTTTGACAAGGAGCAGCAGGCCAATGGCGTGGGCTTCGGCGAGATCGAGGCGATGGCATTTGGCGCGACGTTTAAATGGACTTGTCGTCCGCAGACGGCGGCGCGTTCGTTGCTGCCGTCCGCGGATATTCTGCGCGACCTGACGCCCACCGTCTCGTCCGAAGCCGGCAAAACGTCGGTCACGTATGCGTCGCTGCGTGACGGCGGCCTCGCGCTGGGGAGCGTGCGCGTCACGTCCACGGCAGTAGACGGCTCGGCGATTCAGATCGGCTCCGTGCAGGTCAAGACGTCCGCGACGGGCGAGACGTGGTTCACGCTGCCGAACTCCGCCGTTGCCACGAACGCCGCCAGCGTCGCGGTCTGGGAAGCCTTTTACGCGAATCCCAAAGGCCAGCCGCTCATGTCCCGCGTGACCGACCTGAAGGTCGTGTTCACGGCGGAAGCGGGAACGGCGCGTCCCGTGATCGAGGCGACGGAAGCCGGCACGGCGAACTGGACGGTCTGTCCGCTGGCGGAGGCGAACCCGATGCCGGCGAAGGAGAACGCGCTGCTGGGGCGCACGGCCACGGATTTCTCGTATGACGGCATCTGGTCGGCGAACGTGGAGACGAATCGGTTTACGGATGGTGAGATCGCGTTTTCGACGAGTGAGGGGTTTACTTGGAATTGCCGCATTGCGGATGGCGGGGGCTACATCAGTTACCGTCTTTGCGCGGCGGACGACCTGAACGGTGTGCGCCTGCGGAACGTGCGCGTCACGACGACGCATTTGAACAAGACACGTTCCGAAGTCCGCATCGATTCGCTGCTTGTCAAGACGCGTACGGGCGGGGAGACGTGGTATGCCCTGCCGAACGCCAACATTGTCGGGCCGGATGACAACAATGTCCGGCTGCCCAACAATCAGGCGACGTATGCGCGCGCGGACGGGGCGTTTCTCGTTCCCGACGCGACGGACATTCGGATTGAGTTCAGCGTCGAACAGCAGAACGGCTACGTGGGAATCTCGGAAATCGAGGCGTCGTGCAAGCCCTACCGGGGACTTGCCGTCATCATCCGCTAATTGAATCACAACGAAAGGAGAAAGAAGGACATGGGAAGAATGTTGATTTCGAGAAGGGCGCTGGCCTGCGCGGCGCTGGCCGGGGCGCTGTTGCCCGGCTGGGGCGGCGAGGGCTTTCCGCTGTCCGGCACGGGCACGTGGCAGCGCGACGGTCGCGTGTCGATGGCGACGGCGCAGCCGTTCGGGACGGGCTTCGCGCGCGACGGCGAGGCGGCCGTCTGCACGAACGCCGATGCGAAGGGCGCGAGCGGCCTGGGCTGGTCGCTGCCCCTGAACCAGGCGGTCGCCGCGCCCGTGCGGCTGTCGGCCGAGGGCTGGGCCGAGCAGCCGCCGAGCGGCGGACGCTTCGAGCTGTTCGCCGACGTCGACTACATGGACGGCACGACGGAATGGGCGCTGCGGGCGCCGTTCTGCGCCGACTCGTCCGCCGGCTGGACGCGGCAGACGCTGACGCTGGACGGCAAGCCGATCAAGCGTCTGTCGGTCTACGCGCTCTTTCGCGAGGCGGCGGGCGTCGTGCGCTTCCGCCGTCCGACCCTTGAGACGATCCGCCCAGAAGGCGGGGCGCGTCTCGACGGCGTCTTCGTGCGGGCGGACGCGCGGCTGGACGAGGAGAGCCTGCTCCTGCGCGACGTCGGACGGAACACGGGCTTTGCGCCGTTCCGCGCGGGCGTCAGCCACGGCGTGAAGGCCGTCGCGACGCAGTCGCGGGAAGCCGCCACGGGCGCCGTGCGCCACCGCGTCCGCCTGGAAGCCGCGCCGACGACCGAAGACCGTGCGCTGACGCTCGTCTATGCCGTGCCGCTCGAGGCGGGCGAGCTGACCTGGTTCGCCGATCCGCGCCAGTCGCGCACCGTGACGGCGAAAGACGGCGAACAGCGCGTGACGAGCCCCGTGCCATACGGGCAGCAGGCGCTCTCGCTCTGGCCGTTCGCCGCCTGTGCCGTCGCGGGGCGGGGACAGGCCCTTGCCGTCGATCTCGAGGCGCCGGCCGTTTACCGCGTGACGCTCAACCCGGAGCTGCGCATCCTCTACATCTCGTTCGACGTGGCGCTTGCGCCGGAGAAGAACACGGCGGAGGTCGGCTTCGTCACGTTCCCGTTCGCGGCGCGCGACGGCTTTCGCGGCGCGCTGGAGGCGTGGGGGCGGCTGGAGCCGTCGGCGGTCGAGAACCGCATGGAGAAGATCGGCCTGTGGGACGCCTTCACCAACGTCCAGAACGTTCCGCAGTACGAGGACTTCCACTTCGCCTATGTCGAGGGTGACACGGAGAACGCCGCCTGGTATGACGAGCACGGCATGTACTGCTTCAAGTACACCGAGCCGTCCTCGTGGTGGATGCACCTGAAGGGGAAGGACGGGAACCTGCCGACCTACGAGGAGTGCGTGGCGGAAGTCGCGCGCCTCGCCGCCGAGGTGCCGTTGGTGGACTCGGCCAAGTGGTCGAAGCACGCGGCGGCGCGGGCGTGGCAGACGAGCGCGGCGATGGACGCGTTCGGGCGGCGCGTCGGCCACATCCAGTCCACGGCCTGGACGCCGTCCGGCATCATGTGGAGCTTCAACTCCGCGCCGGGCATCAAGGGCGAGGTGACCGACTACAAGATCAAGGTCTCCGAGGCGCGCTTCAGGAAGATGTACGGCGGCACGACTTATCCGAAGGGCCCCGACGGCGAGTACATCGACTCGTCCGAGATGGGTTTCTCGATCGGGGCGGACTACGACCGCGCGCATTTCGCCGCGATGGAGACGCCGCTCTGCTGGAGCGGCCCCTCGAACCGCGTCTGCATCTCCGGCGGCCTCGTCAGCTACGAGTACGTGCGGTCGATCCGCCGGCGGCTCGACGCCTACGGGCGGCGCATGATGGCGAACTCGACGCCGAAGAAGACGTCGCTGATCGTGCCCTGGGCGGACGTGCCGGGGACGGAAGTGGACTGGAACCGGGGCGGGAAGTGGAATCCGTCTCCGCACGACGAGATGATCTACTGGCGCGCCATCGCCGGACGCAAGCCGTACTGCCTCCTCCAGAACACGAACTACAAGATCTTCACGCGCGAGCTGGTCGTGCGCTACATGGAGCGTGCGCTTGCCTACGGCATGCTGCCGAGCTACTTCAGCAACGACGGCTACACCGACCGCTATTTCGAGAACCCGGCCTACTACGAGCGCGACCGCGACCTCTTCCGCAAGTACGTGCCGCTGGCGATCGAGCTGGCGACGGCGGGCTGGAAGCCCGTGCGCACGCTCGTCTCCTGCGCGGACGGGGACGTCCTTGTCGAGCAGTTCGGCGACCGCTACGCGACGGTGTTCAACACGTCCGTCAAGGCGGCGAAGCGCGTGACGCTCCGCTCCGGCCGCGCGTCGGCGGTTGAGCGCGTGACGGGCGCGGCGTGCGCCTTCGCGGACGGCGCGGCCGTCCTGGAGATCCCGCCGGAGAGCGTGCGCCTGCTGGACTTCGGCGCGGCGCCGCAGAAATAGGAAGGGGGCGTCCGCGATGTTCGGCTTTCTTGCCTTTGCGTCCCTCCTCTGCGCGGCCCCGCCGCCGGTCGTGCCCCTTGAGCCGCGCGACCGGCCGGAGACCTGGTTTCACGTCATCGGCGGCAACGCCTCGAAGGAGGGGATCGCGGCGGACGTGAAGGCAATCGCCGAGGCCGGAATCGGCGGCCTCCACTTCTTCCACGGGCGCGCGGTCGGCGTCAATCCGCAGCCGTGGCCGGGCGTGGAGGAGCAGATCCCCTGCCTGAGCCCGAAATGGGGCGGCCTTGTCGCGCACCTGGCCGACGAATGCGCCGCGCGCGGGCTCCTGTTCAAGCTGCAGAACTGCCCCGGCTGGTCGATGAGCGGCGGGCCGTGGGTACCGAAGGAGAAGGCGATGCGCACGCTCGTCGCGTTCCCGCCGGGGCAGAAGCCCGCCTTCGACGCGGACGACGACTACCGCGAGATCGGCGCGGTGACGTTCCCGGCGGCCGTGGGCGAGCGGGAGGGCCCGCTTGTCCCCGTGTCCGTCGAGACGAACGGCGAGAGGCGGGTCTTCCGCTTCGGCCGGCCCGTGACCGTCCGCTCGGTGGCGCTGTCGAATCCGCAGCGCCTGAACCACGACTGGTGCTACGAGCCGGGCGTGCGCTTCCGGCTGAAGGCGGACGGCGAGACGGTGCTGGACCGCGACTGCCCGCCGGGCGCGTGGTCGGACGACGCCGACATGACCTTCGCGCCGGAAGTCCGCACCGCGTCGGTCTGGACGTTCGACGTCTCGCACGTCCACCCGCTGAAGCGGTACCCCGACGTCCGGCTTTCCGCCGCCGCGCGGCTCGACAACTGGGAGGCGAAGGCCGGGCTGGCGCTGCGCGGCCTGGCGATGGGCACGAACGCGGCCCCCGTCGCGACGGACGGCACGATGACGCTCGTCTTCGGGCACTGCAACGCCAAGCGGCGCAACGGCCCGGCGCCGGAGGAGGCGACGGGCTGGGAGTGCGACAAGATGGCGGCGGAGGGGTTCGAGACCAACTTCGCCGGCTACGTCGGGCGTCTGCTGGCCGGGCCGCTCGCCGGACGGCGGGTCGACGGCCTCGTGGTCGACAGCTGGGAATGCGGCCCGACGCGCTGGACGCCGAAGATGGAGGCGGAGTTCCGCCGCCTGAACGGCTACGAGCTGCGTCCCTGGCTACCGGCGCTGTTCGGCCACGTGCTCCGGAGCGAGTCCGAGACCGAGCGCTTCCTCCTGGACTGGCGGCGCACGTGCTCGCGTCTCGTGGAGGACAACTACTACGGGACGATCGCGCGCCTGGCGCACGCGAACGGCCTCACGGTCCAGTACGAGACGGCCTTCGGCGACGTCCTGACCGGCGACCTGCTGCGCTTCTGGAAGTATGCCGACGAGCCGATGTGCGAGTTCTGGAGTCCGTTTGACGACGCGAACGGGTACGTGACGTCGCACAACTTCAAGCCGGTCCGGCCCTGCGTGTCCGCCGCCCATCTCTACGGCAAGCGCCGCGTCAGCGCGGAGGCGTTCACCAGCCTGCGCCTGACCTTCGACGAGACGCTGCAGACGCTCAAGGAGGACGCGAACGTCCATCTCGCGCGCGGCGTGACGCATCTCGTCTTCCACACGTACACGCACAACCCCGTCGTCGATGGCCTGCCGCCGGGGTCGAGCTTCGGCTGCGGCATCGGCACGCCGTTCCTCCGGCGGCAGACCTGGTGGCCGTTCATGCCCGGCTTCACGCGCTATCTCGCGGTCTGCGGACACGAGCTGGAGCGCGGCCGGCCCGTGGTCGACGTCCTCTGGTATCTCGGCGACGCGCTCGGACACAAGCCGGACGAGCGCGGCGACCGGCTGGGACCCGGCTACAAGTACGACTACCTCAACCGCGACGTCCTCGAGACGCGGCTGGACGTGCGCGACGGACGCTTCGTCCTGCCGGACGGCATGAGCTACCGCGTCCTGTGGATTCCGGCGGGGACGTTTCTCCTGCCGGAGACGGAACGCCGGCTCGCGGCGCTGGCGGCGAAGGGCGGCTGCGTCGTGCGCGGCGACTTCACGCCCGACTGGGCGCCGGACGTCGAGGGCGCGCCGCATTGGTATCACCGGCGCGACGGCGACGAGAGCGTCTACTTCCTGGCGAATTTCCGCACGCCGTTCAGGGGCGTCGTCCGCCTGCGCGAGTGGCCGGAGCCGATTCCCCTTGAGCTGGCGCCGGGCGAGAGCCGCTTCGCCTACGTGAAGGGCGGCCGTCTCCGCCTGATGGAGCCGGAGACGGGACGCACCGAATTCGGCGCGTCCGTCTGCGGCGAGCAGGCACTGGACGGCTGGTCGCGTCCGCTGGGCCTCTGGCGCGACCTGCCGGGGACTGACGCGGAGAAGGGCTTTTCCGGCACGCGGCGCTATGTCCGCCGCGTGGCGCGCCCGTTCCCGGCGGACGACGCGCGGCGGATCGTCTTTGACCTGGGCGATGTGGCGTCGGGCTGTGCACGGGTTTCGGTGAACGGACGCGAGGTCGCGAAGCTCTGGTGCGCGCCGTATCGCGTGGACGTGACCGGGGCGTTGAAGGACGGCGCGAACGAGATCGCCGTGGACGTCACCTCGACGTGGCACAACCGACTGATCGTCGATGCGGGGCTGCCGGAGGCCGAGCGCCAGACGTGGACGATCCGCGGCTGGTGCGGGCCGCAGAAGGGCCAGCCCTTCGCGCCGTCCGGCTGGGTCGGCCCGGCGCGGCTCGTCTTCGAAACGACAAACGACGGAATCGACAAGAGAAGGTAATTGCAGATGAACAGCACGATTTTCCTGTTGGCGCTGGTGAAGCTGGCCGCGCCGTTCACGGACGGCGCCGTCCTTCAGCGGGACGCGCGCGTTCCCGTCTGGGGCACGGGCGCGGCGGGCGAGTCCGTGCGCGTCGCGTTTGCCGGACAGGCGCGGACGACGACCGTCTGCGCGGACGGGCGCTGGCGCGTCGATCTCGACCCGATGCCCGCCTGCCGCGAGGGGCGGACGCTCACCGCCAACGGCGTGACCGTCCGGGACGTCCTCGTGGGCGAGGTCTGGCTCTGCTCGGGCCAGAGCAACATGGCCGTTCCCCTCTGGGGCGAGTCGCCGCGTGCGCGCGAACGGCTCGGCGGACAGGTCGGGCAGATCACGGCGCGGCCGACGCTGCGGTTCGCGAAGCTGCCGAACGCCTGGAGCGACGTGCCGCAGACGGAGGAGAAGGTCGTCTGGGAACGGGCGATGCCCGGCTTCCTCGTGAAGGGCGACATCTCGGCCGTCGCGTTCTGGTACGGACAGTACCTGCTGGGCGCGTTGGACGTGCCGATCGGGCTCTTCGTCGCCTGCGTCGGCGCGACGGACATCGAGACGTGGATCCCGGACTGCCGGACGCCCTGCCCGCCGGCGCACGTGGGCAAGAACGGGCAGCAGCCCGCGCAGTACCACAACGGGAAGGTCGCGCCGATCTGCCCATACGCCCTGCGCGGGGCGATCTGGTACCAGGGCGAGAGCAACACGTTCGCGTCGGAGGCGCCGAAATACGCCGACAGGATGCGCGACCTGCTGCATGGGTGGAAGCGCGTCTTCGGGAATCCGCGCTTCAGGCTCTACTTCGCCCAGCTCTGCCCGTGGGGCGATCCCCTCGTCCCGCAGATGCAGGAGGCTCAGCAGCGGTTTGCGGACGCCGAGCCGGACGCGGGAATGGCCGTCCTCTGCGATGTCGGCAATCTCCACGACATCCATCCGAACGACAAGCAGGTCGTCGGCCTGCGGCTCGCGCTCCTGGCGCTCAAGCGCGACTACGGCTTTGCGGACATCGTGGCCGACTCGCCGACGCTCAAGTCGTGGAAGGTCGAGGACGGCAGGTTCGTGATGGCCTTCGGCGACGTGAAGGCCTGGTCGGTCTACGACCCGGACTGGCGCACGCGGCGGGATCCGGCGAACAGCCGCGCGTATGGCTTCGAGGTCGCGGGCGCGGACGGCGTGTGGGTGAAGGCGCAGATCGGGAACTTCAGGCGGTTCAGCGCCCCGTGGGTCGATTTCGAGTATCTCGGCGACATCGAAGGGACAGAGCTTGTCGTCTTCGCGCCGGAGGTGAAGGAGCCGAAGCGGCTCCGCTATCTCCATTCCGCGCCCTGGCGCGGGTATCTCATGAACGAGGCGGGCCTGCCGCTCGGCGCGTTCCACATCGACGCGGAGTAGCCCCTCTTTCAGCGGCAGGGATGAGCGCCCCTCCCGCTTGCGGCGCTCTCGGTCGCGACAAGCGCGCCCCTCCCGTTTGCGTCACTCTCGGTCGCGACAAGCGCCCCCCTCCCGTTAGCGCATCAACTCGTCGCCAAAATGGCCCCTTCGGGAGGGACGGGCTTGCCCCGTCCGCACGAGCCTCTCAAGCCCGTTGTCGTGTTCAGGTTCCGGCTGTCGGCACGAGGCTCGTCGGTTGATGCTCATTTCTCGCCCTCAACCTTGGCGTCATCCTTGATTTGGGCCTTGCCGCATCCAGAAACACCCGCTCCGGGTCCAACCTCTGCGCCAGCCCCTCCTCCAAAGATGAGAACGTCATGCGGAAATCTTTCAGGAGTTCCCGGACGACCTCGTGCATCGTCCCGTTCGCGCTTCCCGTCTCATTTCCGAGCAGGGCGCTGGTCGGCGTCGGGTCCTTCGCCCCCGTCGCCTGCCGCAGCCGG
>DCMF01000113.1 GCA_002321305.1 Verrucomicrobia bacterium UBA1629 | reverse complement strand
CCGCCGCGCCGCACAATGCCTTTTTCGGCAAAAAAAGAACACTGATTAGGAAACACCGACGCCTCGGCGAGCGAGACGTCCAACGGCCTTTCATTCGTCTGGCGCATAGTATAGCATTTTCCGCCGCGCCATACCTCATTTTAAACCTAAAATTTATCTCACTTTCCGCCCAATCTAAAAAGCAGTTGAAAACCGAATGTCTCACACGGAGGCACATATCCCCCGAACGAAGCGAGCCGCGCAAGCGGTCGATAGAGGGGTGAGACACGGAAAAATGAGCGGATTTCAAGTCGATTCTCGCAACTGCGCTTTTTAGGCTAAACAATCACCAAATCATCGACTACGGCATGAAAGAAGTCGCGTCCCCACAGATCAAGCCTTTCTTTATGAGCTACAAACGGATAGACGTCCTCTCTTGCCCGTTTGAAGTCAATATGATCAATGCGTTCCTTCAGGAGCGTGCGCACACCTGCGACATCCTTCATGCGCACGGCCGCTTCTGGATGCGCCGGCTCCGTCACATGACAGAGCAGGTCAACCCGAAGCGGAATCTTCTTGTCCGCATACCAAATGAGGTCATACCAATCGCGCCCTTTTACACGATTCCGCCATGCGCGAAAAAGACAGGCACTCACCTTCCCGACGAGCAATCCCTCCGGCGTACAACACACAATTGCATGAGGGTCTGGAACGCGCAAGAACTTCGTCTCGGACGGATAGGCAATCGGCGGATTCGTGTCCAGCTCGAACTTGACGGTGGTTTTCGGCGCGTTCCGCACACCAATCTGGTAGGCTTTTGTTTCAGTCTTGACAAACGCCGATTCTGTTGCCGTGAAAACCGCCTTCTCGACCTCCTTGACTTCCACTTCACGGCCAACCGCGCGAAAAGCCCGAGCCACCGCATCGAAATAGCTCGGCAAGCGCAGCCCACACGACCGATCCAGCACCGTGAAATCCAGGTCTTCCGAGAAGCGGTCAAGCCCATAAAAGAACTTGAGACACGTCCCCCCGTAAAACGCGGCATGGCGGAAGAAGCCTCCGTCCGAAAGTCCGCACAGGACAACCTCCTGCATCGTCGCCTGAACGGCAAACTTCTCCGTGGCGCCCAGACGAATCTTGTCTTCAACGAGCTGGTCAAATCGCATCACGGCAAAGAACCTCCTTCATGATCTGAACGCTCCGCTTCTTGCGTCCGCACAAAATCAAGTCGTCAAAGATGCGTCCTTCAAAGTGTCTGCCCGACACATCGAGCCTCAAGTCCTCCAGAAGGAAGCGTTGCATCTCAATTCGGCTTCTGATGTTCAGTTGAGAACGAAAGGCGACAAGATCATACAAAGCCTTTTCCGGACTCGCGCAAAGGAAACGCGAATCGCCCGAAACTTCTTCGCAGAGGCCGATGGCATAAGTTGTCGCATCAACTTGAGCATAGCGAAAGCCTCCAATCGGCGTATCAAACGCGACAGACCGACCCAAACGCGAACTGGTCACGTTGACAATCAATTCCGGGATGAGTCCGTAATGGGCCAAGGCCGCCTCGCGCGAGACATACGACGGTGAGCAGAGGCGATTTGCGACAAGAAGCCGATCAATGGGATGGCCTGTCAGAACTGGACTCAAGGCAAACAAGTCACGCTTCAATCGGATCAGCAGGCCGTTTTCCACCAATCGCGCGGCAACACGCCAAACTTCTTTCACGGGAAACAGCGAGCGCAACGCTACAAGAGAAAAAGGCGAATCGCCTATCTCCCGCAATGATGCCAGTTGCCTCGCTGTCAAATTTTGCATGAATAACGAACTTCTGAAACGGTTTCTGTGCAAATTATATCATATCCAATTGGCCACAATCAACTCAACGGCCTACGACCTGTCACAACACGCCTAAAAAAATTGGGGACAGCCCCCACGAAACGGAGAGCTGTCCCCACGTTGCCCCCTTGCCGAACGGGGAAAACCCACCTCTCGAACCCTTCCAATAGTGTTAGAGATGCGGCAACGAGATAGAGAAGTTTGAAGTTTAGAAGTATCCGCCCTTGTCGATGATCTCCGAGATCGTGTCGCCCTGGCGCACCCACGAGAAGATGTCCACCTCGTTGCGCTCGATGCCCTCGGCGCGCAGCAGCACGTCGTAGGCGATCTCGCGCGGAATGCAGATCACGCCGTCGATGTCGCCCATGATGATGTCGCCGGGACGCACCGTCACCTTGCCGATTTTGATCGGCACCTGGTAGTGCGTGATCATGCAGCGGCCGAGCGAGCCGTTCGAGACGCGGTACTTGTAGAAGATCGGGAACGGCTGCCCCAGGATCTGCTTCGTGTCGCGGATGCCGCCCGCGATGACCGCGCCGCGAATCCCCTTCGAGATCGCCGTCGCCGTCATGACGCCGCCCCAGAGCGAGGCTTCGACGTCGTTCGACGTGTCCCACACGACGACGCCGTTCGGCTTGAAGTCGTCCAGCATCTGCGCGCGGAACGTCATCTCGCCCTCGATCATGCAGTTCGGCGCGCTCTTGACCGTGAACGCCTCGCCGCAGACGACCATCTCGTCGCGGAGCGGCATGATCTCGTGCGGCAGGTTCTGGTCGAGCAGCGTCAGCTCGCGCATGACGTCGTTCACGCAGCCCGTGTAGAGCTTCTCGAAGCGCTCGCAGAGCTCCTTCGTCGGGATCGGGAAGTCGTTGGTCGGGATGTGCTGACGCTTGGCGATCAGCTTGTCGAGCTTCATGAGGCCGGCTTCCTTGGCCTTCGTGCGCATGTTCGCGAGTGATGGCATCTTCTGATTCCTTTCTGGTTGTTTCTCCTGTTTTCCGAAATCCAAGTCGCGCCGAATCCGGCAGGCCCGATGCGCCTGATGCGCCGACCGCGCCTCGGCGGCTTGAACAGGTGCGTATTATACCTTGTTTCGGCATCGGAGCGCAATACCTTTTTCGGCAAAAAAAGAACATCTTTTGAGAAACATTTCCGCCGTGCCTTGCGCTGAGGCCCGTTTAGGTGGTATAATGTGCGCGTTTGGGCTTCAAGAAGGGACAGTCAGCCATGGCCACCTACAAGCGATTCGAGGAGATTCCCGTCTGGCAACGCGCCATCGACCTCGCCGCACAGGTCTTCGACCTGACGGCGCGTCCTGCCTTCAAGTGGCGCGGCGATCTCGTCAACCAGATCCGCCGCGCGGCGCTGTCCGTCTCCAACAACATCGCCGAGGGCTTCGAGCGCGGCACAACCGCCGATCTCGTCAAGTTCCTCTACATCGCGCGCGGCTCCTGCGGCGAAACCCGTTCGATGACGCAGTTCGCCGTCCGCCTCGGCGGCATGGAGGCGGAGCGCGACGCGATCGAAACCGTCAACGCGCTTTGCGAAAGCGTGTCGCGGCAGCTGTTCGGGTGGATCGACACCCTGCAGAATTCGGAAATCAAGGGCGTCCGGCACCTGACCGACCAGGCCCGCCGCGACTATGCCCTTTCCGCCGCCCGCAAGGCGTTCGGCGAGAAGTTCAGCCACCAGGCCGCAGAGGCGGCCATTCGGGACGGGACGTTCAGCGCCTATGCCCGCGAGAAGGTCGAGGCGATGATGGCGCTCAAGGACCTTGAGCTGTCGGCCGGACAGACAGGCTCCCGCCTCGCGTGTCCTGTCTGCGGCGGGAAGATGGTCAAGCGACACGACCGGAACGGACGTCCCTTCTGGGGCTGCGCATCCTATCCGCGCTGTCGCGGCTCGCGCACCTGGGATCCGAGCCAGAAGGCCGAACCGGAGGTGAAGCAAACTGAAATCTGAAATTTTGAATCTGGAATCTAAGATGTGAGATATGAGATGTGAGATATGAGATGTGAGATATGAGATGTGAAATTTGAAATTTGAGATTTGAAATCTTGAATAAAAGCAAAAAACAAGAACAACCATGAAACGCGTCTTCATCGCACTGAAAATGGCCGGGGTCGCCGGACGGGACAAGCTGTCGGGCATCTTCCGCTTCCTCGGCGAGAGCCACGACTGGGACATCACGCTCATCCGCACGGCCGCCGAATTCACCCCCGCGCGCATGCAGCGCGCGCTCGCCGAGGGCTACGACGGCTTCATCGTCTCGATCCCCGACACGGAGACGACCGCCGCGCTCCTCGCGGCCACCGACCTCCCGACCGTCGTCATGGACCTCCACGACCCCGCCCTCTCGGCCCGCCGGCACAACATCGCCTTCATCCGCAACTCGCCGGAGGAGATCGGCCGCGCCGCCGCCGACCACCTGCTCGCGACCGGCCGCTGCCGCTCCTACGCCTTCGTCCACAACCCGTCCGTCCTCGAATGGAGCGTCGGCCGCTTCCGGGCGTTCCGCGACATGCTGCGCGACCGCGGCCTCTGGGCGCACGAGCTGAACGAGCCGTCCGAACTCAAGGGCCTCGAACGGCCGATCGGCATCTTCGCCGCGAACGACGACCGGGGCTACGACATCCTCGAGTACTGCCGCCGCCACCGCCTGCGTGTGCCGGCGGACGCGCTCGTGCTCGGCACCAACAACGACACGCTCATCTGCGAAAACTGCCGTCCGCGCCTGTCGTCCATCCAGCCCGACTTCGAGCAGGAGGGCTTTCTCGCCGCGCAGACGCTCGCCGCCCTGATGAAAGCCGCCGCGCCCGTCGATGCGCAGACGGTCTTCGTCGGCGTCAAGGACGTCGTCCGCCGCGACTCGACGGCGGACGTCTCCGTCGCGGGCAAGCTCGTCCAGAAGGCCGTCGCCTACCTCCGCAAGAACGCGCTCCGCGACATCTCCGTCGAGGACGTCGCGCGCCATCTCGGCTGCTCGCGGCGCCTCGCCGACCTGCGCTTCCGCGAGCTGATGGGCACGACCATCGGCGAGACGATCATCGCGATGCGGCTGGACGAGGCGAAGCGGCTGCTCGCCTCGACGCGCGAACCCGTCAACGCCATCGCCGCGAACTGCGGCTACGCGAACCCGAACTCCGTCAAGAACCTCTTCAAGAAGCGCTTCGGCCTCTCGATGCGCGCCTGGCGCCAGCAGCAGGCCGAACAGCCCTGCCCCGTCAGAACTTCAGCGACTGGCCGTCCTTCGCGAGCTTCGCCCTGAGGCGCGGCTTCGCCTTGCCCGCGAGGACGAGATCCGCCAGCGGGTCTTCGACGTAGTCCTGCACGACGCGGCGGAGCGGACGCGCGCCGAGCGCGCCGTCGTACCCCTTCTCGATCAGGAAGTCCGCCGCCTTCTTGTCCAGCGTCAGCGAGATGTGCGCATCCTTCAGCCGCGCCTGCAGCCGCGCGAGCTCCAGGTTCAGGATCGCCTCCAGATCGGCCTTTTCGAGCTTCTTGAAGACGACCGTCTCGTCGAAGCGGTTCAGCAGTTCGGGACGGAACGCGCGTTTCGCCTCGCCCAGCAGCTTCTCCTTCAGCACCTCGTAGCTCGTCTCCGCCGTGTCGCGCGCGAAGCCGAGCGAATGCCCCTCGCGCGCGAAGTCGAAGCCGAGGTTCGCCGTGCAGATGATGATCGTGTTGCGGAAGTCGATGATGCGCCCCTGCCCGTCCGTGAGGCGCCCCTCGTCGAGGATCTGGAGGAGCATGTTGCAGACGTCGCCGTTCGCCTTCTCGAACTCGTCGAAGAGGACGACGGAATACGGACGCCGCCGCACCTTCTCGGTGAGCTGCCCGCCCTCGTCGTAGCCGACGTAGCCGGGCGGCGCGCCGACGAGGCGCGACGAGGAGTACTTCTCCTGGAACTCCGACATGTCAAGCGTGATGAGCGCCTTGTCGTCCCCGTAGACCTTCTCGGCGAGCATCTTCGCGAGGTGCGTCTTGCCGACGCCGGTCGGTCCGAGGAAGAGGAACGAGCCGATCGGGCGCTTCGGGTCGGCCCGCAGGGCGCGCGAACGTCGCAGCGCGCGCGCGATCGCCTTCACGGCCGGCGCCTGCCCGATCACGACGCTCCCCAGCGTCTTCTCCATCGCCAGCAGCTTCTCCGCCGTCGTCGCGTTCATCTTCTCGACGGGCACGCCGCTCATGGACGAGACCGTCTCGGCGACGTCGCTCTCCGTGATCTCCAGCGTCTCCTCGGCGTGCGTCTCCTTCCACTTCTTCAGGGCCTCCTGGAACGCGGCGGACGCGACGCGGATCGCCTCGCGGTACTTCGCGGCGGAGTCGAAGTCGCCCTTCGCGACGACGGCGTCCTTCTGTCCGCGCAGCGTGTCGATCTTCTCCTGCATCGCCGTCAGCGCCTTCGGACGCGCGCTCGCGCCCGCCCGGAGGCGCGCGCCCGTCTCGTCCATCGCGTCGATCGCCTTGTCCGGCAGCTGCCGCGCGGGCAGGTAGCGCGCCGTCAGCTCGACCGCCGCGCGCAGGGCCGCCGGCGTGAACGTCGCCGAGTGGTACGCCTCGTACTTCGGCGCGATCCCCTTCAGGATCTCGACCGTGTCCGCGACGGACGGCTCGTCCACCGTGACGGCCTGGAAGCGGCGCTCCAGCGCGGCGTCCTTCTCGATGGACTTGTGGTATTCCTTCAGCGTCGTCGCGCCGACGCACTGCAGCTCGCCGCGCGCGAGGGCGGGCTTCAGGATGTTCGCCGCGTCCATCGCGCCCTCGGCCCCGCCCGCGCCGACCATCGTGTGGATCTCGTCCAGGAAGAGGATGATGTTCCCCGCGCGCCTCGTCTCGTCGATGACCTTCTTCAGGCGCTCCTCGAACTGGCCGCGGTACTGCGTGCCCGCGACAAGCCGCGCCATGTCGAGCGCGACGACGCGCTTCGCCTGCATGCGCTCCGGCACCTCGCCGCGATGGATCGCCTGCGCAAGCCCCTCGACGACGGCCGTCTTGCCGACGCCCGCCTCGCCGATGAGGACGGCGTTGTTCTTCGTGCGGCGCGAGAGGATCTGGACGATGCGCTTCAGTTCCTTCGCACGCCCGATCACGGGATCGAGCTGGCCCTGCCGCGCGAGATCCGTGAGGTCGCGTCCGTAGGTGTTGATCGTCGGCGTCTTCTGCGCCTTGCCGTTCGCGCCCTCCTTCGCGTTCGCCGCGTCGCCGCCCTCGGCGGCGCCTTCCGCCGCGCCGGACGCCGCCGCGTTCGCGCCGCCCTGCGTCCCGGCGGCGATGAACTTGTCGACCGTCACGCCCGCGTTGAACAGCAGCTGCGCCGCCGCGTTCTCGCCCTCGCGCAGCATGGCGAGGATCAGGTGTTCCGTGGCGACCGCATTGCCGGGACCGGACTCGATCGCGGCCATGTCGATGATCTTCTTCGTCCGCGCCGTGAGCGGCAGCTGGCCGCGCTGGAGCGTGCCGGCGCCGCCGCCCGTGAGGACGGACTTCATCGACTCGGCGAGGTCGTCGAGCGCGAGGCCGAGCGCGACGAGGCGCTGGGCCGCGCCGCACACCGGAATCGCGATGATCGAAAGGAAGATGTGCTCGGCGCCGATGTGGTCGTGACCGAGCTGCTGCGCGCAGCTCGACGCCGCGTTCAGCGCATCGACGGCGTGTTTCGTAAAGCTCAGGCTCATAGGAACTTCTCCTCGGCGCGTTCGTTCAGCATCACGTCCTCGAACCGGCGGTTCATCTCGTCCGCGCGGTCGGCGTCCGCCTGGTCGCGCTCCTCCGGCTCCAGCTTGTCCTCCGCGCCCGTGAGGTCGCATTCGAGCAGCATCTTCTCGATCTCCTCCAGCGTGATGCCGTCCAGCAGCTTCTGCATCGCCGCGAGACGCAGCGGGGAGAGGAGGTCGAAGAGCTCGCCCGGCGACAGGAGGCGGCTGTTCTTCAGGATCGCGAGCGCCCGGCAGAGCGAGTCGCCGAACACGCGCGGCAGCTCCTCGGAAAGGCGCACGCGCGCGTTGCGCTCCTCGCGCAGCAGGTCGGCGACCACGCGCTTCGCCCGTTCGGACGACCCCGCGTAGTCGATGCCGTAGACGTGCCCCGGCTCGCGCACGCCATCCGCCTCCACGCCGACAAGCTCCATGTCGAGCGCGTGCAGCGCGCGGCGGACGGACTCCAGCTCGCCGATGAGGTGCAGACCTTCCAGGTGCAGCTGGCCGCGCACGCGGAACGGCGCCTCGACGCGCGTCAGGGGGAACGCATGCCGCTTCTCGTCCGGCGCGTCCTTCTTCTCGTTCGCGCCCGCCACCTTCTCAAGGTCGGTGACCACGTCGTTCATGGCGTTCAGGAACGTGCCGAGGATCTCCGGGATGCTCTCGTCGCCCGTACCGTCCGCGTCGGCGGGGCCGATCTGGGTGATGGACATCGACACGCCGGGCGGAAGGCCCGTCACCTTACGGGTCCGCTGGCTTTTCTTCTGGCGACGCTGACGTTCCGCCTTGGCGCAGGCCTTGCAGACGTAGAGTTCCTCCATCGTCTCGCCCTCGCCGCGGACAATCGCCGTCTCGGCGTCCGCCTGATGGCAAATCTCGCATTTCATTTGGCCGCATATTATACCATTTGCCGCCTCGGCGCGTCACAGCCCGACGGCGGCGCGCACCTTCTCCATCGTCGGCGCAGCGGCGGCGCGGGCCTTCGCGGCCCCGGCGCGCAGGATGTCCTCCAGCGTGTCGGCGTCCTTCGCCAGCTCCTCGCGCTTCGCGCGGAACGGGTCGAAGAGCCGGTGATACGCCTCCAGCAGGGCCTTCTTCGCGTGGCCGTAGCCGTAGTTGCCCGCGCGGAAACGCGCCGCCATGTCGGCGACCTCCTCCGGCGTCGCGAAGAGCTTGTAGAGCTCGTAGATCGAATTGCCCTCCGGCTCCTTCGGCTCCTCCATCGTCTTCGAGTCGGTCACGATGGCCATCACCTTCTTCTTGATGGAGCCGTTCGGCTCGAAAAGCTCGATCGTGTTGTGGTAGCTCTTCGACATCTTCTGGCCGTCCGTCCCCGGAATCGTCGCGACGGTCTCGGGAATGTAGGCGTCGGGCAGCTTGAAGGTCTCGCCATAGGCGTTGTTGAACTTCTGCGCGAGGTCGCGCGTCACCTCCAGGTGCTGCTTCTGGTCCTTCCCGACCGGCACGAGGTCGGACTGCATGATCAGGATGTCTGCCGCCATCAGGACGGGATACGCGAAGAGCCCGTGCGTCGCCTCCAGCCCGTGGGCGAGCTTGTCCTTGTAGCTGTGGCAGCGCTCCAGCAGCCCCATCGGCGTCAGGCACGAGAGGTACCACGCGAGCTCCTGCACCTCCGGCACGTCGCTCTGGCGGTAGATGACCGTCTTCGCGGGGTCCAGCCCGCAGGCGAGGTAGTCGAGCGCGACGTCTTTCGTCGCCGCGCGGAGCTGCGCCCCGTCGCGCACCGTCGTCATGGCGTGGAAGTTCGCGATGAACATGAAGTTCTCGCCCTTCTCCTGAAGGTCGAACATGGACTTCATCGCGCCGAAATAGTTGCCCCAGTGGAGCTTGCCCGAAGGCTGAATGCCCGTCAAGATTCTCATGCCGCGTATTATACCAAAATCCCGCGCACCCGAGAGCGGAAAACGGGATCGATCGCGCAGGGACACGCCTTACACCGCCAGAAACCCCTCATCGACCTGCGGGAGGGACGCGCCCTGTCGCGTCCGATCCGGCGCGACATCCGCCGTATTCGGACGATAGTCGGCAACGAGCGTGCGCCACGCCTCCAGCACGTTGACGAAGCTTTCGAGCAGCGCCAAAAAGCCGTCGGCATCCAGAAGCGCAAGCGGCGCGAGGCGCGTGAGCGTCAGCTCGTCGTTGGCCGGATTGACGGAGAGCGTCGCGCCCGCCGTCCCCGCGAATCCGTAGTTCGCCTCCAGCATCGCGCGGTAGAGCGCCGCGAGCCCCTGCGGCGGCGGTTCGCCAAGGGCACCGTTCAGGACGACCGAATCCAGCTCGGCGATTTCCGAGACGGAAATCGCCATGTCGTCAATCGTCACCTGGGTCATGCCGTCATACGTCACCAGCTCAACGCCAAGCTTCTCTCCCGCCGCTCTCACCAGCTCGTCAAATGTCATGCGTTTCCCCCTTGTCTTGGCGGACGGGACAAGCCCGTCCCTCCCGCTCGAACATCTGCGCTCATCAAACGACTGAACGTCACCCGCCCACAGCCTGACGGACGGCGTCTTCCGTGAACGCGGCGAGGAACGTCGGCACGTTCGCCGGCGGAACCGTGAACGTGAACGCGCCGCCCGCGCCCGTCGTGACGTCCGTCACGCCCGCGCGCTGGAGCAGGTTCGCCAGCAGCGGCCGCCGGGCGTCCGGCAGCTTGTCGCAGGAAAAGACGGCCGCGCCGCCGTCCGCGACGCGCGCCCGCCACGGCACGCGCGTCTCCGGCGTCACCTCCAGATGGCGCAGCCGGACCTCCCCGTGCTTCGACGTGCCGACGGTCGGCGACGTGAGCCGTTCGAGGTTTTCGACCGCGTCGATGACGCGGCGCGCCGTCGTGTCGTCGCCCGGCGCCTGCGCCGCGAAGTGGTCGTAGACGGCAAGCTGTTCGCCGAAGACGCCCATCAGCCGCTGATACTGCGCCGTGAACTCCGCGCGCATCTCCCCGATGCGCGTCCGGATGGCCGAACCGAGCGCCGGGTCGCCGTCGCCGCCTTCCGGGAAGCGCGCGGCGTACTCGTCGAAGATGCGCGCGAAGTCGCCGCGCTCGAAGGCGTCGCGGATCGCCACCAGGCCCTTCAGCTTCTCCGAGCGGTTGCTGTCGTCGAAGACGGAGAAGTTGAGGAACCGCTTCTCGAACGCGCTGCCCTGGGTGTCCCTGAACGAGAAGTCGTCGTGGATCTCCAGCGCCGGGCCGTTGCCCTCCAGCGAATGGCCGGGGTCGATGGCGAAGAAGTGCCCGTTCACGAGGCCCTTGTTCTGTCCGTGCGAGCCGACGGCGTCGCGATCCGCGAGCAGCAGGAACATCGCCTTGTAGCGGCCGATGTCCTCCGGCTGGACGACGTGGCCCGCCGCGTCGCGTCCGGGCACGAGGCGTCCGTCCCGCAGGAAGTTGCCGTCGAAGTCCTTGTAGCCGTGCGCGAACTTCGAGACGAGCATGAACTTCTCGTGTCCGTCCGAATACCGTCCCCTGACGAGCGACAGCTCCTGGGTCGGCACGCCCATCGCCCGCGTGAGGTCGTTCGCGAGCGCCTCGGCGACGGCGCCGGCGGAGGCGTCGTTGGCCGTCGTGAGGCGGAAGGCCCGGAAGAACGCGCCCTTGACCGCCCCGCCCTTGATCGCGTTCCGCACCGGCAGGCGGAACTTGCCGATGTGCGCCGCGTCGTGGCGGAAGCGCCGGTCGTTCTCGTTGTAGTCGAGCTTGACGATGTGCCGCTCCGTCAGGCGCGTGACCTGCCCGGCACCCGCGAGGATCGCGTCGCGGATCGCGACGAAATGGCGGGACTTGAGCGCCGACACGTCGTCCTGCGCGTTCAGCGGACGATTCAGCACCCGCTGCTCCAGCACCCGGCGCGCAACCTGGTCCAAGTCCGTGCCCGGCGTCATCAGCGCGTGCGTGTCGGCGGCCGTCCAGTCCTTGCGGACGATGAACCCCGGCTCGACGCCGCTCGTCTTGAGCTTCTCGAAGACGTACTTGACGCCGTTCTCGTTGACGCGCATGCCCGCGCCGAACGTCCCGGCGCGCACACGGTCCTCGACGGACGTCTCGGCGCCGCCGAACGTGTCGCCGTCCAGCGCCTGAAGGCCCAGCGGAACCTGCGGCTGGTTCGCCGCGTGCGCCGCCGCCGGCGGCGGCGGGGCCGCGTCCGGCTCCAGCGGACGCCGCGCCCCCGCCCCCGTGCTCATGTCGAGAATCGCGTTGATCTTGTCCTCGATGAGCTGCGACAGCGCCGCCTGCGTCGTGCAGCCGCGCACCGCCTGCGCGAAGCTCACGTCGGTCTCGAAGCTTTCCTGAAGCCGCGCCTTCATCGCCCCCATGACGTTCGCGGCGACGACGCGCGGATTCGTCTCGACCTGGCGGCCCACCTCGTTCGCGAAGCGGGACGCGATCATCGTCTGCCGCACGGCCCCGGTGTCCGTCGGGTTCAGCGTCCGCATCACCGACGCGATGTCCGACGCGCGCAAGGTCTTGCCGACGTCGGCGCGCGCGCCCAGGACGGCGTCGAAGGCGTGTTCGCCGAAGACGCCGTACCGCGCCGACAGGCAGCTGCGGAACGCCGCCATCGTGCGCTGGTTCGCCTTCAGGTCCGTGCCGATGCGCTGCTTGAGCGAGGCGGCTCCGGCCTCCAGCCGTCCGTTCGCCTCGTGGACGTGGAAGTTCTTGGAGGTGTGGATCGTGTGCTGCGCCGCGAAGTCGGTGAAGCTCTGGAGATTGACGGGCATGGCGTCCCCCTTTCCGGCTTAGACCTGAATCAGGCCGTCGGGCGAACGTCCGGCGAGACCGTCCGCCGGCGACGCATCGGACTCGGACGGCGCCGCGAGCGCGTCGGCGATCTTGCCGGCCCAGATGTCGACGAGCGACAGGATCTTCTCCAGCGTCGCGACGAACTCCCCGGCGTCCGCCGTGCGCGCGTCGAAGTCGAAGAGGTAGTGGTAGACGACTGTCTCGGACTCCGGCTCGACGGCGAAGAAGCCGCCCGCCGTCTCGCGTCCGAACAGCGACCCCACGAGGAGTTCGCGGTAGACCTCCTTGCCGGCCGTCTTCGGCAGCGTCGCCACCTCGACGAAGCAGAGGATCTTCGAGGTGTGCTCGACGTACTGGAGGTTCAGGACGTAGGCGTCGTCGACCTTGTAGGCGACAAGGCCCTCGGCGTCGGGCGTCAGGGACGTGAGGCCGGTCATGGCCGCGACTTTGGACAGGAAGGCGTCGTAGTCCTTCCGGGTGCTGGTGCAGGGTGATGTCATGTTCGGATTCCTTCTCTTTGGTTTCTTCTTTTACGCTTGCGGACGGGACAAGCCCGTCCCTCCCGAATGCCGCGCTTCAGCTTCCGATGTACTGGATGCCGCTCCGGCGGGTGCCGCCGACCTTCTTCGTCAGCTTGCCCACCATCTGCATCGTGTCGTCGCGCTTGGAGACGTAGCCCTGCAGCGAGGTCATGTCCTGCTGCAGCTCGTTGTCCTCCTGGTCGAGGGCGAACTGGACGTTCTGCTGGAGCTTCATGATGTCCGGGTACGTCATCTTCGTCGCCGCCGTGAAGCCGTAGCGCCGCAGGATGGAGACCGCCGACGAATCGACCGGCAGCTTGTCCTTCGTCTTGGTCTTCTTCGTCTTCTGCGAGAAAGCCTCGTTCAGCGCGGACAGCGCCTCGCCCAGCTCGTCGAGCTTCTTCTGGCGCGTCCGGATGAGTTCGGAATACGACAGCAGCGTCTCCTCCAGCGCGGCCGCCCGGCAGAGGGCCGCCTCGCGGACGGCCGTGCCGAAGTCCTGCCCGTGGACGCCGTTGACGGTGTAGGCGTTCTGGATCGTCCCCAGGACGGTGAGCCCGAGGTCTTCCGCTTCGATGTAGGCGTGCGCACCCATGGCAATCAGGCCCTGATGATCTGCTCGACGGACTGCGACTCGGCCTGGATGACGGCCTTCAGCAGCTCGCGCACGCTGCTGATGAGCTCCTGCGCCTGCTGGAAGAGGTCGTTCGTCTCCTGACGGCGCGCCTCCAGCTCCTTCTGCGCGGCCTGCTCCTCGGTGCCCTTGGCCTCCTCGTTGGCCTGCACGAGCTGGGCGAGACTCTGCCCGACCGTGCCGACCATCTGCGTCAGCTGCTGGTAGGCCCCAGAGGCGGCCGGGTTGCTCGACGCCAGGTGGTAGCCCGGATCCGTCTTCAGCACGGTCTCCGCCGCCTTGACGCCGCCGCGCGCCGCCGCGAGGTCGGCCGTCAGTCCCTCGGTGTCCCCCAGCTGGGCCTTGGCCTCGGCGACCTTCGCCCGCAGGAGCGTGCGCTCGGAACCCAGCGTGGACTGCGCCTTCTGGGCCTCGCCCATCGCCTTGTAGTCCGCGCGCGTGTTGACCGGATGCTTGAGCGAATGCCCGCTCACGTACTTGCCCTCGGCCGCCTTCGTCGCCGCCGCGGCGTGGCCGTAGTCCGCGTCCATCTTCGCGAGGGCGTCATTCAGCTTCTGCCCGTAGGCGGCCTTCGCGTCCGTCACGGCCTGCTCCAGCTGCGCGCGGTTCTCGGCGTCCGCCGGCGCGTCGGCAAGCGCCTTCTGCGCCGTCTCCAGCCGTCCCTTCGCCGCCGTGACGTCCGTCAGGCGCCCGTCCACGTTCGCCTTGACCGTATCGGACGACTTGCCCGCGACCGCCGTGGCGTGGGCGGAGGCGTCCGACGGGGACTGAAGCGCCGACTCCAGCGTCTTCACGTCCGCCTTCGCCTGATTCAGGCCCTGCCCCGCGCCGGTCTGGTCCAGCTTCTGAAGCCCCTTCACGCTCGCGACGCTCGTGCCGAAGAGCATCGCCCCCTGCACGGCCGTCGTCACGGCGCTCACGACCATCCCGTAGACGGCCGCCTGCCGCTGGTGCGCGGCCTGGCTCTTGATGCTCGAGACCTCGCTCTGCAGTTCCGTCAGCCGGATCTCGCGGGCGCTGTCGCGCTGCTGCTGGGCGACCTGCTGCATGAGGTTCATGAGCTCGTAGATCGAGAACAGCGCCTGCTGAGCGTTCGTCGTGCGCGCGGGGGACGGCGCGGACGTCTCGCCGGGCTGCGGCGCGGTTTCGCCGACCTCCTGCGCGAGCGTCTGCAGGCCCTGCGCGAGCTGGTCGATCTCGTCGGCGGACGTGAGCAGGAAGCTCGCCACGCCCGCCTCCGGGCTGTCCGGCCGCAGCGTCGGAAGCTCCAGCGTACGCGAGACGGCCTCGCCGGAGGACGGGTCGCGCACGGAGACGGTCACGTTGTCGCCGTCCAGCACGACGGACGTGCCGTCCTTCGCGCCGTCGATTCCCTTGTCCGCAAGCGCCTTGCCGAGGACGGCGCTCCAGTCGATCGAACCGTTTTCAATTCCCTGAATGGACATGATGGTGTTCCTTTCCTCTCTGATTCGTTTTTACGCGCCGATGTGCCGGCTGATGTCGTTGAGCGTGTCCTGCTTCGACTCCAGGAGCTCGATGAGCGCGCCGAGGGCGTCGTTGAGCTGGGCGAGCAGAACCTTCAGGTCGTCCGACTCCTCGTCCAGCATCGCCTGAAGCTGGACCAGGAGCTGCTGCATCTCCGTCACCTCGGACTGCTTCTCGCTGGCCTTGTAGTTGATGGCCGTCGAGGCGGCGGACGAGGCGAGGCCCGCCGCGCCCATCGCCGAGTTGGCGACGGTCATGCCGATCTTGACGCCCTTCATCACGGCGTCGGACACCTTGACGAGTCCCGTGCCCGCCGAGGCCGCGCCGCCGCCCACGAGGCAGGTGACGGACAGCGCGATCTGCACGCCGGCGAGGATGCCCTGCGCCCAGGCGTCGCACGCCGCCTTCGACCAGTCCGGGTGCTGCTCCTTGAGACTCTGCGAAATCGCCTTGGCGAGCTTGTCCATCACCCCCGTCTCGGTGAGCGTCATCGTCGCGAGGGCGATCGCCGCGCCGACGGCCGCGAACGCCGCCGCCGCCCCGCCGACCGTGCAGACCAGCGCGACCGCCACGACGACCGCGAAGACCGCGCCGAGCCAGCCGAGGATCTTGTTCGCGAGCGAGGCCTTCTCCTGCTTCTTGATCTCGTCGATGGACTCGCTGACCTTCTGCATCGTCTGCTCGTGATGCGCGGTCATCTGCCCCTTGAGCGACTCGATGCGCGCCTTCGTCGCCTGGATCGACTTCTCGTCCTGCTCGGCCTGCAGGAGCGCGATCAGGGCCTCCAGGTCGGCGGTGACGCCCTCCAGAAGCGCCGCGTCGGCGTCGTCAAGCTCCGGGATGTCCGAGAGGTCACGCTTCGCCTGCAGGTCGTCGACGCGCTTCGTCTCCTGGACGCTCACGCTGGGGTTCGAGCCGAAGAGCGGCGCGACCTCCGCGACCGTCTGCTGGATCTGCGCCTCGTTCGCCACCGGGGTCTGGGGCTGCTGAACGGGATTCTGAACGCTGATGCCGTCAATTGCCATGTCACACCTCCTTACTTTGCCGCGATGCGCGCCTTGAGTTCCGCGCCCTTCGCCCGGAAGCGGCGCCCGGTCTCCGTGTCCGTCGGCCCGTACTGCTCCAGCGAGGCGAGCGCCTTGCGCGCGTTGTCGAGGTCGCCCGTCTTCACGAAGCACTCGGCCGCGTAGTACATCGGCTTCGGGTTGTGCAGGTCGAAGAAGCTGGCCATCTGGTAGGCCTTGATCGCCGCGTCGTAGCGGCCCTGCACCTGCTGGACAGAGCCCATCGCCGTCCAGTACTTGCTGCTCGTGTGCTCGAAGACCGTCAGGAAGCGGAAGATCTTCTCGGCGTCGGCGTAGTTCCCGGCCCGGTAGAAGTCCACGCCCATCGCGTAGATGCTCTCGATCTCCCTGTCCGAAATGCCCTTCAGCTCGCGGACGGTCGTGAAGTCGGCGATGGCGGAGAAGACCTCCTGAATCTGCTCGTCGCTGACGTTTGCCAATTGCTCTGCCATGATCCGTTCCTTTCGTGTGGTTTGCGTTGCGTATTAAACCTTCTGCTCGTAGTCGGGCCAGTCGCCCGGCGCGAGGAGCGTCTGCGCCTTGGAGAGGAAGATGATGTCGGACGCGGTCTTGGCGATCTTCTCCGCCAGCTCGTCGTCGCGCATCTCCTCGATCCGATCCGCATACGCCCCTAGGGCCTCGACGATCGCGTTGGCCTTCTCCTCGACCGGCTTGCCGTCGGGCTGCTCGGCGGCCGACGCCGCGACCATCTTCCCGGCGAGGCGCACGGCGTCGGTGACGACGCGCTGCGCGGCCCGGTCCAGCCCGGCGGCGGCGCCCTTCAGGGCCGCCTCGGCGGACGCCTGAACGGCCTTGGCCGCGTCCAGGGCGGACGTCTTCGCCGCGACGTCGCTCTCCAGCGCCGCGACCTTCGCGCGCTGGGCCTTGATTTCGTCCGACTCCTCTTCTGCCGATTCCGCTTCGGACTGCACCTCGGCCTTTTCCTCTTCGGCCTCGATCTCCGCGAGCCGCATTTCGGGCGTCTTCTTCTGCGCCTCGATCATCCGCTCCAGCCGTTCGCTCTCGGCCTGCAGCAGCGCGGACGCGACATCGAGGTCAGCCCCTGCCGTGCGGACGGCCGCCGTCGCCTGTTCGAGCGCCGCCGACGCCTCGCCGACGGACGCGACCGCCGTCTGCTGCGCGGCGGAAAGCCCGCCCTGCCGCCCGGCCAGCACGGCGAGCGCCGCCGAGAACTGCCCACGGGCGATCTTCTCCTTCTGCTCGTCGCGCTGCAGCTCCAGCTCGGCCAGCAGCTTCTCGAAGTCGGTCGCGCCCTTGACGGAAACGGACGCGCCCGACAGCACAGGCGCGGCGGACGCGCCGGCCGTTCCCTGGGGGACAGCCCCCTCCGACCCGGTGCCGAGCGTGTTCGCCTGCGGCGCATTCTGCAAAACCTTGATTTCCATAGCGTCCTGTCTACGGGAGAGCGGAAGCAAGGTTACACTCCAGGCACAATCGCCCGAAGTCCTTTCTGCCTGATAGAGTCCACCAGAATCTCATGGCGGACATTATAGCATTTTCTCCGCAACCCGACAGGGCGCGGAGAAACAAGCCGCCACGACCGTCGCGGAGCCCGCCCTTCACTTCTCCCCGAACGCGCCGAGGAAGGTGAAGTGCTCGATCTCCGGGTCGGACGACAGCTCCGCGAGGAGCGCGCGCACCTGCGGGTCGTCCGGACTCGCCTCGAAGTCGAAGATGAAGCTGAACTCGAAGTCGCGTCCCGGCACCGGCCGCGACTCGAGCTTCGTGAGGTTCACGTCGATCGCGGCGAACTTGGCGATGATGCCGTTCAGCGCGCCCGGCCGGTGCGGCAGGCTCAGCATGAGGCTGATCTTGTTCGCGTCGGGACGGATCTCCAGGTCCTTCGCGATGCAGATGAAGCGCGTGTAGTTGTAGGCCGCGTCGCAGATGTCCTCGGCGATCACGTCGAGGCCGTAGAGCTCGGCGCAGGCCCGCGAGGCGATGACCGCCGCGTCGCGCCGTCCGCTCGCCGCCAGCTCCTTCGCCGCGACGGCCGTGTTCGCCCCCGGCTCCGCGTGCATGTCGGGGTGCGCCTTCAGGAAGCGGCCGCACTGCGCGAGCGCGTGCGCGTGGCTCGTGACCGTGCGGACGTCCGCGAGCTTCACGCCGGGCGGCGCGAGCAGCACGTGATCGACCTTGAGCCGCAGGGCGCGCACGATGTGGAAGCGGTGCTGGCGCATGAGGTCGTAGACCGCCGCGACGGAGCCCGCCGCCGAGTTCTCGACCGGCAGCACGCCATACGGGCAGATGCCCTTCTCCACGGCCTCGAACACCTTCTCGAAGCCCTTGAAGTAGAGGATCGTCGGAATCGGGAAGAGGAGCGACGTCGCCTGCTGCGCATACGAGCCCTCGACGCCCGCGCACGCCACGACCGCCTTCTGCGGGAAGCGCGCGTCCGTCGTCGCGCGGGCGATCTCGTCCAGGAGCGCGCCGCCCGCGCCGATCCGGCTGCGCTGCAGGGCCTTCGAGAGTCCGAAGAGCGTCGTGAAGAGCTGCCGCACGCCGATCATGTGGTCGGGCGGCACGAGACCCGTCACGCGCGTGAGGATCGCCCGCTCGCGCGCCGGGTCCGTGACGGGACGGCCCGCCGCGCGCTTCAGCTCGGCGACGCGCTCGGACACGTCCAGCCGCCGCTCCATCAGCCGCGTGATCTCGCCGTCGATCACGTCAATCGCGTCGCGGCACTGCTTCAGGTCGTTCAGTTCGTTCATCTGCGTTTCCTTCCGGGGGCTTTCCATCCCCCATCCCTCACTTCTCATTTCTCATCCCCCACTTCTCGACAAGCGCGCGCACCTCGCGCACCTTCGCCATCGTCCGCGCGAACATCTCCGGCGTCTGGCTCTGCGCGCCGTCGCACTTCGCGTGCGGCGGGTCGTTGTGCACCTCGATGATGAGGCCGTCCGCCCCGATGGCCGTCGCCGCGACCGCGACCGAATCGACCATGTAGGCGTGGCCCGTCGCGTGCGAGGGATCGACGACGATCGGCAGGTGCGAGAGGCGGCGGAGCATCGTGACGACGCCGAGGTCGAGCGTGTTCCGAAGCGCCGTCTCGAACGTGCGGATGCCGCGCTCGCAGAGGATCACGTTCGGGTTGCCCGACGCCATGACGTACTCGGCGCTCATCAGCAGCTCCTGCAGCGTCGCGCTCATGCCGCGCTTGAGGAGGATCGGCTTCTTCGTGTAGGCGCCGACCTCCTTCAGGAGGTTGAAGTTCTGCATGTTGCGCGCGCCGATCTGGATGACGTCCACGTCGTTGAAGAGCTCGATGTCGCCGAAGTCCATGAGTTCCGTGACGATGGGGAGGCCCGTCTCCCGCTTCGCCGTCGCGAGCATGTCGAGGCCGACCTTGCCGAGGCCCTGGAAGGCGTAGGGGGAGGTGCGCGGCTTGAACGCCCCGCCCCGCAGGAGCGTCGCGCCCGCCGCCTTGACGGCCTTGGCGATGCCGACGACCTGCTCCTCCGACTCGACGCTGCACGGGCCGGCGATCACGGCGAACCCGCCCGCGCCGATCTTCACGCCGCTGCAGTCGACGGCCGAGTCCTCCGGATGGAACTTGCGGTTCGCGGCCTTGTAGGGCTCCTGCACGCGCTGGACCTGCTCGACGACGTCCAGCGCCTCCAGGATGCCGGGATCGACGTGCGTGACGTCGCCGACGCAGCCGATGACGGTCTCCGACGAGCCGACCGACTCGTGCGGCTCGATGCCACGGGAGCGGAGCAGGCTCTTCAGGTTCTCGACCTGGCCCGGATCCGCGTTTTTCTTCAGTATGATGATCATGGTGAGTTGGGGGTGTGAGAGGTGAGATGTGAGAAGTGAGGGATGAGAGGTGAGGGGTTTAGATTTGAGATTTCGGATTAAAAACTTTGATTTGAAATTTGAGATTTAAAATTTGAAATTTTGATTTGAGATTTTGAATTTGCGATTTTGAGATTTGAAATTTTTGATTTGAGATTTGGAATCGGAAACTTTGACTTGAGATTTTGGATTTGGATGACTTGAGATTTTGGATTTGGAATCTGAAATTTAAGAGATCTGAAGAAATTTAAGAGACTTGAGTTTGAGAAAACCAAAACGGCCTCGCTGTTCAATTCAGCGGGGCCGCCTTTGCCGTATCTGCTTCTTCACCTTTCTTATCGGCACGACAAAACCGCCCCGCGCGGAATAAACGCGAAGTTCACGTACCAAAAGTAATAAAGCCTGTTGTTCATAACAACGGCGCGTAGTTTACCAAATCCGCCGCCGCCCTGTCAAGAGCGATGCCCCAACCTACGGGCTGGGGCACCTGCTACGCGAAAAGGCGGCAGCGCTCCGGCCTGCGTCAGCCCGCGATGAACTTCTCGCCGAGGGCGACCGCCTTGAGGTTGAGCTCCAGCAGGTTCGCCTTGCGCGCGCTGATCGTCTCCTTGATCGCCGCCGTCAGGGTCTCGGGCTTCACGCAGCCGAGCTTCTGGACGATGGCGCCGAGGATGATCATGTTCGCGAGCGAGACGGCCTCCATGTCCTTCGCCATCTGCGTCGCGGGGATGTAGACGACCTTGACGTCCGTCCGCCGCACCTTCCGCTCGACGAGCGAGGAATCGACGAAGACCGTTCCGCCGGGGGCGACCGCGTCCTCGAACTTGTCGAGCGACGGCTCGTTCATCACCATCAGCACGTTCGGGTGCGCGATGATCGGCGAGCCGACCGGATCGTCCGAGACGATGACCGAGCAGTTGCACGTGCCGCCGCGCATCTCCGGCCCGTACGAGGGAAGCCACGAAAGCTCCTTCCCCTCGATGAGCGCCGCGTGCGCCAAGACCTTGCCGGAGAACAGGAGCCCCTGTCCGCCGAACCCCGCCATGATCGTTTCGTATGTCATTTCAAAGACCTTCCTTCCGCACTTCTTCCCTGTTCCTTCTTCCTTCTCACTTCTTGTCCTTGAAGCATCCGAGCGGATAGAACGGAATCATCTTCTCCTCCACGAACTGGCACGCCTTGTCGGGCGTGAGGCCCCAGTTCGTCGGGCACGTCGAGATGACCTCGACGAGCGAGAAGCCCTTGCCGTCGACCTGCGTCTGGAACGCCTTCTGGATCGCCCTCTTCGCCTGGCGGACGTGCGCGACCGAGTTGACCGCGACGCGCTCCAGGTAGGCCGGCGCGTCGAGCGTCGCCAGCAGCTCGCAGATGCGGATCGGCATGCCCTGCGTCTTCGGGTCGCGCCCGTACGGCGAGGTCTGCGTGACCTGGCCGATCAGCGACGTCGGCGCCATCTGGCCGCCCGTCATGCCGTAGATCGCGTTGTTGATGAAGATGATCGTCACGTTCTCGCCGCGGCAGGCGGTCGAGACCGTCTCGCAGAGGCCGATGGACGCGAGGTCGCCGTCGCCCTGGTAGGTGAAGACGACGTGGTCCGGGAGCGAGCGCTTGACGCCCGTCGCCACCGCCGGCGCGCGGCCGTGGCTCGCCTCGATCATGTCGCACCGGAAGTAGTCGTACGCCATCACCGAGCAGCCGACCGGCGCGATGCCGATCGTCTTGCCCTCGATGCCGAGCGCGTCGATCGCCTCGGCGACGAGGCGGTGCACGATGCCGTGCGTGCAGCCCGGGCAGTAGTGGTACGGGACGTCCGTGAGGGACTTCGGTTTCTGGAAAACGATGGCCATCTTATTTCGCCTCCTTCCGGATTGCCGCCAGCACCTCGTCGGCGCTCGGAATCATGCCGCCGACGCGGTTGCACATGCTGACGGGCCTTGCGCAGCTGATCGCGAGCTTCACGTCCTCGTTCATCTGGCCCATGTTGAGCTCGACGGTGAGGAAGCTCTTCACCTTCGCCGCCGCCTGCGCAAGCGGCGCCTTCGGGAACGGGTAGAGGGTGATCGGGCGGATCATGCCGACCTTGATGCCCTCCTTGCGCGCCGCGACGATCGCGTTCTTCGCGACGCGGGCGGTGATGCCGACCGAGACGACGCACACCTCCGCGTCGTCCATGAGGTACTCCTCCCAGCGGCATTCCTCCTGCTCCAGCTTCGCGTAGCGCGCGTAGCGCTCGAAGTTCGTCTTCTCCAGCTCGTCCGGCTTGAGGTAGAGCGAGTTCACGATGTTGTGCGCGCGCTTCATCTCCGTGCCCGTCGTGGCCCACGGCTTCGTTGCGGGGATTGTCGCGGGGTCGACCGTGTCCTCCGGCAGCGTGACGGGCTCCATCATCTGGCCCATCGTGCCGTCCGCCAGAAGCATCGCCGGCATGCGGTACTTCTCGCCGAGCTCGAACGCGAGGCGCGTCATGTCGGCCATCTCCTGCACGGTCGCCGGGGCGAGGACGATGATGTGGAAGTCGCCGTGCCCGGGGCCGCGCGTCATGAAGAAGTAGTCGGACTGCGACGGCTGGATGCCGCCGAGGCCGGGGCCGCCGCGCTGGACGTTCACGATCAGCGCCGGCAGGTCCGCGCCCGCGAGGTAGGACATGCCCTCGGCCTTCAGCGAGATGCCCGGCGAGGACGACGACGTCATCGCGCGCCGGCCCGTCGAGGCGCAGCCGTAGACCATGTTGATCGCGGCGATCTCGCTCTCCGCCTGGAGGAACGTGCCGCCGATCTTCGGCATGCGCTTGGACATGTACGCCGCGATCTCGGTCTGCGGCGTGATCGGATACCCGAAATAGTGGCGGCAGCCGCAGCGGATCGCCGCCTCGGCGATCGCCTCGTTGCCCTTCATCAGAACCTTTTCAGCCATGTTGCCTTACCTTTCCACCGTGATGACGCAGTCGGGGCACATGATCGCGCAGCTCGCGCAGCCGACGCACGCCGCCGGGTCCGTACACTCGACCGGGGCGTGGCCCTTGTGGTTGAGCTTCGTCTTCGAGAGAGCAAGGATCTTCTTCGGACAGGCGGTCACGCACAGTCCGCAGCCCTTGCAGAGGTCTTCCCTAAATGTCAGTTTAGCCATTTTCAGCTCCTTTGAAGCGCGTAGTATACCAAAAACCGCCGCGCGGAGAAAGTGGGCGCGGCGCACGCGAAAGCGCGCGCCGCCTAGTCTCGGAGCGACTTCAGGAGCGCAATCTCGTCCCGATAGCCCTGCAGGTCGCACGGCGTCTCGAGGTAGAACGGGAGGTCGCGCAGCTTCGGATGGTTCACGATCCGCCGAAACGCCTCCAGCCCGATCTTGCCCATTCCGATCTTCTCGTGGCGATCCTTGTGCGAACCCCGCGCATTCATCGAGTCGTTCAGGTGAATCGCCCGAAGACGATCCAGCCCGATGACGCGGTCAAACTCGTCCAGGACGCCGTCGAGGTCGCCGACGATGTCGTAGCCGCCGTCCCAGACATGGCAGGTGTCGAGGCAGACGCCAAGCCGACCGCCCAGCGCCGGCAGCTGCGGTTCCGCCGCGTCGAGGATACGGCGAATCTCCTCGAACGTGCGCCCGACTTCGCTGCCCTTGCCCGCCATCGTCTCCAGCAGGACTGTCGTCCGCAGCGGCTCCTCCCGCGCGGTCACGGCGGCGAAGACGCGCGCCAGCAGCGCGGAAATGAGCGCGATGCCCCTCTCCACGCCCTGCCCGACGTGACTGCCGGGGTGAAAGTTGTAGAGCGCGCCCGGCGTCAGCTCAAGGCGCCGGAGGTCGTCCGCCATCACCTGCTCGGCGAAGTCCCGCACGCGCGCCTCGGCCCCTGCCGCGTTCAGCGTGTAGGGCGCGTGCGCGAGGATCGGTCCGATCCCGCGCCCTGCGGCGTAGTCGCGGAACGCGGCGACGTCGCGCCGGTCGATGGGCTTCGCCGCGCCGCCGCGCGGGTTCCGCGTGAAGAACTGGAAGACGTTCGCGCCGATCGAGACGGCTGTCTGTGCCATCGCGAGATAGCCGCCGGACGAACTTAAGTGACACCCGATTTTCATGTGTGCATTATATCACATTTTCGGACGGCGCACGACGAGCGTGCGGTTCGCGCGGGACGCGGCGCGGCGGCTGCGGTCGCGGACAAGCTCGATCACGTCCGGCGCGTACCACGACGAGATGCGCGGCGACACCTCGCGGCGGATCTTCACGACAAGCGCGCCGCCCTCGACCCGCGAACTGACCGCGCTGACGAGCCACGTCCGCGTTGGGTCGTCCGGCGCGGCGAACGAAAAGGCCCCCGGCAGGTGCTCGACCTGCGTGTAGCCCTCCGGGAACCGCACCGTGACCTCCTCGAACGCGGCGTCCGCCGCGCCGACGGCGAACGGCGTCTGGCGCGCGCGTCCCGTGAACGTGGGGATGGACGAGACGAGCGCCGGCAGCTGAAGCGTGATCGTGTCGCCGGCGACGGTCGCGAAGTCCGGGATGTAGCAGGAGAACCGCCGCGTCGCCGGATAGCCCTCGACGTCCGCCTCCAGCTCGCACGTCGCGCTCGCCGCCTGCGCGACGCTGCCGAGGATCGACTGGTAGAGGCGGCTGCGGTCTTCCGGCAGGATCTCCGCATAGCGCTTGCGGAAGCCGCCGACGCCGCTGCCCCAGATCGACGAGACGACGGTCAGGTCGACTGCGCCGTCCGCGCGCACGAGGTATTCGCTCGTCTCGCCCGTGCGGTCGCGATCGTCCGCCTCCGGCACCGTGACGACCTCGAACGCGCCCGCCTCCGGGTCGAAGGCGTCGCTGCCCGCGTAGGCCGTCGGGCCAAGCGGCGCATGCTCGTTCTCCGTGCCGAGGTAGTACGTCCTCGTCACGCCGCCGAAGCCGAGGAAGCCGCCCTCCCGCACGCGCACGCGGCAGAGCGCCGCGGCGAAGGCGCGCACGTTCGGCTGCGCGAACTTGTCGCGGTCGCGAAGGCAGACGGGATCGCTCGCGTTGTCGGCCGCGAGCACGACGTCCGCCTCGTAGCCCGCGCCCCTGAGGAGCGCGCAGAGCGTGCGCACGTAGTCGAGCCGCGTCGCGTAGCGTTCCTTCAGGACGACCGCCGGATCCGTCAGCTGGAGGCCCAGCGGCACCTCATAGAGTCCCGGCCCCGCGATCTTCACGTGACGGGCCATCCAGTCGCGGATCTCGCGCAGCGTCGCGCCGTCCGGCAGGACGTCCGACCGCAGCGGCGCGACCTGGAGGTCGAGGCGGGCGAAGCGGTTCGAGGAGACGACGACCCGGTCGCGCCAGAGCGCCGCCGCCGGCTGGCCCGGCTCGTTCGGGATGCGGCGCGGATGGCGCACCTCGCGCGTCCAGCCGTTCACGCGCACGAAGCGGCGGTCGAGCGGTTCGTGCGAATCGAAGCCGAAGACGCCGTAGTAGGCCGCCGGCGCGTTCGTGACGGCGCGCACGGTCGTGTAGGAGACCGTGCTGCCGATCTCGACGGACGGCAGGTTGACGACAAGGATCTTCGACGCCGGATAGCGCGGCGCGGACGCCGCCCAGCCGCAGTCCATCACGTTCTTCTCGCGCGGCGACACCGCGTAGACGCGGCCGTCCCGGTTGCTGACCGTCGCGGACACGAGGTCGAACGTCTCGACGCACGGGTTGAAGCGGAACTCCAGCTCCGCCGAGCCCTTCTTGCCCTTGTAGGTCAGGATCTCCTTCACGACGCGGTTCGTGACCGTCCACGCCGTGTCCGAGGCGATGTCAACCTCGGTCGACTCGTCGATCCACCGCACGTCCGCCTCCGCAAGCGGATCGACGGCGAAGACGGGCTGGTGACGCTCCGCCGCCTCGACGCGCTTCACGTCCTCGCGCAGGTTCGCGTATTCGGACGCCGAGAACTCGACCTGCGCGACCGCGAGCCGCCGGTGCGCCCGCAGCACGCCGTTCGAGACTGCGAACGCGCGGCGATATGAGTAGCCGCCGTCAATCTGCACGTCCGGTGGCAGATCCTTCGCCGCGCGTCCGACGCCGGCGAGGTCGATCTCCAGCCGCTCGTCGACGCACGCCGTCGCGTCGAGGACGAGCGGGAACGTGCGCTGCTCGAGCGACGTGTTGCCGGACAGGAGAAAGTTCGCCAGGCCCAGCGTCTTCGTGACGAACGGCACGTCGAGCCGGTCGCACGTCTCGCCCTTGAGCAGCATCTCCGGCAGACGGGCGGCGAGCTTCACGCGAATCGGCGTCTCGGTGTCCCGCATGTCCGTCGGCTCGATCTCGCAGCGGATGAGTTCCGCACCCGCCGCGAGCCGCTTCACGGTGCGCTCGAAGAACTTGACGCGATCCTCGCCCGTCATCTTCACGAGCGCCGGACGGTAGACGGTGTCGTTCACGCCGCCGAAGCGGACGTCGCTTTCGAGGACGAGCGAGCCGTCCTTCGCAAGAACGCCCTTCGACGTCACCAAGAGCGCGTTGTGGTCGGGCGTCGGCGTCGGCGAGAGGCGCAGGACGTCCCCTTCGGGACGGCAGACGAGATAGCTCTTGTCGCTCTCGTAGGCCGGGAAGAGATCCTTCGCGTTCTCGTTCGTCGGATCCATGAGAAGGTAGCGTTTGGAAGGTTTGGAAGGTTTGGGAAGTTTGGAAGGTTTGGGAGGTTTGGAAAGTTTGGGAGGTTGTGGAGATTTGGTGGGGTTTGAAGGACTCGTTTCCAAACCTTCCGAACCTCCCAAACCTCCCAAACCTTCCTCCACCGCGACGATGGCATGGTTGAAGAACGGCTGGGGCACGTCGGGGTCGAGCTTCGCGCCGACGTTGATGAGGACGGGAAACGCCTTGAAGCCCGCGAGGCGCAGCATCGCCACCAGAAGGCCCGCCTTGTCGCGGCAGACGCCGTAGCGGTTGTCGAACGTGACGTCCACGTCATGCGGCGCGTAGCCGGGCGACGTGTCCTCCATCGTGAGGCCCATGTAGCGAATCTCCTGCGAGACGAACTTGAAGATGGCGCGGAGGAGTTGAGAGTCGAAATCTACGATTTGAGATTTAGAATTTAAAATCTGTGATTCTGAAATCCGAGTGCCTGAAATCCGCGAATCTGTAAGCAGGGAATCTGAAAGCAGGGAATTGGAAGCCCGTGATTTGAAATCTGAAATCTGAGATTTGAGATCTTCGATCTTCGCGATCATCGCGGCATTCGTCTTCGCGAGGTGCGGCGCGCAGAGATCCCAGTACCAGCGCGAGATCTCCGGCCAGTCCGCCGCCGTCGAGACGCGCAGGTGCTGAACCTGCGTGTAGAGCGGCGGCATGTCCGGCTCCGGGAAGACCTGCGCCGAATTCGTCGCCGTGAAGACGTGCAGCGTGCCGCCGTCCGGCAGCGGCGTCTCGCTCGTCACGACGTTGCCGCGCGGATGGCGGATCGCGATGCGCTTGAGCGGACGCGCCGCCGGCGCGCGGATCTCGACGCGCGAGCGGAGAATCGGGTTCGACCACGCGAAGACCGCGAGATCGGACCACTGGCCCACGCAGCGCGGCTTCAGGGCGCGGCGCGTCGTCTTCACGTGCAGCGTCTCGCCGACGCCGAGGCCGGGCACCGTGCAGACGATGCGGCGGTCGAGCGGATCGTAGATGTTCGCCGCCATCGAGCCGTTGTCCGTCGACTCGCGCGTCGTCGCGGACACGTCGACCGCGCGCTCGACGCCGTTCGTGCCGACGATGCCGACGAAATCGACGGACGCCGTGCCGTAGCGCTTCGAGTAGTGGAGCGTGACGGTGCTCTCCTCGCGCCGCCCCTTCTCGGTCAGGATCTTCGTCCAGCTTTCGCCCGTCTCGACGTAGGTGCCGTCGGGATTGTAGGCGATGCGCGAGACGTCGTCCACAAGCACCGCATCGGCGTCGGGATACTGTTCGCAGGTGATGTCGTCCGCCGCAGAGGCGGCAAATGCCGCGAGGAGGACAGCGCCCAGCAGTTCGATCTTCTGTTTCGTAGACATGGGCCGTATTATATCAAAACGCGAAGCGCGCGCCCACGCGGGCGAGGTGGTCGTCAGCCTTTTCTGCGGGTGTATGACAAGAAAGTG
>DCMF01000133.1:971-7002 GCA_002321305.1 Verrucomicrobia bacterium UBA1629 | reverse complement strand
CTCCTTGTCGGCCCAGTGTGCGACCGCAGGCAAAGGTTTCGCCGTCCGAATGTCTAAAATCAGGTCAGACCTAAATTTGAACATTCGTTCGGCCGATGGCTGACGTCGGTGCCCGCCCGCCGTTTCAAAGAGCCATCGCGGTTTTTGACCCGCGCGCCGGGCGAGGCACCTCCCGCCCGACGAAATCAGCGTGAATTATACCACGTTCCGCCAAACGCCGTCAAATCGGGCAATCAGCCCACTGGGCTATTACGCCCTCATTTAGGGAGAACGGACGACAAGGAACGAAACGGGAACGTGGATTTTTGATATAATGGCCGCAGAAAGCAAAGAACGGGGGCTGAACATGAAAAAGAAAATCGAGGCGCCATTTCTTCGACAGGTGTTCGCATGCTGTTTCGCCGTCGCGACGGCGGCGTCAGCCGCCATCGCGGCCACGGACTACCAGACGTTCCTGAAGATGGTCGGGCATGACGGCAAGGAGAGCGCGAGCCACGTCGAGGACATGGCTCGCAATGGCGACTTCTTCAGGGCGGACGGACTGTACACCGTCAGGGTCTACGCCCCCGAACGCAACAGGGTCGCGCCGTGCAGCGACATGTTCGGCAGCAGCCACGGCTTCGACCCGCATGCGGAGCCTCGGCAGCGCGGCGAGATGGACGCCGCGCTTGGCGGGGAGAACGCCGGAGCGGAACCGGGGAGGCCGACGTGCTTCGTGACGCTCGAGGAGAGGGACGGGAAGCTCCGGACGAAACACGTCATGCCGGCGGACAGGTACCTCAGGCACTTCTCGGACTGGTGCCGGACGAAGCTGAACGCGCGGCGGGCAGACCTGCCCGAAGGCCTCAGGGGCGCATGGGCCGAAATCGTGAAGTCGTATCTCGAGCTCCTTGACATCGCGTCGGACGAGGAGTGCGTGCGACTGTCGCTGGCGAGCCGGCTTGGGGTCGAGGCCGTAAAGCGGACCGAGCCGGAGAAGTTCGGCGAACTGCTCGGCAGGATTGAGGCGTGCAAGGGCCGCTGCCAGGCGATGTCCGTGTCCGTCCGCGAGATTCGGGGCGACTCGGCGAAGTCGCGCGCCGCCCTGCGCAGGGCGCGGGCCGAAGCCAGCGCAGACAGCACCTGCCGGATGCCCACGGCCGAGTTCCTCGAGAAGATGGACGAGATAGACCGCAAGGGGTGGGACGCCCGCAAGAAGCGCAAGGCCTACGGAAACCTGATAGACCAGTACCTGGGCCGCTGATTCAGCGGCCCTTCTTCAATCACTCGGGCTTTGCTAACGGCGCGAGCCTCGTCATTTCACTTTTTCAGCTTCGTCCCATACATCATCCGCGCCGATGTCAATGTCGTTCGGCCATGCAAGAGCGCCGTAAGAGACGTGTGCGCAGCGGAAGAACGAAGGATTGTTCAAGGGCCTGTAGTAGCCCATGCCAAAGTACGGGCGACAGTCGAAAACACCTGTCGTGCCGTCGTCAAACGTCACTGACACTCGATGGTCATCAATTGCACGTGCTGCCGTCAGAAGCCTGTAAGCGTTCATTTCTCGGCAATTCCCTTATGGGGTGATGGTGAAATAGGTCCCGTTCTCGCTGTTCAAGGCCTCTCAATTGGCCAGAAGCTCGGCCTCATGCTTGGCGATGAAAGACTGCACGTGGTAAGTCTGGTCTTTAGGGAAGTCGCCTTGGAGCTTCTTGCGGGTAAGGATGTCAAAGGTCGCTTCCTTGCCCTGATACCACGAGAGGCCAACTTGACGCGGCGGTCAATTCGCGCCTTGGTCATGGCGTCTTTCAGCCGTGAATACCATCTCGTGCAGAAGTTCGATTCTTTGATTTCCATAGCACTTTTCGGCACTTCCCGTATCTATGGCTGATATTATATCAAATCGAGATGCGCTTGGGAACCAGCAGAATGCCGTTTCTCGCGTTTTCTCTCGGAATTCTGCTCCTTTCGCCTCATTTGAGGTCCTCCCCGAACACGTCCCCTATCATCTCGTCGATTTCCGCGCTCTCACGGGCCTTCTGCACGTCGGCGATACTTCGACAGCGGCGACGGCCCTCGGATGGGTTTCCGCGCGTCCTTCTCCTTGTCGGCCCAGTGTGCGGCCGCAGGCAAAGGGTTCGCCGCCCGAGTTTACAAAATTAGGTCAGACCTAAATTTGTAAACTCGTTCGGCCGGTGGCGGACGTCGGTGCCCGCCCGACGAAATCAGCGTGAATTATACCACGTTCCGCCAAACGCCATCAAATCGGGCGAACGGGCGGCATCGTGTCCTTCATGCCGAGGGCGAGGTACTTTGGCCGTGCGTAGTCGAAGTATTCGAGATCGACGACCCGGCTGTCGGGGATGCCGAGCGCGGCGAGGTCGCGGTGGCGCGCGGCGAGGTCTGCGCCGTCCGTGAGGCCCGGCACGGCGAGGCAGCGCACCTCCACCTTCGCCCCGGCCGCGACGAGCCGCGCCAGGTTGCGCCGGACGACCGCGTTGGAGACGCCCGTGCACCGGACGTGCAGCGCGTCGTCGTGCGCCTTGTAGTCGGGCAGCCACATGTCGACGGCGGGCAGCAGCGCCTCGATCGCGGCGGGCGGCGCGTAGAGCGACGTGTCGAGGCACGTGTGGAGCCCCGCCGCCTTGAACCTCGCGAGGAGTTCCGCCGCCCATTCCCAGAAGAACAGCGGCTCGCCGCCCGAGAGCGTGACGCCGCCGGAGGAGGCGTCGTAGAACGCCTTGTCCTCCAGCGCCCTGGCGACGAGCGCGTCCATCGTCCACGGCTTCCCGTAGCGCTTGAACGCCCGCGTCGGGCACGTCGCCTCGTCGCGCGTGCAGCCTTTCGGGCAGTTCCGACAGAGATGCCGGAAGCGCGCCTCCTGCGGCTTCGGGTCGATGGACTCGGGGTTGTGGCACCAGACGCAGCGGAGCGGACACCCCTTCACGAAAAACGTCGTGCGCAACCCAGGCCCGTCGTGGACGGCCATGCGCTTGACATCCAGCATCAGCGGCGTCTTGAGCGGACGCGACGAGGCGCGTTCCTCCCGTTTATTGTCCTTGCCCAACAGCGGCACGGCGGCGAATGACGCCGCGCCGGAGATGAACCCTCTTCTGTTCAGCAGTCCCGTCATCCAATCCCCCTTCACTTCAGCCGATGGCGCGCAATGACCTCGTCCTGCCAGCGCTTCGAGAGCAAGACGAAACGCGCCGAGAAGCCGCAGACGCGCACGATCAGGTCCTGGTGCCGCTCGGGATGCTTCTGCGCGTCCAGCAGCTGCTCGACCGAGTTGCAGTTCGGCTGCATGAGGTGCGAACCCTTCTCGGCGAAGACGCGCAGGATCGCGCCCATCAGCGCAGGCGTCATTGCGCTCGCGTCGAACGTCAGGTTCGCGTTGCACTGGTACAGGCACTCGTTCGGCAGGCGGCCGATCGCGTTCATGACGGCCGTCGCGCCCTCCCTGCAGCGGAACTCGCTCGGAGAGAAGCCCTGCGCGAGGTTGTCGCCGTCGTACCGGCCGTCGGGCGTTGCCTTCGTCTTCGCGCCCCAGTACATGAACTCGCGGTAGGTGAAGATCGCGAGCCTGTACGCCCCGCCCTGGTCCGTCGCGAAGCCGTCCACGTCCTCGTGCGTGCGCTTCATGAACCACGCCATGAGCGACGTCGACCGGTCGGAGTTGTCGCCCCAGTACGGCGCGGCCATCGCGAGCCGCCGGAGGCGCTGGTTCCTCTCGCCCTGCCAGTTCGCGCGCACGGCGTCCAGGAATTCGCGCACCGAGCAGACCCGGTCGCGGAAGCAGACCTGGTCGATGGCGCAGAGCGAGTCGATGACGTTGCCGATGAAGCCGAGCGTGATCTCGCGCGGGCGCTGCCGTCCCGTGATGCCGCCGCCCGTCGTGTCGCGGCGCGACGCGACGCCGCCTTCGAGGCACATCGTGTAGACGGGATGCGGGAAGACCTTCGCCGACGTGCGCCCGTAGCGCGTGTACTCGCTCATCAGCGAGCGGAAGAAGCGCATGTAGTTGCGGTAGACCGTATCGCGCAGCTCCTCGAAGGTTTGCGCGTCGTCGATCGGCTCCAGCACGAGCCGGCAGCTGCGCTCGACCGCCGGGTCGCGGTGGATCGTCAGGGCGAGGATCTTGACGAGCGAGACGTAGTTCGCGCTGTCCACGTCCTGCCAGGAATCGACGTAGCCGTTCCAGCAGCCGCACCCGATGTAGTTGCGCGCGTCCTCGGGCGCAAAGCCCTCGTCCAGGAACTGCCGGACGAGCCGCCGGTCGTTGAAGACCGTGAAGACGGCGTGCCCAGCCATCAGCTGGCGGCCGATGTGGTCGAGATACGCCTGCGGCGCGTGCGCGTCGACGCGCACGTGCAGCTTCGGGTAGACGCACGCGCAGTCGAGGTGGGCGTCAAGGAACATCCGCGTCAGCTCGTTGTAGACGAACGCCCCCTTCTCGTCGCAGCCGCCAAGCGTCAGGGGAATCTCGGCCTCCTGGTCGTCGTAGGAGTCCACCGGCGCGGAACCCGCCTCGTGGCAGTCCGCGACAATGAGGAACCGCGACACGAGGTCGCGCGCCTCGTCCTCGGTCAGGCGTCCGGCAGCGAGGTCGCGCCGATAGAGGTCGATGAACCAGGCGTCCGGCCGCCCGAGCGCGAAGATGCTGACGCCATCGACGTAGCCGAGGATCTCGCGCACGAACCAGAGCGTGTTCAGAGCCTCGAAGAACGTCTGCGGCGGCTCCCACGGGCAGCGACGGGCCGACGCGGCGATGCGCAGGAGGCGCGTCCGCTCCTCGCCCGCGCCGGCCGTCTTCAGGCGCCGTTCGGCCTCTTCGGCGAACTTCTGCTGGATCGCGTGGACCGTGTCAAGCCCGACCAGCGCCGTCTCCAGCTCCTTGCGGCCGAGCGGGTCGTCCGCCGGACATGCCGCGAGCGCGGCGGCAACCGCGTCGCGCACGCCCCGGAAGCCCTTCCTGAGAACAGTCCGCATCGGCGGCACGTGGTGCATGTCGTCCACGAACGGCCCGCAGCAGAGCGTCAGGTTCTCGCGGGACCGGGCCGACAGGAGGTCAAAGGCCGACTGCGGGATGAGGTCCTGCTCCCGGTAGAACCGACCGCAGATGCGGTTGACATGCCGCGCCGGACGCGCTCCCGACCAGCCGCCGTTCACGCCCGCCTCGAAGTAAAACGGCGAGTTCGCGAAAAGGAACGGCACGAAGTGGCGCCGCATCGCGAGGTAAGACTCGCGGCGGATGTCGAGCGCGTCGAAGCCGGGATGCGCCGCCGCCCAGGCGTCGAGCTCGCGCCCGATCGCCGCGCACGACGCGACCTGCTCCTTCGACTGGCACGCCTCGCGGCAGTAGCCCGGCGGATAGAACGCACGCAGTTCCGCGCGCAAGGCGTCGTAGGCGGGCGACCGCCCCGCCAGGGGGAGAGAAGCCCCCTCCGCCGACGGCGGGCAGATGCACACCGGAAGCGCCGCAGCGGCGGCGCCCGTTCCGAGGAATCCGAAGAACTGTCTACGTGAAACGTTCATTTTTGTTTTAATTTGACTTCAGATCCAAGATTTCAAATCTCAAAGTGTCTCTGTTTCCAGATCGGCTTCTAATCCAAGGCTTCAGATCTCAGGGAGTTTCTGACTTCGGATGGCGCGCGCGACGAGCTTCGCCTTCTCGTGCCGGAAGATAAGGAAGTTTCTTCTGGACGAGTTGATCTGCATCATGTTTCTTTTCTCCTTAGGTTTTGCGGCGGACCGTGCGGCCCGTCTACTGTGGAATCTTCGCCTTTTCGTCGATGACGCGGTTGCGGACGAGGACGTCGAGCGCCCCGTTCACGTCCGCGACCTCCTTCGCGTCGCCGGGCTTCGCCCGGTACGCCGCGAGCGCCGCGTCGAAAGCGGCCTTGTAGGGATTCTCGTTCGCGTAGGCGATCACTTCGGCCAGCGCCTTCACGGTCGCGGCCGTCGGCGCCTTCGGATCGGCGATCTTCGCGTAGAGCTTCGCGGCCGTCTCGCGGCGGAGCTTCATGACCTCGTTCTCGTCGGCGGACAGCAC
>DCMF01000133.1:0-828 GCA_002321305.1 Verrucomicrobia bacterium UBA1629 | reverse complement strand
AGCGGCCCGACCGTCCTGTGCGGCGCGAGCGGCCGGCGATGGCGGTGCGTCGTCAGGCCCTCCATCTCCCAGTGGTCCTGCACGAGGACGCCGTTGAAGAACACCGTCACGCTGCCGGGGTGGACGAGCCGGAGGCCGTCCCAGACCGGCTGGTGGAAGACGATGTCGTAGACCTGCCACTCGCCCGGCTTGCGCGCCGGGTTGACGAGCGGCGGGTTCTCGGCGTAGACGGCCCCGGCCTGCCCGTCGGCGCAGTTGTCGACGAAGCCGGGCTTTCCTTCCAACTCGCACGACGTATAGTACGACTCCAAGACCTGGATCTCGTAGTTGTTCATCAGGAAAACGCCGGAGTTCCCGCGCATCTGCGGCCCCCTGTCCGTGAAGATCTGTCCGGGGTCGTGGCGGAACTCGATGTGGAGCTGGCAGTCGCCGAACTCCGCGCGCGAGAAGATCGAGCCGCCGTTCTTCCATTCCGGCACGGTGTAGAAGTAGCCGTCGTCCGAATAGGACCAGCCGGAAGGCCGCCCCTTACCGTCGCGCCAGTTCTTCTCGAACGACGCCCGCGTGCCGTCGAAGAGGACGACCGCGTCGGACGGCGGCTGGCCGATCTCCTTCGCCGGTTCGACCTTCGACGGCTTCGGACGGTTCCCGTCGTGGACCGCCCAGGCGTGCTTCGCGTCCGGCGTGTCACCGTAGAGACCGGCGAACAGAGAGGCCGAGACGCCGGTGGCGGCGGCCGTGATGATCAGTTTCTTGCAGTGCATGGATTCTTTCCTTTAATGTGCCGACGAAACAGGGGTCGCGCACACGACTTCGTACGCGCAGGTC
>DCMF01000134.1 GCA_002321305.1 Verrucomicrobia bacterium UBA1629 | reverse complement strand
GGGTCTTCGCCGACCGTGTAGGCCAGCACGTCGGAGTCGATGGTGTTGTCGGTGATGGTCTGCTTCTTCATGGCGCGAAATTATGCCATAATCCCGGCCTCAGTCACGCGCGTACAGCCACGGGAAGAGCGCGATGCGGATCTCCGTCAGCCCCATCGGCACGAGCGTCACCGTCTCCGCGCGCCCGCCCTCGTCCGGCACGGGCGACGGCGGCGGATCGACCGCGCGGCCCGTCGTCACGTCGCGCATGTAGCCCCAGCCGCCGAAGTCCGTCTTCACGGCGCGGGCGCGGATGAACAGGCTTTCGTCGCCCTCGTCCGAGACCATCGCGCCGGCGAGCGTGCGGTCCCTATTCAGGAGCAGCGCGTAGTTCCAGTCCGCCGTCGGACGGATCTCCTTGCGCGGGAATTCGGTCTCGCCCTCGATCCACCGGTTCTCGAACGGCACCTGATAGCGCGGCACGGCCTTCTCCTCCGCCGGCATGCGGAGCGCGAAGAGGAGCGGCCCGCGCATCACCGCCACGGCGTCACGCTCCCAGAACGACAGACGCACCGCCTGCGGGAAGTCCAGCGCGATCGTCTCGCCCGGCTTCCAGTCGCGCTCGAACGTGCGGAACTGCCCGGCGTCCGGCAGGCCGCTCCACTGGGGAACGCGCGCAAAGATCGGGAAGCGGCCGCCGCCTTCGAGGACGCGGATCTCGACCTTGCCGTCGAACGGATAGCCCGTCGACATCGCCAGCGTCACCGCGCGACCGCCGACCTCGGCCGTCACGCGGCACGGCCCGTAGGCGACCGCCGCGAGACCGCCGCCCCGGCGCATCCACATCGACTGCACGAACTTCGGCCACGCGAAGTGGAAGTTCGAGCGGCAGCAGCCGAAGCCCGCATGCAGCCCCGGGCAGATCGCGCCGTTGCGATTGGGGCCGCTGCCCGCCCCGTTGTTCGCGAAGAGGAGGGGCTTGTCCTCGCACGACGGCTGGTTGAGGAGACAGTAGTAGCGCATGCCGCGTCCGTCCTTCGCAAGCGTCGCCGGCAGGGCGTTGTAGGCGACGATCTCCAGGTCGTCCGCCGCCGCGAGGTCGCCCGTCGCGGCGAGGACGGTCTGGCAGCTCAGGATGCGCTCCGCGATCGCGCAGAGCTCCGTGCCGCCCGACGCGCTCCGGTCGGACAGCGGCTCGCTCCCGTTGACCATGCGGTCGGGCCGCCCGTACAGGCGCATCGCCCAGCCGTCGGGCGCGAACGCCGCCGCGTAGGCGCCGCGCTTGCGGGCGTCGCCGTCGAGGAGGGACTGCAAGGCGGGCGTCTTCAGCCCCTGCATGAAGTTCACGATGTGGCTGCGGCAGCCGTTCGCGTTCGGGCCCGCCGGATCGCCGCCGCGATGGTAGTAGGTCGTCCAGTCCGCCGACTGCGCCGAGACCGTCCGCGCGAAGTCGAGCCATTCGGCCTTGCGCGTGCGGCGGCAGAGCCACAGCACGACGTCCAGCTCGTCGCCGGCGCGCGCGGCCGCCCATTTCGACTCGGCGGCGAGCGGATAGTCGGCGAACGCCGTGCGCTGGAAGGCGAAGTAGCGCTCGAGGAACGGCACGACGCGCGCGTCGCCCGTCGCCTCGCACCAGTCGCGCAGCAGCCAAAGCGCGATCATGTTCGCCCACCAGTTCCGCGCCTTCGGGCCGAAGTCGCCGTCCGCCCGCTGCGAACCGAGGATGGCGTCCACCCACTTCCGCGCCTTGGCCTTGAGGTTCGCGTCGTCGAGGACGAACGCCAGCGCGACAAGGCCCTTCGCGTAGTATGGGCCGCGCTCCCAGGCGAATTCCTTGCCGACGTTCGCCCCGGTCAGCCAGTCGGACTTCCCGATGTCGTCGTACAGCTCCTCGGCATGGCCCGTGAGGCCGTCGGACTGCTTCATCAGCTGCCCGGCCAGCCATTCGCCCGGCTTGACGCAGCCGAGCGGCAGGACCTCCATCGCCGGCTCGGCGAGTCCCTGCGCCAACGCCCCGCCCGCCAAAGTTCCGCCCGCCACGGCACACGCGGCGACGACAATCATCCGTTTCAGTTTTCTCATGGCTACTTTCCGTCTCTACATTAAGATTCCTGGCCTCGACTTCTTGTCCAGTCCTGGTAATTATACCATATTCTGACAAGTCGCCGCCGTATGTCTGACAGGTCGCGTCTCATGCCGCAGGACACTTTCCTTCGCGCAGGTTCTTCTTTCGCCAGGCGCGGGGGGAGAGGCCCGTCACGGAGGTGAAGGCGTAGCGCAGGGAGCGCGGGTCGCGGTAGCCGCAGCGGGAGAACACCGAATCGACGGGCACCTTCGGGTCTGACAGGAGCCTCTGCGCCTCTGCGACGCGGACGGCCACGATCTCGTCTCGGATGGAATGCCCGGCCACGGCGCGGAAGCGGTACTCCGCCATGCGCGTCCGCATCCCCATTTCGCGCACGACGTCCGAAGCCGAAATCCCCTCACACGCATGGACGCGCACGTACTCGACGGCGCGGACGGCCCGCAAATCGACGCGCTCGGTCTTGCGCGTCGAATGCCGCCGTTCGACCGGCGACGAGCCGAACGCCAGTTCGACCGGCTTCAGCTTCGGGCTCTTGAACCGGCGGGCCAGCAGCCCGGCGGCCAGCCTGCCCGACCGCTCGAACGCCGGCGCCACGCTGGAGAGCGTCGGCAGCGTGTTCTCGCAGACCAGCACGTCATTGTCGATGCCCATGACGGCCATCTCCTCCGGCACGGCGATGCCCGCGCGCTCCGCCGCCCGCAGGACGTGCACGGCCATCTCGTCGTTCGCCGCGAGGATGCCGCAGGGCTTCGGGAGCCCCGCGACGAACGCCTCCAGCCGACGTCCCAACCGCGCGCCATCCTCCGTGCGCGCACCGCCCCATGTGCGGAAGACGTGCCCCCGCTTCGCCCGCCGCTTCACTTCGCGCGCGAAAATGGCCTCGCGCTCCTCCGACCAGTCACGGCGCGTCCGGTAGTGGACATAGCCGTAGTCGGCAAAGTCGCGCGCGAAGAGTTCCGAGAGGGCCTTCTTCACGACTTCCTCGGAGTTGTGTCGCACGCAGAACGCCTGCGCGCCAACCTGTGCGGCGTCCGCATCGCAGAAGACGGACGGCAGACCGTCGAACGCCGCCGCCGAACAGCCCCGGTGACGGAAGACGCCGCCCTCGACGATCACGCCGTCCGGCTTCCAGTAGGCAAGCACGGGCCTCACCCCGCGCGGCAGGTCTCCGACATCGACGAACTCGACGTGCCAACGCTCCTGACGGGCGACGGCGTAGATGCCCGCGAGACGCAGCCGCCACATCATGAACGCGCTCTCGTAGAAGTAGACGACCGTCTTCATGTCCGCCGCCCCATCAGCTCGCCCGAATCGCGGCGACACACCGCGCGACGACGCCACGACGCCGCTCGACCGCCGCCTGCGCCCGCACCCCCAGTTCCTTGAAAAAGGAACCGTCCGAACTTCTTCCCTCTTCCTTTTTTCCTCTTCCTTCCTCAAAGACCTCGCCCAGTTCCCGTTCCAGCTCAGCCGCGTCCCTGACCTGACGAATCGCGTCCGCCGCGAGGAGGTCGCTCATCACGGGACGGAAGTTCTCGGTGTAGGGTCCGACGAACGTGGGCTTGCCGCAGAGGCACGGCTCAATCATGTTCTGCGAGCCATGCGCACACAGCGACTTGCCGACGAACACGACATCGGCGAGACCATACAGGCCCATCAGCTCGCCCGTCGTGTCGGCGAGGAAGACGGGGAGAGGGTGGTTGGGGGAAGGTTTAGGAGGTCCGGAAGGTTTGGGAGGTTCGGAAAGTTTGGGAGGTTTGGAAGGTTTGGAGCGGCGGATGCACGCGAAGCCAGCCTTGCGGACATTTGCCTCGACCGCATCGGCCTTCTCGAAGTGACGCGGCGCCAGGACAAGAACCAGCGGCCGCTCTTGTCCCCCCTGTTTCCCCAGTCCCTCAAGTCCCGTTTCCCGACTCGTCAGATTCCTGTAAATCGTCAGCAGAACTTCGTCTTCACCCGGCCAGGTGCTGCCGCCGAGCAGGATGCGCGCGTTCGCCGGCGCGCCGTTCGCCGCGAGCCACGCGCGCAGTTCCACCTCCTTCGCCGGGTTGCGGCGCGCGACGTCGAACTTGAACGAGCCCGTCACCTCGACCGTCCGCTCCGGCGCGCCCGCCGCGACGAGCCGCGCCTTGTCGAGGTCGCTCTGCGCGAAAATCTTCGTGAAGCAGCGGAAGACGTCGCCGAAGAAGCACTTCGCCAGCCTATAGCGCGGCGCGCTGCGATCCGAGACGCGCGCGTTGACCAGGAAGAGCGGAATGCCGTACTTCTTCGCCTGACGGATGAAGTTCGGCCAGATCTCGCTTTCCGTCAGGACGATCGCGCGCGGCCGCACCGTCTTCAGCGCGCTCTTGACGAAATTCGGAAAGTCGAGCGGATTGTAGATGAGCGTGTCGTTCGGCCCGACCTCCTTCTCCGCCATCTTCCAGCCGGTCGAGCTCGTCGTCGAGAAGCAGAAGCGGACGGACGGCTCGGCCGCGCGCCATTCGCGCATGAGCTGCCCCGCGACCTGCACCTCGCCGACGGAGACGGCGTGGATCCAGACGGGCGCGTCCGCCGACGGCCGCACGGCGAACGGGTCATGCCCGAACGGCACGACCGACGGGAAGAGCCCCGCCGGATAGAGCGCGAAGCGGTCGCCGAACCGCGCCGCATAGCCGCCGCGCCGCAGCATCCGCAGCAGAAACCCTGGCAAGAGGAACGGATAGACCAAGGCAAAAAGAATGTTGTAAACCGTCCACTTCATTCCAAGGCTTCCCTTCGGTTGGATCTTAAGCCACGGATTTCACGGATTGTCACGGATTTGCTGGGGCAGGGCAATCCGTGTCCATCCGTGTTAATCCGTGGTTGAAAACGATCAGGCCTTCAGCGAGCCGAACGGGCTCAGCGTCGTGCCGGCGGGCACGTTCGCCAGGACGGGCGTTCCGCAGGCGACCGTCGCGCCGTCGCCGACTTTCATGCCGGGCGCCGTGCAGCTGTTCGTGCCCATGAAGACGTCCATGCCGATCGTCGTGTGGCCGGAGAGCGAGACGCCGGGCGCGATGTTCGCGAAGTCGCCGACGACCGAATCGTGGCCGACGCCCGCACGCGCATTGATGATGACGAACTTGCCGATTTCCGTGCCGACCGAGACGACCGCCTCGACGGCGATGAACGTGCCGTGCTTGAACTCCGTCGTCGGTGAGACCTGCGCCGAGGGGTCAATGAGCGCCGGGAAGTCGAACCCGCGCAGCTGCGCGTAGATGCGGCGGCGGATCGCGTTGTCGCCGATGGCGATGAAGACGGACGCGCCGGGATTGTCCTTCGCGGCCTTCTCGACCGGGCCAAGAAGCGGATAGCCCTCGAAATTGCCGCGGGCCTTCGCCGGATCGTCATCCGCAAAGCCGACGACACGCCACAGCGGCTCGCCCGCCGCCGCGTTGATGCGCTCAACCGTCCACACCGCCTCGCGGCCGAAGCCGCCGGCGCCCACGATAAACAGGTCTCTCATGTCTCAAGATCCTTTCCTTTGACGGGACATTATAGCAAATTTACCAGACCGCGCGGCAGTAGATGCCGCTGGGGCACGGAAGGGACGCGCCTTCGAGCAGCATTTCGCCCGCCTCCAGCTTCGCGGACGGGAACAGCTGCCCCAGGACGTTCTGCGCGACGACCTCGGACAGCCCCGGCGTGTGGGACGAGAAGAGGACGAACGACGGACGCTCGGCGAGGAGTTCCTTCACCAGCCCCAGCGTCTCCTGAAGGTCGCGCTCGATCTTGTACATCTCGCCGCCCGCGCCGCGTCCAAACGTCGGCGGATCGAGGATGACCGCCTCGTACTTCCGCCCGCGGCGGATCTCGCGCCGCATGAACTTGTGCGCGTCATCGACGATCCAGCGAATCGGATGCTCGGCGAGGCCGTTCAGACGGGCGTTCTCGCGCGCCCACTCGACCATGCCCTTCGAGGCGTCGAGATGGCAGACTTCCGCACCGCCCAGCGCCGCCGCCAGCGTGCTGCCGCCGGAATACGCGAAGAGGTTGAGGACGCGCACCCCGCTCCCCTCTTCCCCCTTGCCTCTTCCTTCTTCCTTCTTACTTCTTACTTTCTCCCTGATCCACTTCCACTGCGCGCGCTGCTCCGGGAAGATGCCGAGGTGCCCGAAGTCCGTGCCGCCAAGCTTGAAGCGAATGCCGACCGTCTCGATGGGCCAGTCCTTCGGCAGGTTCGAGCGGCCATGCCAGCGGTTGCCGTCCTCGCGGTCAAAGGAGGCGTCGGCGCGCGACCAGTCCGCCGGGCCTTTCGCCGGCCGCCAGAGCGCCTGGGAACACGGGCGCGCCAGAACATACTTGCCGAAGCGCTCCAGCTTGCGCCCGTCACCTGAATCGAGAAGCTCGTAATCGTCCATCTTCACGCCGCACATTATACCATTTTCGGGTGCGGCCTTGTTCGCCGCCCCCGAAGGACTGGCTCCTGACTGGCCGACCTCACGCCGGCTGCTCGCGGACACGGCAGACGAAGTCGCCGACGCGGCGGTTCGTGCCGTCCGGCTCGACGCGGAAGCTGTACTGCGCCTCGATGGCGGCGTCCGGCATGCTGCTGTACGTCATGACGAGCGCGCCGTCATCCTCGCGGCGGATGTCGACCTGCGCCTGCATGTGCTCGCCGCCCACGCCGACGAGCGACATGAACGGCCCAAAGCCCGCCTGCGTAAGCCCCATGAACATCACCTTGCGCTGGGTCGGCGTGATCTGCTGCCCGAAGAGCGCGTCCATCTGCCCGATGAAGTCGCGCGTCATCGTCTCCGCCCGGTCAAGATCCTCCTGAAGTGGACGGAAGTCGGCCTCTTGGCGCGCGTCCCCGTTCCGCGCGCGGATGACCGGGAACTGCCGCTGGAAGTCCGCCCGCAGCAGCTTGACGAGATCCTGCTCCGTCTTCAGGCAGGCGTCCTCGACGTTGTAGAGCGGCATGTACGCCACGTAGTCGCGCTGCACGTCCGGGACGAACTTCGGATCCTTCAGCGCGCCGCGCATCAGCGGCGTGAAGGCCGTGCCGTTCTGGATGCCCGGCGCCGCGGCGGAGAGAATGTCGTCGGGCACCATCTTGCGCATCTCCGGCGCCGCGCACCGGTTGCGCAGTTCCAGCATCTGGCGCTGCAGCCGCGCGACAAAGGCGTCCGAGAACGCCCGCGTCCCCAGGACGCCGGCCTCGCCTTTCGGCGCGCCCTCGCCAAAGCAGCATTTCCACACCGTCGCGCCCGTCAGGCGCCCTTCCGGCTGCCGCGCGCGCATCGCGGGCATCTTCTCGGAGACGAGCGCCAGGGCAAGGCCCATGTACCAGAACGAGTTCGAGTCGGCGTCCGCCATCAGCCCGACGGCGACGTCCGCGCGATCCGCCAGCTCCGGCGCCGGTGCGCCCACAATGAAGACCGCGCCCTGCGCCCACCGACTGACCTCACGCCGCTGCGTCATCAGGCGATGCGAATCGAGGCCGAACGCCTGCAGCGTGACGATCAGGTGCTTCGACGTGAAGTCGCGGATGGACGCCGCCAGGTCGTCCGCCGACGGCAGCGGACGCCCCTCGGCGCGCCGCGCGTCCAGGTCGCGCCGGACGAGATCCTGCAGGAACGCCGTCTGCCGCGCGTTCAGCGCGACGCCCGGCTTGCCGTCCGCCGGATGCGCGATGTCCTGCACGGCGGCCGCGACCGCGTCCGAGACGTGCAGGCCGTAGTCGACGGCCGCGAAGGTCGTGTCGATCTTGCGCGAGGAGAGGGCGCGCGCATCGCCCGCGCGCAGCTCCTGCCAGGCGTCGATGCCCGTCGCCTCGCTGATCGTGTTGACGACCTTCGCGACGACCTTTCGGTCGAGGAGCGCGGGCGTCGCGACCGGCTGCCCGGCCGCGTCCAGGCCGAGTTCGCGGCGGACGGACGCGAGCGCCTTGTCGAGCTTCGCCTGCGCCGCCGCGTCCGCGCCGGGCTGGGCGGCGAGCAGCGCCGTCGCGATGCCCGACAGCTGCGCGCGCAGGGCGTCGCAGCTCGCCCGCATCTCGGCGGACGGCGTGCCGCCGCGCTCGCGCCAGTGCGTGTTGAACTTCACGACGCGGCCGTCCAGAAGGCCGATGCTGCCCTTGCCACCAGACGTCTTCTCCGTCCGCCCCGATCCGTACGCCAGTTTCGCGATCTGCGCGAGCGCGTCCTGGTTGCCAAGTCCTCTGATGTCGATTGCCATGTTCGCCGTCTCCTCGCTTCGTCTGTTTGTCCCGTCTACGGATTTCCAGCCGAACGGTTACACGCATGCGCGTTCCAACCGCCCGGAGCGACGCATATTATAGCAAAAGGCAACCGCCCGGGGCACCGCGTCAGAACTTGCCGCGCAGGCCGATCTCGAACGTGCGCGGGTCGCCCGCGAAGCACTCGTAGTAGTGCCGCGCCGTGTCGAAGTACCGCTCGTCGAAGAGGTTGCGTACGCCGAGCGTCAGGAACCAGTCGTCGCGCCACCCGAACTTCGAGAGCGGAACGGACACGTTGACGTCGAAGACGTGGCTCGGATCGAACCTCAGGTTCTCGTTGACGTACCGGCCCTGCATGCAGGCGTAGCTCATCGAACGGTAGCGGTAGCCGAGCCCGACGACGATGTCCTCGATCGCATCAAACCCGTGCAGACGGTAGGACGTGTTGAGCGTCACGGCATGGCGCGGATAGCGCTCGAACGACCCGGCCTTGCCGGACTTCGTGCAGTCCTCGTAGAGCGTGTGCGCATACATCGCGAGAACCGTCCAGTTCTCCGTGATGTCGCCCGACAGCGACAGGTCGACGCCGTGCGAACGGTTGTGCCCTTCGTAGTAGACCTCCTGCGTCTGCCTGTTCTGCACGGGTGCGTTCTCCTGCTCGATGTTGAAGTAGGAGGCCGAAATCCAGAACTTCTCCAGCGGCCGGATGCGCACGCCCGTCTCCCACTGCGTCGCCGTCCACGGGTCGGATGGACGTGTGCCGTCCGCCGTGCGGTAGCCCAGGGTCGGCGTCTGCGTCTGCGAAATGTTGCCGAAGAGGACGAGCCAGTCGAGCGGCTGGATCGTGAGGCCGCCACGCGGCGAGAACGCGAAGGCGTGCGCCTCGTCGTAGAAGACCGTCCCCGTGCGCCCCTCCTGTGTCGAGGCGTTCTCGACGAAGTAGTCGTAGCGCAGGCCCGCGAGGAGCGTGACCCAGCCCCAGCCGATCGAGTCCTGCACGGTCGCGCCGTAGCGGGAGACCGCCGCCCCAAAGGCGTCGCCATCGCGGTAGTAGAAGTCGGGCTGGACGAGGAACGTGTTGCGGAAGCCGAACGGCAGCTCGTTCTTCGTGTAGACCGAGCGCGCGTAGACGTTGAAGTTGCGTTGAATGGCGCTCGACTCGGAGAATGACGAGGTCATGTACTTCTTCCCCGTCAGCCACTCCCCCGTCTCGTAGAAGTGGTTCATGACCCGATCGTACTCGGCCTGATTCGGCATGTCCCCGTCCGGATTCTGCCGACTCCGCAGCGACGGCACATACGGTTCGCGCGTCGTCTGCTCCCAGTCCGAATACATGAACGAGCCGCCGAACTTGAGAAGCCAGTCATCCGTGACCTGCCAGTCGACGTAGGGGTTGGCCATCATCCCCATGTACTTCGACCGGTCGGACGGACGGCACGACGACTCGTTCCAGCCATAGCCGCCGGCGGGCTTGCCGCGCCAGACGGGGATGCCGATGTAGCTGGGGCTGTCGGACGAGACGAACATCGTCTTCAGCCCGAACGTCACGCCGTCCGTCGCCTTGAAGACGAAGGACGGCGCGAGCGTGTACTGCTCGCGCGGACGCGCCCCTTCCTGCGAGCCGCTGGAGATGTAGGCCGGCGAGTAGATGTCGAAGGAAGCCGGAAGCCGAACCGCGAACTTGTCCTCGACGACGATCTCGTTCGCGTCGATCATGCCGCGCTGGCGCCAGACGTTGCGCCCGACGGACGTCTGTTCGGAAAAATTGATCTCGCTGTCGCGGAAATGCGCGCCCTTCAGGTACATGTTGATCGAGCCGCCCGCGCCGTTGTTGTTCTGCTGCGCACCCGCGCCGCCCGACAGCGAGGCGATCGGCCCCTTCACGATCTCGACGCGCTCCATCATCGCCGGATCCATGAACAGCCCCGCGCCGCGCCCGACGGGGATCACGCCGTCGAACGCCGGCTCCGTGCCGCCCATGCCGCGAATGGAGAAGAGCCCCGGCTGGCGCACGAGCAGCGACGTGCCGCCCGTCTCGATGCCCGGCACCTGCCGCAGCAGGTCGTTCATGTCCGTCGGGTTGCGCTCGCGGATGAAGTCCTCCGTCAGCGTGTCGACAACGCACGGAAGCGTCTCGGGCGGCTCGCCCGTGAACGTGCCGCCCGTCACCGTCTCGGGACGGTACTTCGAGAGCGCGTTCGCCTCGACCGTGACGGTGCCGAGGTCCGCGACCTGGTTCGTTTCAACGTTTTCCGCAGCCGTGAGGCCGAAGACCGACAGCGCCGACGCGCTCAAAAGAAGTGATTTCATTACCCCGTCTAACGCCACGCAGGTCCGGAAGGTTCAGACGTCAGTGCACAGCGACCGCCTGACGCGCCCGGTCCAGCTCCCTGCGCTTGGACGCCGCCCCGGCGGCGATGAACGCCTTCAGGGCCGGCGCGTCCTGCGCGTCCAGCGCGCGGCGGAACGCGCCGAGGCGTTCCATGAAGCCGTCCAGCACCGTCAGGAGCGCGTCACGGTCGGCGAGGTAGAGCGCCGCCCACGTCTCCGGGTCGATCGTCGCGATGCGCGACATGTTCGCGAAGCTGCCCGCCGAGAAGCCGACGGACTCCGCGACGCGCGGATCCTGCGCGTAGGCCGAGGCGATGACGTGGCCGAGCTGGCTCGTGAAGGCGATCATCTCGTCGTGCTTCGCGGGCGTCGTGACGACGACCTGCGCAAAGCCGAGCGACAGGAAGAGCCTCTCCAGCGCGGGTTCGCCCGCATGCGGCGCCGGCGGACACAGCACCATCGACTTGCCGAGGAAGAGGTCGGCGGTCGAGTTCGCGAACCCCGTCACCTCCTTGCCCGCCATCGGATGCCCGCCGACGAACCGCCAGCCGTCCTTGGGCAGCTGCGCGAGCGCGCGGCAGATCCCCGTCTTCACGCCGCAGATGTCGATGACCGTCGCGCCGCGCCTGAACCGGGCGGCGTGTTCGCGAATCCACGGCACGATGACGTCGGGCGGCAGGCAGACGAGCACGACGTCCGCCTTGGACAGCCCCTCGCTTTCGCCGTGGTGCAGCGCGACGGTCGCGTAGCCGGCCCGCCGCGCGGCCTTGTAGAAGGAGCCGCCGATGAGGCCCATCCCGACAATCGCGAGCGTGAGGTCGCCGGCCTTCGCCGTGTTCGCGAGCTGCGCGCGCTGGCGCGCCTTCGCGACGTCGAACAGCGTCCGGAAGACCGTCTTCACCTCGTCCGAGAAATCGTCGCCCGCCGCCTCGCCGGCCGCGTCGAGGATCGCCTCCTCGCGCACGGGGTCATAGACCGCGCGGCCCGTCGCCCGCTTCGCCTCGGCGATCTCGCGGACGGCCCGCAGGCGGCGGATGACGAGCGGCACGAGCGCGCGGTCGATCGCGTCGATCTCGGCGCGCACCGCCTCCAGCGTCTTCGGCGCAGCTTCGTCCGCCGCTTCCGCGTCCAAATGGTCGTCACTCTTTCTCATGGCAGGTCAGGGTCGATTCGTCGAATCCCGCAGCATCGCCGCGCAGGTCACTTCCCCGCGCGGATGCGCGGGGCCATCGTCTCCCAGAAGCGGTCGGCGATCAGCTGCATGCCGAGGTCGCCGGGGTGGTTGTAGCGGCCATGCGCATCGGCGCGGGTGCGGATGTCCTCCAGGTTCACGAACGCGCAGCCGCGCTTCTGCGCGACGACCGCCTTCTCGGCGTCGAGCTTCGGCCGGATGTAGAACCCCTGCGACATCAGGACGAACGCCCGCTTTCCGGGGTCGACGTAATCGAGAAACGCCTCCAGCGCCGCGCCGAACGTCCGGGCCGGCGCCGGCGCCAGCCTCCCCGCATCGTATGCCCCCGGCACGTTCGCGCCGAAGAAGAGCACGATCACGTCCGGCTTGAACGCCCGCGCCCAGGCGTAGCTCTTTTCGCAGCTCCAGTCCGGCTTGAAGAACGCGCGCTCGAACGAGCCCGCCACCTGCAGGAGGCAGCACTGCGCCTCAGGCTGCACGGCGGCAATCCTCTTCTGGAGGAGGTGCACGTAGTCCCTGTCGCGCGCGCTCGCCGCCATGCCCCAGTCGTTCGTCCAGCCGATTTCGGGACGCGGCCCGTGCCGCGTGATGGAGTTGCCCACGAAGAGGACGCGCGGGCCCTTCTTCGCCGCATCGAACGCCGTCTGGTTCCGTGCGTTCTGTCCGAGCGCCGGAACCGGGTTCTCCTGAAAGTCAGGCGTCGCCGCCCACGCGAGGGAAGCGGCCAACGCCACGCCAATGGCCATGATTCGTTTCATGGCGCGTATTATACCATAGATGGCCCCGCCGCAGACGTCACCCGCGCACAGGCGGATGCAGCCGACGCTTCAGGCGCCGCTGGACGGACGCCGTGACGAACGCCGCCGTGTCGCCGCCGTAGCTCGCGATCTCGCGCACGGTCGAGGCCGTGACGTACGCAAGGTTCTCGCTCGGCATCATGAACAGCGTCTCGATCTCCGGCGCGAGCCGGCGGTTCGTGAGCGCCATCTGGAACTCGTACTCGAAATCGGAATAGACACGGACGCCGCGAATGACGACGTGCGCGGCCTCGCGGCGGCAGAAGTCGACGAGCAGCCCGTCGAGCACCTTCACCTCGACGTTCTTCAGGCGTGCGCGGCGCACGTCCTCCCGGATCATCGCCAGGCGCTCCGCCGCGTCGAAGAGCGCCCCCTGCTTCTTGCTGGTCGCCGCGACGGCGACGACCAGCCGCCCGTAGAGCTTCGACGCCCGCCGGATGAGGTCGAAGTGCCCAAGCGTCATCGGGTCGAACGTGCCGGGATAGACCGCCTTCGTCGCGGAAACGCCCTCTGGATTGTGCCCGTCTCGAACGTCCATGTCTCTCTTTTCCCTTTCTCGTGTGTCCGTCTTGTCGTGCAGACTCGAATTGTCAGAAGCCCCTGCCGGACAGCCGCGCCTCAGGCGTCAAGCGCGACGCGCAGCGAGCCGACGCGCGCGGCCGTGTTGGCGATCGAAGGGTCGCCGCCCGCCGCCACCAGGGCGTCGGACGCCGCGCCGTGCAGCCAGACGGACGCCGCCGCCGCGAGAAAGGAATCGCCCTTCAGGTACGCCCAGCGCGCGCCGATGACGCCCGCGAGCAGGTCGCCCATGCCGCCGAGGGCCATGAACGGATTGCCCGTCGCGTTCTCGTAGACGCGCGCGCCATCCGCCGAGACGACGAGCGTATGAGCCCCTTTCAGGACGACTGTCGCGCCATAGCGCTCGACGATCTCCCGCGCCGCCGCGCGGCGGTCGGACGAGACCCTGTCGCGATCCCAGCCGAGCAGCTTCGCCGCCTCGCCCTCGTGCGGCGTCAGGACGAGCTCCTGGCCCTTCGCGGGATCGTACCCGTCCGTGCGCCCGTACCAGGAGGCCAGGACGGACAGGGCGTCCGCATCCAGCACGAACCGTCCGCGCGACCCCGAGAGAAGGCGCGAGACGATGACCTCCGCCGAGACGGAGACGCCCAGCCCCATGCCGAGCACCGTCACGTCCGCCTTCGGCGGCACGCAGGTCGCCACGAGCTTCGTGAACGTCGCCTCCGGCACGAGAGAACCGGCCGCGATGCGCGAGGCGTCGGGCACGACGAGCTGCACGAGCCCCGCGCCCGCCGCGCGGGCGCCGAGCCCCGCGATGACCGGCGCGTGGATGTAGTGCCCTGAGCCGCCGACGACGGAGACCGTGCCGACCGTGTACTTGTTCGCGTCCAGCGGGCGTTTCGGGAAAGCCCCCCGAAGTTCAGATGGCAGATTCATGTCTTCAGTTTCCTGTCCTTTCGCCTCCGCATTCAGCCGCGCACGAGATCCCTTAGAGCGCGGAGCCGGGGAAGAACGTGCCGACCGAACGCCCCGCGAACAGCGCGGGGAAGACGGTCTTGCGGCCGTTCGCGATGTACGTGTCGATGCCCGCCTTGACCGCCGCGCGGACGGCCTTGAGCTTCGAGTCCATGCCGCCCTTCGAGAGGTTGCCCTTCTCGCCGGGGCGCACGAGCTCCCTCACGTGGCGGAAGCTCGCGACCTCCGGGATGCGCCGCCCCTGCGAGTCGAGCAGCCCGTCCACGGTCGTCAGCAGCACGAGCGCATCGGCCTTGACGAGCTTCGCGATCAGGAACGAGAGCCAGTCGTTGTCGCCGAAGGTCTGGCCCTTCAACTCCTCGTCCGCCACGACGTCGTTCTCGTTGATGATCGGCACGATGCCGGCCGTGACGAGACGCTCGAGCGCCTTCTTCACGTTCTGGCTGCGGCGGCGGTCCTCGAAGTCGTAGTGCGTGAGGAGGAACTGGCCGATCCGCACGCCCTCGACGCCGAAGAAGTGCTCGTACTCGCCGATGAACCGCGCCTGGCCGACCGCCGCGCACATCTGCACGTCGTTGACGTCCTTCGGACGCGCCTTCAGCCCCAGCGCCTCGACGCCGGCGGCGACGGCGCCGGACGAGACGAAGAAGACCGAGTGCCCGTCCTTGCGCAGCTGCGAGAGCTGCGCGACGAGACGGCGCAGGGCCGCGTGGTCCGGATGGCCGCTCTTCGCGGCGATGGCGTGCGTGCCGACCTTGACGACGATCTTCATGGCGCCTACTTCTTGCTCCAGCCCTTCTTCTCGACGATGCCGAGAATCTTCTCGCACAACGCGCACGTGTCGACGACCCTGTTGCGCTTCAGCACGTCAATCGACCGCTTGATGGAAAGGATCGCGTCCCTGTTCGCGTCCAGCGCCTTGTCGTCCATCGCCTCCAGCTTCGCCAGGTAGCCCGCGAAGATCTTCCGGCACGCGGAGAGATACGGCTCGTCCTTCGCGTAGGAGATCACCTCGAAGGCCTGGTTGACCTGCTGGGCCTCGCACTTCGCGGCATCGATCTTCGCGAGGAGCTTCGCGGCCGTCTCGCGGCGGAGCTTCATGACCTCGCTCTCGTCGGCGGACAGCACGCTGTGCGTCCTGTTGTCCCAGCGCGAGGCGAGCGGACGGTACCAGATGTTGCGGAACTGGACGACGCAGCCGTGATCCTGCAGCTGCAGCGGCCCCACGGTCTTGTGCGGCGCGAGCGGGCGGCGACGGCAATGCGTCGTCAGCCCCTCCATCTCCCAGTGGTCCTGCACGAGGACGCCGTTGAAGAACACCGTCACGCTGCCGGGATGGACGAGCCGGTCGCCGTCCCACTTCGGCTGGTGGAAGACGATGTCGTAGACCTGCCACTCGCCCGGCTTGCGCGCGGGGTTGACGAGCGGCGGATTCTCGGCGTAGACGGACCCCGCCTGCCCGTCGGCGTAGTTGTCGACGAACCCGGCCTTGCCCTCCAGCTCACGCGACGTGTAGTACGACTCCAGCACCTGGATCTCGTAGTTGTTCATCAGGAAGACGCCGGAGTTGCCGCGCATCTGCGGCCCCTTGTCCGTGAAGAGCTGGCTGGGGTCGTGGCGGTACTCGATGTGGAGCTGGCAGTCGCCGAACTCCGCGCGCGAGAAGATCGCGCCGCCGTTCTTCCAGTTGGGCACGGTGTAGAAGTAGCCGTCGTCCGAATAGGACCAGCCGGAAGGCTGGCCCTTCCCGTCGCGCCAGTTCTTCTCGAACGACGCCTTCGTGCCGTCGAAGAGGACGACCGCATCGGACGGCGGCTGGCCGATCTCCTTCGCCGGCTCGACCTTCGACGGCTTCGGACGGTTCCAGTCATGGACCGCCCAGGCGTGCTTCGCGTCCGGCGTGTCGCCGTAGAGGCCGGCGAACAGCGATGTGGAAAGACCCGCCGTCACGGCGGAAACAAGCAGTTTCTTCATGTTCAGGACTCCCTTGGTCAGTTTCAGAAATTCACCTCTTCCAGCTGGAAGTAGGCCTTCGGATGATCGCAGACGGGGCATTTCTCCGGCGCCCGCTCGCCTTCGACAATGGCCCCGCAGTTGCGGCACTGCCACCTGTTCGCGCCGACGCGCGCCCAGACCTCCCCCGTCTCGATGTTCTTTGCGAGCTTGCGGTAGCGCGCCTCGTGGTGCGCCTCGACCTCGGCGACCTTGCGGAACTTGTCCGCGATCTCCGCGAAGCCCTCGGCCTCCGCCTCCTCGGCGAAGCGCCGGTACATGTCCGTCCACTCCTCATGCTCGCCGGCGGCGGCGGCCAGCAGGTTCTCCGGCGTCGAGCCGATGCCCGCGAAGAGCTTGAACCACATCTTCGCGTGTTCCTTCTCGTTCAGCGCCGTCTCCTGGAAGACGGCCGCGATCTGCTCGTAGCCGTCCTTCTTCGCCTTCGAGGCGAAGTAGTCGTACTTGTTGCGCGCCTGCGACTCGCCCGCAAAGGCCGTCATCAGGTTCTGCTCCGTCTTGGATCCCTTGAGTTCCATCTTCCGTGTTCCTTTCCTTTGTTTCGTGTTTGCTGAGACAAGATTCAGGCCCTGTCGTCCGGGCCGCCCGGCCGCATAAGCGGCCGGACCGTCATCGTGAGGTTCCGCTGCGAGACGACCGTGACGTCCGTTCCTGCCGGGATCGCCGTCGCGGCGCTCGCCGTCCACGCCGCGTCGCCGAGGAGGACGCGCCCCGTCTTCGGCGGCTCGATCGCCTCCGTGACCGTGCCCGTGCGCCCGACGTAGTCGTCCGTCAGCCCGCGCGCGCCGCCGTCCTTCTCGCCGACGAAGACCTTCTTCAGCAGGCGCCGCAGGAGGACGATGTAGAGGATCGACAGCACCGAGAACGCGGCCATCTGCCCCGTCGCGCCGAACGCCTCGCCGAAGACGAACCGGAGCGCGCCGACCGTCACGGCCGCAAGTCCGAAGAAGCACAGCACGAACCCCGGCGCGACGAGCTCCAGGAGCATCAGCGCGAGTCCCGCGTAAATCCACAGCCAACCGCATGTCGTCATTTCTTCGCCTCCCGAATGTCCGCAATCGTCGCGCCGGGGAACGCCCCCAGGATGTCGTCGTTCAGGCGCGGATCGTCCAGGACCTCCCGCCGCGAGGCCGGCGTCGGCGTCGCCTCAACGGGCGCGGGCTTCGGCGCAGCCGCAGGCTTCGGCGGCACGGGCTTGGCCACGGACGTTTCGGCGGGCGCCGAAACGGGCGCGGCGACAGCCGTGGGCGCAATCGCCGGCGCGGCGACCGTTGTCGGCAACCCCTCCCGCAGCCCCTTCACCGCGCGCAGCAGCTCGTCGACGGTCGCCGTCGTCGCAAGGCGCGAGGCGCGGATGAGCGACATCTCGATCAGCGTCCGCACCGACAGCACGTAGCGCAGCTTGTCCTCCATTTCCGCGAGCTGGTCGCAGACCCGGAAGACGCGCCCCGGATCGATCCCCTGCGCCTGGGCCTCCAGGATCCGGATCTGGTCGGGCGTCGCCTCCAGCGACTTGGACTTCGGGCCGAGCGCCTGGAGGACGACGAGGTTGCGGAAATGCTGCAGGAGCTCGCCGGAAATCCGCCGCATGTTCTTGCCGGCGGAGTCGAACATCTCGATCGCCGCGAGGATCGCCGCCGTGTCGCCCTTCAGGATCGCGCCGGCGAGATTCTCCAGCGCGCCCCGGCTGACGAGCCCGAACACGCCGAGCGCGTCCTCCTCGGTGATCGTGTCGCCCTTGAAGGAAATGAGCTGGTCGAGCGACGAGAGCGCGTCGCGCATGCCGCCCTCCGCGCCGCGCGCGATGGCGAGCAGCGCGTCTTCCTCGGCCGAGATCTTCTCCTTCTCGCAGATGTACTTCAGGCGCGAGACGATGTCATGCGTCTGGATGCGCCGCAGGTCGAAGCGCTGGCAGCGCGAGACGATCGTCGGCAGGACCTTGTCGCCCTCCGTCGTCGCGAAGATGAAGCGCACGTGCGGCGGCGGCTCCTCCAGCGTCTTCAGGAGCGCGTTCCACGCCGCACCGGTGAGCATGTGGCATTCGTCGATGATGTAGATCTTGAACTTCGAGCCGGTCGGCTTGAACGGGCACTGCTCGATGATGGGCCGCACGTCCTCGACCTTGTTGTGCGACGCCGCGTCGAGCTCAGTGACGTCGATCGAGCGCCCGGCGGCGATCTCCGTGCAGTTCGTGCACGCGCCGCAGGGCTCGACGCCGTTCGGCGAAAGGCAGTTCAGGGCCTTCGCGAAGATGCGCGAGAGCGTCGTCTTGCCGATGCCGCGCGGGCCGATGAACAGGTAGGCGTTCGCGATGCGGTTCGCCTCGATCGCGTGCCGCAGCGTACGCACGACGTGCTCCTGCCCGACGACGTCGTCAAACGTCATCGGACGGTACTTCAGCGGCAGGGCGATATGCGGAGAGGACACTTCCATGCGCACCATTATACCATTATTCTCACCCGGCGGCCGTCGATCGCGTAATTGCCCTTCGCGACAATGCCAAGGGCTTCGGGATACGCGAGATGCTCCTGGACCTGAATGCGCGCATGCAGCGTCTCGGGCGTGTCGTCCTCTCGGACCGGCACGGCCCTCTGCACGAGAATCGGCCCGGAGTCCGTGCCCGCATCGACGAAATGCACCGTCACGCCCGCGACCTTGCAGCCGTAGTCCAGCGCCTGCGTCCAGCTGTGGACGCCGGGGAACGCCGGCAGCAGCGCGGGGTGGATGTTGAGGACGCGGTTCGGGAACGCCGCGAGCAGCTTGGGCTTCACGATGCGCATGAACCCCGCGAGGACGACCGTATCGACGTCCGCGCCCTTCAGCAGGTCAATGCAGCGGTCTTCGGCCGGGCCTTCGAGCTTGGTCTTCCACGGGGCGCAGTCGAGATGCTGGCAGGGAATGCCGTGCCGCCGCGCGCGGTCGAGGATCTTCGCGTCCGGCACGTCCGCCAGCACGAGCTTGATTTCCGCATCCAGCGTCCCCGCGTCGATCGCGTCGACAATGGACTGCATGTTCGAGCCGGCCCCCGAGCCAAGCACGCCGAGATGAAGCTTCGCCATGGCCTTAGAGTCCCTTCACGGTGAACAGGAGACGGTAGGTGCCGGCGCCGGGCATGAATGCGTCATGCGGCCGCGCGCCCCAGCTGTTGTCGCCGCCGACGCCCATCTGCACCGCGTCGACGTTGACGGTCAGCGCGTCCGCCTCCGAAAGCTCCCACTGGTGCCGCTTGCCCTCCAGCATCGTCTGCGGATACGGCCAGACGTTGAAGCCGAACGGCGCGTTCACCGCCTCGACCGTCACGTTGCCGACCGTGAGGCGGCGGCACCCCGTGCGGTAGCCCTGCTCGCCCGGCTCGATGTAGTTGTCGGGGTTGAGGCGATCCGCCGGATAGGCGATCGTGCCGGTCGCCGGGTCGGCGAGGCCGGAGACGAGCCCGACGGTCGCGCGGTGGACGTCGAAGATCGCGGCGGTCGCGCGGTCGGCGTAGTTCTCCCACGGGCCGAGACCGAGCCACTCGACCGCGTTCGTCTTCGGCACGGTGAACGTGAGGCCCACGCGCGGGATCGGCGGCAGCCCCTTCGGCACGGTGAGCGTCCAGTCCACGAGCCACGCGCCGTCCGCCAGGCGCGACGTCTTCAGGTCGCTCGTGACGCCGGCGGGCAGCTTCTGCGTCGCGGTCGCGTCCTTCCAGACCTTGCAGACCTCCGCCATCTTCCAGCCCCGGTCGTTGTCCGTCGGCGCCCGCCAGAAATTGAGGGCGAGCGAAAGGGATGAGGGATGAGACGTGAGGCGTGAGGCCCCATTGTCCCCTGTCCTCTGTCCGCTGTCCCCCGTCCGTCCGCTCGTCCATTCGACCATTCGATCATTTCCCTCAAACGGCTTCGCGAAGGAGTCCCACGCCACGCAGTCGCGGCCGTCGAGGAAGCGGAAGACGACCAAGTCGCCGCTGAAGCCCTCCAGCGCGTACTCCCGCGTCGCGCCCGGCTGCAGCTCGCCCAGCTCGAAGCACCCGCGCGCGGACGCGTTGCCCGCCGCGTCGCGCGCCGTCCACTCGCACACGTAGTCGTCGAGGTCGCGGAAGCAGAAGCCGTTGCGCACCGTCACCTTGCCCGCCGCGAAGTCGAACGCCTCGCACGTCATGTTCTGGTAGGCGTGCTTCATCTCGTAGGCGCCGGGATGCGGATTGCGCAGGGCGTCGAAGAGCCCGTTGCAGTTGAAGTTGCCGTCGTTCGGCCTGTCGCCGAAGTCGCCGCCGTAGGCGAGCCACGTGCCGCGCGCGTCCGTCTTCCACAGGGCCTGGTCCATGAAGTCCCAGACGAACCCGCCCTGGAACGACGGATACTTGCGCACGAGGTCCCAGTAGTCCTGGATGCCGCCGTTCGAGTTGCCCATCGCGTGCGTGTACTCGCAGATGACGAAGGGCTTCTTCGGGCTGTTCGCGACGTACTTCTCGACCGACCGGGGCCGCGCGTACATCGCCGCGTAGATGTCGGAGTTGTCGCCGTCGTAGGCGCACTCGTAGTGGATCGGCCGCGTCGGGTCGATCGAACGCATCGCCGCCTTCAGCGCGGTGAAGTTCTCGCCGTCGCCGCTCTCGTTGCCCATCGACCAGTAGATGATGGACGGATGGTTGCGCAGCGTCTCGACCATGCGCGTGCCGCGCGCGACGATGGCCTGCCGGTAGTCGGCGCGGTGCGCAAGCGACTCCTTGCCGTAGCCGTAGCCGTGAGACTCGGTGTTCGCCTCGCAGCAGACCATGATGCCCTCGCGGTCGCAGAGGTCGTACCACTCCGGCACGTTCGGGTAGTGGCTCGTGCGCACGGCGTTGACGTTGAACGCCTTCATCGTCTCGATGTCCTTCCTCATCCCCTCCAGCGTGACGGCGTAGCCCGTCTTCGGCTCCATCTCGTGGCGGTTCACGCCCTTGAAGAGCGCGCGCCTGCCGTTGACGTAGAGGACGGAATCCCGGATCTCGACCTTGCGGAAGCCGAACGACACGGCGCGGTAGTCGACGCCGCCGAAGATCCACCAGCCCCACCGATGCTCGATCGGCGTCATGTAGAGGTACGGCTCCTCGCAGCTCCAGAGCTTCACGTCCGGCACGTCGCGCACCTTCAGGACGTTCCCCTTCTCGTCGCGCACGGTGAACGACGCGCTCTTGAGGTCATCCGCCAGCCTCGTCTCGACGATGAGGTCGAACGGCGCGGACTTGCCCTCGGAGACGAGGTAGACCTCGCGGAAGATGCCCGAGAGCCGCCAGAAGTCCTGGTCTTCGAGGTACGTGCCGTCGCAGTGCTTGTAGACCTCGACCTCCAGCGTGTTCTCGCCGAACCACTTGAGGTAGGGCGTCAGGTCGAACTCGGACGGCAGGCGGCTGTCCTCGGCGTAGCCGACGGGCTTGCCGTTCACGCGCACGAAGAACGCGGACGAGACGCCGCCGAAGTGGAGCGTCGTCTTGCGGAAGAGCCACCGCCACGGACGCTTGAACGTCGTCCTGTAGAGGCCGACCGGGTTGCGGTAGGCATGCGCCGTCCAGTTCGTGTCCGCCGGCGCGGTCATGACGCGCGGCGCGTCCTTCGCGATCGGGTAGCGCACGTTCGTGTAGAGCGGCGGGTCGAAGTCGCCCTGCAGCTGCCAGCAGCCGGGCACGGCGACCTGCGCCGTCTTCTCCCAGTCGGCGACGGCGGGCGACCGCTTCCAGCTGAAGTCCCACGTGCCGTCGAGCGGGAGGATCCAACGCGAGTCGCCCTTCGGACGCTTCTGCTGAAGGATGTCGAAGGCGAGGTCTTCCGTCTCGCAGGGCACGGCAATGCCGCGCGCGGGCAGGCGGTTGATCTCCGTGACGGCGGGGTCTTCCCACGGCTCGGCGGCCACGGCCGCACAGGCCAGAAGCAGACTTGAACACAGGACAACGGTATTCTTTGCACTCATGATGCGTAGTATACACAAAAATGAGTTCCGCTGGCAACCACGGGGCGCACGGGTGTATGACAAGAAA
>DCMF01000042.1:7332-11593 GCA_002321305.1 Verrucomicrobia bacterium UBA1629 | reverse complement strand
CACTTACTTTTTCAATCGACAGTTTCCTGTCAAGGTTTCAAAACTGCTTTCACTGGGCGAAGACGCACAGGCGCCTCACGCCCAGCCCTTCTTGCGCCGAACGCTCCAAGCCGCCCGCTCAATCTTCTGACGAAGCTCGGCGACTTTCGCCGCGAGCGCTTCAGGTGTCGCCGCATCAGCCAAGCGGCTGTAAAGCCCCTTCTCGAATTCCTCACCCCGCGCGGCCGTCCGCGCGGCATGCATGCGTTCGCGGACACCGCCGAATCGCTTGAAGTCCTCTTCCTGTCGCTCGATCATCTTTCCGAGCATGTAGCTTGTCTGGCTACAGATGGTCAGCATCAGGTTCGCCAACGTCTCGGCGGGGCGAGTCTCAAAGATTTCTTTCCAATCAACCCAGTCGTTGTGTTCCTTTGAGAACTGCCGCGCGAAGACGGCCTTCTCGCTCGTGCGCGGCCACTCGGCGAGACTGCGGCTCTTGAGGTAGTCGCGGTAGTCTTCCATCAGTTCGTCCAGCGTCGCGCGCGCGACATTGGTAAGCTTAATCTCGGTCTCCTTCGACGTGCCGGAAGCCGAGCTGCCCTCGGCGATGTTCTGCTTGCAGCTGCGCGCGGCCTGCGTCATCTGGTCGACCGTGCGATCGCCATGCGCCGACAGGAAGCGGCGGCAGAACATGACCGTGCCCTCATAGACGACATCACTCTTGCGATAGACGATCAGCTTCCTGTAGCCGCCATGCGGCAAGACGATCTTCGGGATTTCAGGCATTGGGGAAGCCCTTTCTTTCAGAGGGAAAAGGACGCAGAGGACAGACAGGACGCACAGGACAAACAGGACGCAAACGACGGCCCACGCCCGGCCTCGCCGTCGCGAAGCCTACTGCCCACGCGCGCCAAGAGGCCTGACCGTCGCGAAGCCGTCCCCTCAAAGTCCTGTGCGTCCTCGCCGCCCGTTCAGTCCTCTGCGTCCTATTTGTCATGTGCGTCCTATGCGTCCTCGCCGTCATGTGCGTCCTGTAGATTAAGCGAAAAGTCCAGATTCGTCTCCTATAATTCGCAACTGACAGCCGCGAAAAGGGCTATCCCCGATTGCCGATCCTGTAATTCGGCATTCTCATCCTCATTGCCGTATCGTTCAAGCCGATAAGTCCTGCGCGGCGGCAGAATACCCCGACCCGCAAGCAACCGTTTGAAATTTCGAACCAACCGATCTTTCGATGTTCTGAACGTGTCAATCACGGTACAGTCATTCCACCCGAGACTCCCTTTGTCATCACCCCAGCCTTCAACTTTCATCAGTTCGTATGTCAATCGCATTCGCTTCCTCCATCGTCAATCATAGTGCAGATTTCTCACGGCTCCCTGATCACGCCTGTACGCATTTGACTTTCCGAATGAAATCGGCGATTGTCAATATGCCCTCTTGCTTATCTGCCGGATAAGCGGGAATATACGGCTTCGGGACGACCAGGACGACCTTTTCAGCCGTCATCTCATTGACCTGCTTGACGGTCATTCCCTGTTGCAAGGTGCAGAGATATTTCGCCTTGCCCTTGAAGCGATCTGCCTCATTCAGAATCTGTCGCCAACGATCCTTGCACGTCGTCTTGGCAGCGAGGAAGACCAGTCGATCATCATCGAAAGACGCATCATGATATGCCTCTGCCGAAGGGAATATGAAATCAGGCTTCTTGTTCTCCTCCGTAACAACCTGTTCGGCAAACTGCAGTCCATTCCCGGTAAACAGTGCCGCAAGATGATGCTCGAAACTCTTTCCAGCTCGGCTCTTCCGACTGTTCAGCAATGTATTGGCCAATTTCAGGAAGTCATCGACGGTCGCAAAGCCCTTTCCGACAACGCCTCCATAACGATGTCTTTCAACCGCTCGAAACAGACGATACTCAACATCTGACCAATTCAGAAGTTTCTTGTCAGGATTCATCTGAATGTACTCGGCATGGTCATAGACAAGCCCCTCGATTTGTCGTGCGGCAGCAGACATCTCGACCGAAGACGGAAACGCTCCGTTTAACGCGGCAATGAAGCGCGCAAATGCCTGTTCTTCTCGGTCTGTCGGACTTTTCGCCTCCGTCTGGATCAACTTGTTCGCATCCGTCGGACTCAAGCCAAGGCTTCCGAGAAATCCGTCGATTTCCTCCTCTGAATTGAAGACAAACGAATGAAACAGGCTCTTGGATTCCTTGATGAAAACGACAAGCGCCCCCGTGTATTCCGTCTTCAAGAACTCAAAGCCGCGCCCGAACGTCGTGATGCGCGCTTCGTTGCGCGTTCCTTTCCCATAGTAGATGAATCGCGAGTTCGTCAGAATCTCGCCATTCCACAGTATCTAGACTTGCTTGTCTTGGTTCCCGCCTTTGACGCAGGGCGATTCAAATGCCTCGGACAGGTAATCCCTTGGTATGTAAAACCCACACTGGTGGCCACCCGTATCGCCCGTTTCATTTGCGGCAATGAACTTGAAGAACGCCTTATGCCCCTGCTGAATCAGGCTGACGGCTTCCGAGACATTATCGCGCATCACCGCACCCTCCCTGACGCAGATTCCAACGCCTCCAACTTTGCAACGATCAACCGCCCTACATCCGCCATGAGCGGCATGACCACCGAATTGCCAAACTGCCTGTATGCCTGACAGTCCGAGACGACAATCTTGAAATTCGACGGATAGCCCATCAGTCGTGCGCATTCCCGTGGTGTCAACCGACGCGGGTTCTTTCCTCTTTGCTCAATGAGAATTTCTGACCCGTCTTTGTAATAACGCGCGCTCAGCGTTCTTGAAACCCCATTCAACGGCGCAATTCCAAAGCCAAAGCCATTACCCGCCGCCCTGTGCTTTTCTGCATACCGTTGGAGATAATCCCAAAGCTTGTCAGACAACGTGTACTTTGCATCGGGCGCTTTTTCCAAGATGTCTCGAATTACCGGCTTCGGATTGACAGGTTTGATGTCAAATTCAAAATCAACGCTCCCATAGCGTTTTCGATCAAACCCGACAATCAGGATTCGCTCTCGATGCTGCGGCACGAAATTCTGCCCGTCAATCACCTGATAGGCGATTGAATAGTCCAGCTCATCCAGCGCTTCGCAAATCACGCGAAAGGTGTTGCCCCTGTCATGGCTGCACAGATTCTTGACGTTCTCCAGAAGAAACGCCTTGGGCCGTCGCTGTTTCATGATTTTGCAGACATCGAAAAACAACGTTCCCTGTGTTTTGTCCTCAAATCCAGTCGCCCGTCCAAGGCTGTTTTTCTTTGAGACGCCTGCGATGCTGAACGGCTGACACGGGAACCCAGCACAAAGAATGTCAAACCCTTCGGGAATCAAATCCTTCGTCTCTTGTTTCGTAATGTCACCATACGGCGTATCTCCGTAATTGGCACAATACGTCTTTTGCGCAGCCTCATTCCATTCGCTGGAGAAAACGCATCGCCCGCCATTCTGCTGCATTGCAAGACGAAAGCCTCCAATGCCGGCAAACAAGTCAATGAAGGTGAACGTCGGGTTCTCGACGGGCGGGAACGGCACATCGGGTTTCGCCTCTTCACCAAGTTCGTCGAAGAAATCCATCTGCCCCGCAGCCTCGCACACCTTCAGCTGCGTCTGCGGGACGTGCGCGAGCTCGGACGGCAGGTAGTCCGCCAGAGGCGCGAACGCGCCGTCGGCCTTGTACTGCTCGACGGCCTTCTTCACCTTCGCCGAACGTCCCCCGAAGTCGGCGGCGCGGACGGCGACGACCCGCCCGTCGGACACGGGGCCGTAATCGAGCTTCGTCACCTTGAAGACGTAATACGCCTTGTTCTTCGAACCCTTGCCCTTCGGATAGGTCGGATAGGCCGCGAGAAATTCCGCCCGCGCCATTCGCCCGGCGAACGCCGCCGTGAAGGCGTGGCGCGTCCCCTTCTGATCGGCATAGAGCCACAGCTCCCTGATCTTCCGGCACGCCTCGTCCGTCAGCTCGTCCCCGTCCTTCACCGGATAGTTGTAGACGCCCTCCCGCCCGACCCACGCAAGCTGCCTGTCCTTGTAAGTTCCCACAAGGACAACCTCCGGTTCGGTTGCCGCCGCCGCATGCGAGCCTGCCTTCGGCATTTCCTCTTTTAAAAGTCTTTTTGCCATCCCATCCTCTCAATCTGCCCATACGTCACCGGAATTGCCGCCCCGCTTTTCCGCATTGCAGGTTTGCCGTATTATACCAAACTTCCCTTGTGCCCTGTGGAGGCACTTGCAAAACCTTCGCGATTGCG
>DCMF01000042.1:0-7271 GCA_002321305.1 Verrucomicrobia bacterium UBA1629 | reverse complement strand
GGGGGGGGGGGGGGTCAGAACTCCGCCGCGTCGCAGACGAGCGAGTCCATGATGTAGCCCTTGCGCTCCGGCGTGTTGCTGCCCATGTAGAACTTGATCGTCTTCTCGACATCCTGGTCGTCCGCGCAGGTGACGGGCGTCAGCCGCATGTCCGGGCCGATGAAGTCCTTGAACTCCTTCGCGTTCAGCTCGCCGAGGCCCTTGAAGCGCGTGATCTCGCAGCCGCGTCCGCACTTTCTGATCGCCGCCTCGCGCTCCTCGTCCGAGAAGCAGTAGTGCTGCTCCTTCTTGTTGCGCACGCGGAAGAGCGGCGTCTCCAGGATGAACACGCGCCCGTCCGTGACGAGCTGGCGGTAGAAGCGCATGAAGAACGTCGTCAGCAGCATGCGGATGTGCAGGCCGTCCACGTCGGCGTCGGTCGCGAAGATGATCTTGCCGTAGCGCAGGTGGTCGAGCGTGTCCTCGATGTCGAGCGTCTTGATGAGGTTGAAGAACTCCACGTTCTCGTAGAGGACGCTCTTGCCGACGCCGAAGGTGTTGAGCGGCTTGCCGCGCAGGAAGAAGACGGCCTGGTTCAGCGCGTCGCGCGCGTTGCCGAGCGTGCCGCCGGCGGACTGCCCCTCCGTGAGGAAGATCATCGTGTCGGCGCCCTCCGGCTGGCCCGTCTTCCTGTCCACCCTGTCGAGCCGCAGGTGGTGCTTGCAGTCCTTCAGCTGCGGCACGCGCACCGAGACGGCCTGCGCGTGCTCGCGCGCCTTCTTCTTGATCGTGTTGAGCTGGCTGCGGATCTTCCCCGTCTCCTCGATCTTCGCGATCAGCTTCTCCGTCTCGGCCGGCGCGCGGTGCAGCTCGGCCTCGATCGCCTTCTTCATCTCGGCGACGAGGTCGGCGCGGATGTCGTTCATCACGAACTTGATCTTCGTCTGGCCCTCGAAGACCGGGTTCATGATGCGGATCGAGACCGCGCCGATGAGCCCGTCGCGGATGTCGTCGCCGTCGAACTTCTTCTTCGCGTCGTAGTCGTTGAGGGCCTTCGTCAGCGCCTCCTTGAACGCCGTGAGGTGCGTGCCGCCGTCCGTCGTGTACTGGCCGTTCACGAACGAGTGGTACTCCTCGCCGAAGCGGCTGGTGTGCGTGAAGATGATCTCCAGGCTCTTCGTCTTCACGTGGAACGGCGTGTAGAGCTTCTCGAACTGCGCCTCGTCCGCAATGAGGTCGGCGAGCCCGTGCTCGGAGCAGATGGGCTGGCCGTTCAGGACGATCGTGAGCCCCGCGTTCACGTAGCAGTACATCTTCATGCGCCGCAGGACGTGCTCCTCGCGCACCTTGAAGTGCTTGAGCACCTTCACGTCTGGCTTGTAGCGGATGAACGTGCCGTCGCGCTCCGCCGTCTTCTGCCGGCCGCGCCGCTGGGACTTCAGCCGCCCCTCCTCGAAATACGCCTCGGAGAACTCGCCCTCGCGGAAGGAGCGCACCTCGAAGAACTCGGAGAGCGCGTTCACGGCCTTCGTGCCGACGCCGTTCATGCCGGCGGAGAACTGGAAGCTGTCGGAGTCGAACTTGCCGCCCGTGTTCATCTGCGAGACGCAGTCGACGACCTTGCCGAGCGGGATGCCGCGCCCGTAGTCGCGCACCGAGACCTCGCCCGTGTCGTAGTTGACGGTGACGTCGATCTTCTTGCCGCAGCCCATGACGAACTCGTCGATCGAGTTGTCGATCACCTCCTTCATCAGGATGTAGATGCAGTCGTGGTACATCGCGCCCGTGCCGGGCTCGCCGACGTACATGCCGGGACGCATGCGGATGTGCGTCACCGGGTCGAGCGTCTTGATGCTGGTATCTCCGTAGTCCTTTGCCATAGGGGGGCGTATTATACCAAATCGCCCGAACCGCCGCGCAGGCCGTCCGCGCCCAGGATCACCGTCGCGTTGCTGCCGCCGAACGCGAACGAGTTGGAAAGCACCGTGCGCAACGGCGCCGCGTCACCCGGCTGCGGGAGGCGGAACGGCGCGAGCGCGGCATCGACGGGCGCGGCGACGTGCGGCGGCGCCCCCCGTCCCCGGCGCAGGGCGATCCAGCCGAGCGCGGCCTCGACGGCCCCCGCCGCGCCCAGGCAGTGCCCCGTGAGCGGCTTCGTCGACGAGGCGGCAACCGCGTCGCCAAAGACGCGGCGCACCGCCGCACATTCCATCGCATCGTTGTAGGTCGTCCCCGTGCCGTGGAGGTTGACGTAGTCGACGTCGCCCGGCGCAAGGCCCGCATCCGCCAGCGCCGCGCGCATGGACGCCTCCGCGCCGCGCCCCTCCGGATCGGGCGCCGTCAGGTGATGGGCGTCGGAGCTTTCGCCCACGCCCAGAAGCCGCACGCCCGAATCGGCGGCGCGCATCACGAACAGGGCGGCGCCCTCGCCGAGGTTGATGCCGTCGCGGTCGGCGCAGAGCGGCCGCGTCAGCCGAGGCGAGAGGGCCTCCAGCGCATGGAAGCCCTCGACGACCGTCCGCGTGTAGGCATCCGCCCCGCCCACGATCACCGCGTCGCACAGGCCGTGGGCCAGGAGCCGCCGCGCCGAGGCAAAGACCTTCGCGGACGACGAGCACGCCGTCGAGACGCACCACGCGGGGCCTCCGAAGCCGCCCCTGCCCTTGACGTACGCGGCGGGATACGCCATGTCGATGCGGTCGGGACTCTCCGTGAACTCCTCCATCGTCGAATTGCTCGTGCCGATCACGACGCCGATGCGCGCCGGATCGACGGCGCGCGCCAGCGCCGCAAGGTCGAGCTGCGCAAGCGCCGCGTCCAGCAGGCGCCCGACGCCCGTCGGCGCGCCCGTCGGCGGCAGGCCGCGCGCAAAGCCGAAGACCGTGCCGTCGCCGCCCGACAGCGGCCCCAGCGGCTTCATGCCGCCCGCGTCGCCGGCAAAGAGGTTGCGTTCCGTCTCCCCGACTCCGCAGCCCAGGGCCGAGACGATGCCGAGATCCGTCAGTGCGAACGGACTTTTCATAGGGCGGCGAGGATGCGCTGCGCCCAGTCCTTCGCCTTCGCGAACTGGCGCAGCGAGTAGCTCTCGTTCGGCGCGTGGATGCGGTCTTCGGGCTGGCCCCAGCCGACCAGGAGCGGCGCCGCGCCGGACGCCTCCTTGAGCGCGGCGACGACGGGGATCGACGCGCCGTCCCAGAGGAAGACCGGCCCGCGCGCGTCCATCTCCGTCAGGACGTCCTCCGCCAGGCGGAAGAGCGGCGAGGCGAGCGGCAGGCGCAGCGCGGCGGAGCGGCCGCCGTCCTCGGGGAACGAGACGGCCATGCCCTTCGGGCAGCGTTCCTTCAGGTGCGTCCGCACGGCGTCGCAGCACACGGCGGGACGCTGCCCCGGCACGAGCCGCATCGAGAGCTTGGCCACCGCCTCGCAGGGAATGACCGTCTTCGAGCCGGGTCCGCCGTAGCCGGAATGGAGGCCGTTCACCTCGATCGTCGGCTCGAAGCAATTGCGCTGGACGATGGACTTGCCGCGCTGTCCGCCGCACGGCTCGGCGCCGATGTCGGCCTTCAGCCGCTCCTCCGTCGCGGAACCCGCCTCGGCCGCCGCCAGCTCCTCGTGCGTCGGCGGCTCGATGCCCTCGCGGAACCCGGCGACGGCAATCGACCCGTCGGGGTTGTGCAGGGACGCGATCAGCTCGGCCATGCCCTGCGCGGCGTTCGGCGCGAGTCCGCCGTATTCGCCGGAGTGCAGGTCGCGGTTCGCCGCCGTGAGCCTTACCGTGAAATGGCAGACGCCGCGCAGCCCCGCGACAATGGCGGGACGCAAGTCGGCGGCCGCCCCCGTGTCCGAGACGAGCAGCACGTCCGCCGCAAGACGCTTGCGGAAATGCGGGTCCTCCAGCAGGCGAAAGAGCGTGCCGGAGCCGGACTCCTCCTGCCCTTCAAGCAGAAACTTGACGTTGATCGGCAGCCGTCGCGCCGGCGCCGCCTCGACCAGCGCCCGCACGCCGCAGAGGAACGCGAAGAACTGCCCCTTGTCGTCCTGCGCGCCCCGGCAGTGGACGCGGTCGCCCTTCAGCGTCGGCTCGAACGGCGGCGTCTCCCAGAGGTCGGCCGGATCCGGCGGCTGGACGTCGTAGTGCCCGTAGACCAGCGCCGTCGTCGCGCCCTCCTCGCCCTTCAGCTCCCCGTACACCACGGGAACGGGAGGCAAAGGTCCCGCACCGCTTCCTTCTTCCTTTTCCCCTTTTCGTTCCTCCGGCAGGATCAGCTCCGCCTCAGCCCCGATCCCTTTGAGCCATCTCTTCAACCACGTCGCGGCCTGGACGCAGTCCCGCAGGTGTCGCGGGTCTGCGCCGACCGTGGGCATCTTCAAGAGCGCGAAGTAGTCCTTCGAGTCGTTTGAGCTCAGCCAGGCGCCTGTCTCTGCGTTCATAGTCTCCATCGGCCATAACACCTTTCTTTCGTCAGTCTTTCATGAGAAGTTCCGCCCGCTTCAGCACCCGGTCCGCCAGCTCCGTCTTGCCGATCTTCTTCAGGCAGAGCCCGAAATTGTGGACGGCGACCGCGTGCTTCGGCTGGATGAGGATGATCGTCTCGAAGCACTTCATCGCCTGCAGCACCTGCCCCGCCTCCAGGAACGCGCGCGCGTTCGCCTCCAGCCGGTCGATGCGCTCCAGCAGCAGCGGGTCGTTCGGGTTGCGCAGCGCCGCCCGCGCCCAGATCTCGCACGCCGCCGCCTCGCCCTTCTTGTCCGTCGCCGCCCGCGCGGCCATGTTGCCCTTCAGCACCTCGCGGCGCACGTTCCGCATCGAGCGGATCTCGTTCGAGACGGCCTGGGCGATGTCGCCGTCCACGTCCGCCGGGTCGATCCAGCCGATCGCCGTCACGCCCTCCGGCACGAACCATTCGGGCACGACCTCGCCCTTCAGGTCGTTCGCGAACGCCGGCAGGACGTCCGCCAGCGTCCCCACGTAGCTCGCGAAGACCTCCGGCAGTGAGACCGTGCAGGCCTCGTCGCCCGCCACCGCGTCCAGCGCCCGCGCCAGCGAGACGCGCACGCCCGGCGCGTGCTGCACGACGAGCCAGCTCTGCTCGCCCGGCATCCAGAGGTGCGCAGACGCCGGGTCGGCGAACGCCACCAGTCGCCGCCTCAGCTGCGCCGCCGTCAGCCCCGTGACGTCCAGCGCCGTGAACGCCGGACGCGCCGCGCCGTTCGTGACGGCATTCTCGATGCGGTAGATGCCGCGCACGGCGGCCTTCACGGCGGTGCCGGTCTTGCGGACGGGCTGCGACGCCTCCCTTGAACAGCCCGCGACAATAAGGCCCGACACGAAAACAGCCAACAGATGAAAGCCGACTTTCATGGTGCGCTGACCGAACTTCCGACAGGGAGATCTTTCACATCGTGACCCGACAGGACGCATGAGACCTTCGCCCGTTCGACGAAAGACCGCCCTCGCCAGCGCAAGGACGGTCTTCGACGGCGACTGCAAATGCGCCAGACGACTCACTTCGTCGACGTGCGGTCGTTGTACTCGCCGGTCTCGGTGTTGATGCGGATGACGTCGCCTTCGTTGATGAAGAGCGGCACCGCGAGCTGGTAGCCGCCTTCGACGGTCGCCGGCTTCGTCACCTTGCCCGAGGCCGTGTTGCCCTTCACGCCCGGCTCGACCTTGATCACCTTGCGCTCGACGAGCTGCGGGAGATCCACGCCGATCACCTTGTCGTTGAAGAACAGGGCCTTGACCTCCATCTCGTCCATCAGGAAGTACTTCTTGTCGCCCATGACGTCGTAGGAGACGCGGATTTCCTCGAAGTTCTCGTCCGTGAAGACGAAAGCCTGCCCGTCGTCGTACGAGTACGTGACGGACATCTGAAGAAGCTCCGGCTTCTCGAACTTGTCGCCCGAACGATAGCTCTTGGTCATGCCGCCGCCGGTCATCATGTTGCGGAGCTTGCAGTTGTAGATCGCCTGCCCCTTGCCCGGCTTCGAGAAGTCGAACTCCGTGATTTCCCAAGGCTCGCCGTCGATCAAGAGCTTCACGCCCTTGTGCAGTTCACCCGCTCCGATTACTTCACCCATCTATAGTGCCTCCGATGTGACGGATCCGGCGACTGCCGGAAATTACTTCGTTTTGTGCCGCTGCGCCTTCATGCGCTTGTCGTATTTGTGCTTCGACATTTTTTTCCGGCGTTTCTTCTTGATGCTTCCCATTTTTGTTTTCTCCTTTGTTGGGGTTGAGTGTGAGTCAAAGGTCAAGGATCGTGAGACGAGGCTGTCAGCTTCATCCCTTTTACCTCTTCCTTCTTCCTTTTAGAAGATGATCTTGTTGAGCGGCAGCTCGATGATGCCCGTCGCGCCGTTCGTCTTGAGCGCGGGGATGAGGTCGCGCACCTGACGCTCCTCGACGACGCTCTCGACGGCGTACCAGCCGGAGTCGTTGAGCTTGTTCACCGTCGGCGCGTGCAGGGCCGGCATGACCTTCACGATCTTCGCGAGCGTCTTCTCCGGCGCATTGCACTTCAAGAGGACGCGGCGCTGGGCCTCCAGCGCGCCGATGAGCAGCATCTTGAGCTGCTCGAGCTTCGCGCGCTTCACCTTGTCCTTCCACGACGCCTTGTTCGCGATGAACCGCGTCGTCGACGTCAGGATCGTGTCGACGATGCGCAGGTTGTTCGCGCGGAGCGACGAGCCCGTCTCCGTCAGGTCGACGATCGCGTCGACGAGTTCGGGGGCCTTCACCTCCGTCGCGCCCCAGCTGAACTCGACGTCGGCCTTGACGCCGTGCTTCTTCAGGTAGCGCTTCACGAGGCCCATCGCCTCGGTCGAGATGCGCTTGCCCTGAAGGTCCTTGACCGACTTGATCTTCGAGTCGTTCGGCACGGCGATCACCCAGCGGACGGGATTCGACGTCGCCTTCGAGTAGTTCAGCTCGCAGATCTCCTGCACGTCGCTGCCGTTCTCGTAGATCCAGTCGTAGCCGCAGATGCCCGCGTCGATCTTGCCCAGCTCGACGTAGCGGCTCATCTCCTGCGGACGCAGGAGGCGGCACTTGATCTCCTCGTCGTCGATCGACGGGTAGTAGCTGCGGCTCGAGCACGACACGTTGAAGCCCGCGCGCTTGAACAGCGCGAAGGTCGATTCCTGCAAACTGCCTTTCGGCAAGCCTAATACGATCGCCATGAAACCTCTTCTTCGTTGGTGAAAAGTCCGTGCATTATATCATAAAACGGTGTCATTTGTCCACTTGGCGGCCTGACGGCGACGCGGGGGGGTGTATGACAAGAAAGTGA
>DCMF01000115.1 GCA_002321305.1 Verrucomicrobia bacterium UBA1629 | reverse complement strand
AATGCATGCCCGAGACGATCGGGCGCGTCGGATCGTTCACGCGGATCTCGCTCGCGATGTGGTGCATCCAGCGCCAGAGGTCGCCCGCGTTCCCCTTGCCGAGGCAGTTGCACTCGTTGCCGAGATCCCAGCCGATGACGGCGGGGTGGTCTTTCATCGCGTTGACGAAGTAGCGGACGAACCGCACCTGCCAGGCGACCGCCTCGGGATCCGTCATCACCGCGCGGCCCTCCAGCCCCGGCGGCACGAAGCAGCGCGCGCTCATCCAGCCCGTGATCAGGCCCACGACCAGCTTGATGCCGCGCTTCTCCGCCGCGTCGCAGAGGAAGCGGAAGCGCCGCATCATCTCGTCGTCCACGGCGGCGTAATTGGCGAGCGGCTTGCCGTTCTGCGTCCAGTCGTAGAACGTCTGCGCGTAGGTGTATTCGGCCGTCAGCGGCTGGAAGTCCGGCCAAAGCGGGAAGACGCGCAGAACCGTCATGCCGCAGGACGCGAGATCGTCCAGGTCCTTCTCGACCTGCGCCGGACGCCAGTCGCGCCACATGTAGACGCCCGCATGGCTCGCCCAGTAGTTGCAGCCGACGTGGAACGCGCCGTCCGCGAACAGCTCCGGCGCCGCGCCGTGCGCGCCTCCGGCAAGCCCGACGGACAGGACAGCCGCCGCCGCCAATTTCCGAATCCTCTTCATTTACTTTACCTCCCGTGAGAACGGCCCGGCCGGAAGGCCCGCCGCATTGACCAGGTTGCCAAAGCCCTGCCCGCCCCAGGCGTAGCGCACGGCGGTCGGCCGCGTCACGCCCGGCGCCGAGACGCGCACCGCGTCCGGCGCGACGATCACCGCGTCCGCCCAATGCCAGGCGCCGTCCGCGTCACGCAGGACAAACCCCTCCAGCTCGCTCGCCGGCGACGACCGGCGCGGAAGCGGTATCTCTTCCGCGTGCTTCGCGTCCCACGGGAACGACGCCCGGATCTCCCCGGCCTTCAGCGCCGCGCCTTCCGTCTCGAACGTCACCCGCACGGCCGCGCCGTCGCGCACGGCGGCCACGGACTCCGGCGAAAGGCAGGCGACGTCCCCGAATCCGTAGACGCGGTTGAGGGCCAGCGCGGCCAGACGGTCGCCGACGGCGGACTTCCCCCGATTGTGGATCTCCTTTTCGCTCTGGTCGAGCGAGACGGCCATGTGCGCGTTCGGGATGAGCGCGCGCGCAAGCCGCTGGGCCTCGCGCAGGTGGGCGCGCGGCTTTTCCTCGCCCGGCGACGCCGGCGCGTCGCCCCAGCCGGCGATCTGCACGTAGAGGAACGGCAGGTTCGGACGCTCCAGCGCCTGCCGCATCTCGGCGACCATGTACGACATCCACTTCGGATAGAGCCGCTCCGCGTCGAGCATCGACGAGTCGCAGCACCCCTGATACCAGATGATGCCACGGCAGGCGATCTTCTCCAGCGGCGCGAACATGTTGTTCCAGCAGACCGACACGGGCTTCTTGACGGCTCCCGGATCGTCGTTCGTGAGGTAGGATTCCTGCGCCAGCCGCTCCGCCCGCAGCTCGGCATGCCGGTCGATGCAGGCGCGCGGCATCCACCCCCAGCAGCGCGTCCCGCTCCAGGAGATGTCGACGACGCCCGCCGGGCTGCCCAGACGGCGCTGGAGCGTGTCGATGAAGCAGTAGCCGACCGCTGAGAACTGCGGCAGCGTCTCGGGCGTCGTCAGCCGCCATTCGCCGCGCGCGTCGCCCTTGACCGGCGTCGGCCGCGTCGCGCGCTTCTCGCGGAAGACGCGGATCGGGCGGTTCGTGCAGGCGCGTACGCGCTCGTCATACCCCCAGATCGGCCCGGCCCAGCCCTTCATCGTCAGCTCCATGTTGCTCTGCCCGGCCGCCAGCCAGACTTCGCCGACAAGCACGTCGCGCGAGACGGCACGGCCGGATTTCGACACAGCCGTCAGCTCATGCGGTCCATCGCCAAGCCCCGTCGTGTCCAGGCGGACGAGGAACCAGCCGTCCGGGGCCGCAACCGCCTCGGCGGACGCGCCGCCCAGCGACACCCGCACCCGTTCGCCGGCCAGCGCACGCCCCCAGACGGACGCGCGCGCGTCGCGCTGGATGACCGCATGGTCGCCGAAGAGCCCCGGCAGGACGACGGCGGCCTTCGACTCGAAGACCGACGCGCCCGGACGCAGACGGTCGGCGTCGGCCGCAATGTCGCGTTCGTCCTTCTGAGGCGACGTGCCGTCATACGAAAGCCCCTCGCGCACCGGTCCCTCCGCGAACGGGTCGACTGGGCGGCCGTCATACGTGACGTTCTCGACGCGGACGTCGAAGATGCCCGCGCCCGGACGGCCTTTCGGCTGGACCGTCTTCGACGAGCGCGCCGTGTCCGCCGGGACGCCGTGGAAGCGGACGTCGCGCCACGTCACGCCCTCGATGCGGTAGCCGTCACTCTCGCCATAGCTCGCGTGCGCCGCGTCGCGCACCTCCAGGCAGAGCGCCTGGCTGCGGAAGCCCTTCGTCCAGAAGAAGTCGATGTCCTCGAACAGCACGTTCCGCGTCCACGTGCCGCTCTGGCTGTTGATGCGGAAGCACCCGGCGAACGGCTCGACGGCGGCGGACGACGGCGCTTCGCACCCGTACACGCTCCCGACGACGGACGACCGGCGGATCGTGATGTTCTCCAGGAGGTCGGGTTCCGCGCGGTTTCCCGTGCCGTGCCCCGAGAAGACGAACGGGCGGCAGCTCGTCCAGAAGATCGAGTCCTCCACGAGGAAGTCGCCCGTGCGCCGCTGCCGCACGGCCGCGTCGCCGTCCCAGAGATACTTGATCGAGTCGGCGTTGGCGTACGCGCAGAAGGCGTCGTCCTGCGCGTGGACGTAGAGGTCGCGCGCGACAAGCCCCTGCAGGTTGACGGCGTTGAAGCCGTCCCCGTTCATGTTGGACGTGAAGACCTTGAGGTCGCGCAGCGTGACGCCTTTCGCATTGCGGACGCAGACGCCGCGAAACGCGCTCTTCACGAGCAGGTTCTCGACCGTCACGTCCTCGGCGTTGCCGTGGATGTAGACCGCCGGCAGCTCGCCGTCCCGGTACACGCCCCACAGGGGCTTCTCGCGGAAGCCGCCCGCGTATCCGAAGCAGCGCGGATACTGGTCGATCGTCCCCGGCCCGGCCACGCGGACGCGCCGCGCGCCGTCGATGTCGATCGCCGCGTCGAGCCGCGCGCCCGCGTCCAGCCAGACGAGCGTGCAGTCGTTCGTGACGCGCACGACGCCGGGCGCGTGCGCGCCGCGCGGAAAGCGGATCACGTGCTTCCACTTCGAGAAGTCGGGGCGTTCGGGCGGCGCCTCGACAAAGAGCGAGAGCGTGCGGATCGCGTCGTCGCCCGCCAGCGCCATCGCCTTGACCGGCCCGGCGGGACGGAACGTGAAGCCGCCCATCCCCTCGGCCAGCGGTTGCGCGCCCAGCCCCAGCGCCTTCACGCGCGCCGCCGCGTCCGTCCCCTGCACGCGGATCGCGAGGCCATCCCGCCAGGGGATGCGCGCGCAGGCCGCCTTGACGACGTGGTTGGCGCACGCCCTGCCGCCGGCGTGCCGCGACCAGCGCGCGGGGCCGTCGTAGACGGACGAGATGTCGTCCGGCACGACATGCAGGTTGCGGTGTCCGTCCGCCGTCAGAACGAGCTCGGTCTCGACCGCGCGCCAGCCGCCGCCCGGCTCGCGCACCTCGACGCGCCAAGCCCCCTCCGCCGCACCGAGCGACAACGCAACGCCCATGAGCAGCATGCATCCTTGGAACGCCAACAGCCTTCCATTGAAAGTCTTCCTTGTGGTCTTCATGTCTTCAGGTATCCTCGTGCGCGAAGAAGTATACCACAAAAACGCCGCCCCGCGAGCACTTGTTAGACAAGTTTCTTGCTCGTGGCATGGCAGGGCCTCCGCATGAAAAGGAGAACCGATCACTGGGGGACAGTCGTCCGCATTCTGGCCCGTCGGCCCGACAGCCCGCCTGCCCGGACGTCGCTGCGCTCCGTCTATGTCGGCCTGCGGCCTCGATCCGGGTCGCTCCGGGAGTCGCACCTGTCGCCACACGTCAGCCAATCGAGCGTGACGAGGCATTCCCCTCGGCAGAATGCGCTTCCGCAACCGCAAGCACCGAGGCGACAGGCCGAAATAGCCGAAGCGCAGCGGAGGCCTACGCGCGACGCGACGAACTCGACCAGGAGCCGCCAACGCGGCGCGCTTCGGGGCCGCAGCGGGGCGGACCGCCTGCCGGACGAGGCGGGTTGGGCAGGACTGCGGCCTGCGGCTGACCTCGCGGTCGCCGCACGGCCGACAGGACGCCCAAGCCACCCGCCCGGAGGCGGGAGCACCGTTGCCCCGAAGCGCACCGCACGTCGGCAAGCGACAAGATGAAAGGCACTGTCGCATACCGTATCAGAGTGTCTATAGCCTTGCAAGGCTCTATTCTTCGCTCATTCCTTCGCATCGGCGATCTCTTCCAAGACGCCCTCCTCAAGCACCAGATGACGGCCGTCGGCATCGGCGCGGCGCATCGGCGCGACGGTCGCCGTCAGCCGATAGTTCGTCTTCCGTCGCCTGATCAGGGACTCCCATGAAAATGGAGTGCCCTCCCGCATACGGAAAACGACCGAACAATCGACCGTACCCTTGTTGCGAGGACCAAAGGAAAACCGCATTTCTTGAATCTCGTCACCGCATCCCATGGAGCCGGACAGGGCACGCATGAATTCATGCATCGTCAGGTCAATCGTCAGCTCGCGACCTGCAAGACTCTTTTGGAGCCTGCGGACGTCTGTCGGCGAAAGCAGCGTCTTGCGTGCCGACAACAGCCGCACCAGCCCGTTGCCGGTCAGCGTCTTCGGGTCGAACGCCGGAAGCGACTCCGCTTGCGTCGCCGTCGCAAAGGTCATGTCCGCCAAGCAAAAGACGGGCATTCCGTCGCTGCCGGCAACCGAATCCAAGAATCCCGAAACGCCTTTCAGGCACGCGCCGACGCCCAAATCGTCAATGCGCCCATCGCCTTTACGTGCAACCGCGTCCAGTTCCAGGGCAAAGTCGCCGCATCTGTCTTTCCCGAATCCCAGGAGGCAGCCGCGCCGACCGTCCGAGCGGCGCACGTTTTGCGCCACGACCTCGCATTCCGAAAACGTCAGCCGTCGCGCCGGGAACTTTCGGAGCAGCTGCCTTGATTGCGCCTCGCGATGTTCCACGTCCAATCTCGCGACCAGCGACACGAATTCGTCACCCGTAATCGTGTCCGCATCGAATTCCGGCAGTCTCTCGTTCTCCCATCCAGCCTCGAACGTCGCGTCACCCAACGTGATCTCGCCCGCATAGCTGACATCGCAAGACTCGATTCCCCGGACGCTCCGTGGGACAATCTTCCCCGTCAGGCGCCGAATGCGACTATTGCTGCCGAATCCCCACGGCAACGCCGCGACATCGGCCGCCGACACTTCAGCACACAGATGAAGCTGCTGCTTCCACGCATCGCCCCTCAGAACGTCTGCATGCAAAAAGCCTCTCCCAGGCTTCAGTTTCAGCTGCCGATAGCCTGTCACGGTCAGATTGGTGAAAGCCAGCTCGCGTCCTTCGATTTTCCGAACCAAGTCCTCGACCAAGGCATCGGTGAACCCGTTCGTCAGCGAGGCGGACATCGCCATGAGCTCGTCGGCCGTCACGTGTTCCGGATCAAACGGCGGCAGTTTTTCCAGCGGATGCCGTAGCACGATCTTCTCAGCCACCATCTTGAGGACGGGCTGATCGTCTCCAGTCTCTCTCTCGACCATGTCCGAAACGACCGTCCCCACGAGTTCGGCAACCGTCTCCCGGAAATCCGAGCGTAACCGCCTCGCCACTGCTTCATCATCCACCTTGGCAAAGAAAACGCGAAAGGTTATGCGCCCGCCAACCGTTGGCTTCAGCATCAGGAAAAACTTCGCCTCCTTGCCGCCGCACCATGTCGCGCCGCTGCCGTTCACCCGCAAATCGTGCAGCGTCAGTTTTCGCCCGGCCAGCTTTTGCTGCAGTTCGCGACATTGCCGCCGCGAAAGTCGCTCCCTCAAGAATCCAGTCCCCAACAGCCTGCACAGTCCGTCCCCGGTGATCGTGGCCGCGTCGAACGCCGGCAGCGGATGGCGGACGCTCTCCAATCCGAAGGACGTCACGTCAAGGGCCAGCGGCCCGCCGTCAGAGGAGTTCTGCACCCAGGCGACGCGCCCCTCCGCACGGGACACGCGCCCCAGCACATTCGTCAGGACGTCGCCTGACATCAAATCAGAGACGGACGCCTTCAATTTCTCGTCAAAGAAAAGATGAATCCGATTGCCGGCACGCTCCTCATAGGAGAACGAAGCCCTTCCAGATGGCGTGGACGCACTGGCCGACAAGTCGTCCTTCCAGTTGGAAATGGTGTCAAGGCCAAGCCGCCGATACGCGATTGCGCGTCCGGCGAGACGCCTCTGGAGCGCAATCGTCAGGCCCGCCGTCAAAAGCCCCTTTTCATTGCAGACGTCCAGCAGCGCCTCTCCGTCAATCGTCCCTGCGCCCAACCGCGACACGATCTCGTCAACCGCCGCGACCTCCTCGTCCGTCGGCCGACACGGCGGCATCTGATGCTCGACGAACGCACGAAGCTGTGACAGGGATTCCACGTGCTGTTGCCGAGCCTTGTCCTGTGCATACGAACTGGCGGCGGCAACGAGGCTGCCGCACAACATCACCACTTTCAACTTCTTCTGCGTCTCTTGCATCGTCAGGTCTCCTCTTGCGATTCGTTTGCGACTGGGGATCGGTCTGGAGCGACAGCAAAAGTCCCCTGATGTATTATACCAAAACACGCGACGACCTTCCCAATGGCTACTTCTTGCTGCCTCGGAGGCGACCTTGGGCATCGCGGTAGGTCGTTTTCCCGTAGCGATCCGTCGAGGACGTGCCTTGCAGACGGCCTTGCGCATCGCGATACGTCGTCTTGCCATAGCGGTCGGTCGATGACGAGCCCATCAGGCGCCACTGGGCATCTCGGTAAGTCGTCTTGCCGTAACGGTCTGTCGAAGCCGATCCCATGTTGCGTCCCTGCGCATCGCGAAACGTGGTCTTTCCGTAGCGGTCGGTCGCGCTCGACCCTTGCTTGCGACCTTGGGCGTCTCGGTAGGTTGTCTTGCCGTAACGGTCGGTCGAGGCCGAACCCATGTTGCGTCCCTGCGCGTCGCGATACGTCGCTTTCGCGTCCGCAAGGCCAACCGCGCCCAAGGCCGCAACCGCAACCGTCAAAACGAGTTTCTTCATGATCTGTTCTCCTTCTCTGATTACCGCATCACCACTGATGAGAGCATCACACGATGCGCCTTCTCTGCAAGGGCGTTCAACTGCGGAAACCTGACAGCGGGAAGCCAAGCCGGAAACAAATTCTCACTTTTTTAAAAAAGTGAGAACGACGACCTCCATGCCTGTAGACTTAGGCGGAGAAGCCGATTCGCGCGCGCCTGTCCCCATCCATCTTGACGGCGACCTCGGCCTCCAGCGCCTCAAGGCGGGACTGGTTCGAGTGCCCTTCGTCAAGGTAGAACTGCTCCTGGCGAACCGTCCGGAAGTCGCCCGGCGTGAGGTTCCGTATGGCCCTGAGCTGCGCATACTCCCGTTCGGACAGCTTCGTCCGGAACATCCGCTCGAAGAACAGCCGCTTGCCCTCGTCGTCAAGATAGTCGAACGCCAGCTTGAAGGTGAAGCGGCGCATGATTGCCGGGTCGAGGTTCTTGCAGAAGTTCGTCGCGGCGATCATGACGCCATCGAAGTTCTCCATCTGCTGAAGAAGCTCATTGACCTGGCTGACCTGCCAGCTCTTCTCGGCCATCTCGCGGCTCTGGACGAGGCCATCGACCTCGTCGAAGAAGAGAATCGCGCGCTCGGCCTCGGCGCGGCGGAAGGCGCAGGCGATGTTCTGCTCGGACTCGCCGACCCACTTCGAGAGAAGGTCCGATCCCTTCACGACAAGAACCTTCCGGTCAAGCGCCTTGCCGAGATACTTGCAGAATTCCGACTTGCCGGTTCCAGGAGGCCCGTACATCAGGATGTTCATCCGGGGCTTGTCTTCGCTCGCCTCGTTGAAGTCGGCGGAGAGGTAGTTCCTGACGGCCTTGACCATCTTGTCGAGCTTGACCTTGCCCTTGATGTTCAGCCCGTCCAGCGAGTAGTCCTTCGCGGGCAGGAACTTGTCGCTCGCGGTGATGCCCATGAGTCGGCAGTGGGGCTTCATGAGCTTCGACACCAGCTCGTCCACCTTCTCCGCCTTTGGCCTCATGCGCTTGACGTTCGCGAGAACGGTGGAGATGCCGCCCGCGCTGGTCGCATATCGGGCGGCAAACGCCTCGACCTTGGCGGCGGAGATCAGGTCGCCAAGCCCGTGCTTCGCAACAAGGTTTCTCCAGATCGAGATGCGCTGCGTCATGTTCAGGCGCTCGAAGCAGACCGAGTAGTCGAAACGGCGACGGACTGACTCGTCCATTTCCTCGGCGGCCGCGTTGGAAATCCAGATGGTGGGGATTCTGACGTCATCGAGGATGGCGTTCATGACCCCCTTCTCGGTCGAGCGGCGTCCGTCGAAGGGAACGCCGAAGAAGCTGAAGCCCCCAGTGCCGCTGCGAAGAAGCTCGTCAGCCTCGTCGACAATGATCAGGCTGGTCTTGGGATCCTCCTGTTCTTGCGCAATCTGGATGCCGACCATGCGGGCGGACGCATTCATGTTCTTGCCGTCCTCGTCGCCTTGCCGGATCTCGTAGGCCTGAAGGCCCATTTCCCGCGCGAGCGTGCGGGCGAAGCTGGTCTTTCCCGTGCCCGGCGCCCCGTACAGGAGAATGTTGAGCCGGCCTTTGCACGCCCGCACCATCCGCTTGATGGTCTCGCCGTCCGTCTTCGCCAGTTCGCCGTAATACGCCCATGGGAGGATGTCCGACTCCTCGCTCTTCCTGTAGAACTGGCGCTCGATCGCGTCGGCCGCTGTGCCGTCGATATAGCCGCCAAGGGTGCGACAGTTGAAGTCCCAGTCTCTGTCGAGAAGATTGAACTTCCGCAGCTTGCACTTGGCAGTCATCACGCGGGAGACCTCCGAGAAGGATCGGTCAAGCGCCATTGCGTAATAAAGCGGCTTCTCGCGCCCCTCAACTCGGCAGGGCCAGGCAAAGCATGTCTGGCTCTTTATGTACGACAGGACGAGGATTTCCCTTTCGAGATCCGACAGCCGCAGCAGCCGCGCGATGTGCTCGAACCGTCGCTCAATCACCTCTTCTTTTCGTCTGCACCCACCGCCAACAAGATAGTCATGGATGCACTCAAGGACGGCCTTGCATCTTTCACGTGCCCATTCATGATTCCAGATCGCCTGAAAGAGGTCGTCCAGCGAATCGTCGAAATCGACCCGTCCACGACGCGACTTGGCGTTCGCCATTTCCTCCAGCTCACTCGTCGTGTAGGCCACCTCTATCAGCTCAACCGCCTTGTCGTGGTCGCAGCAGGTGCAAATAATGTCAAAGAAGTCGTCGTTCCGAATCTCCTCTCGGTAGTTCCTGACCATGTTGAGCCAGAACCCCATCAGCTTGTCGAAAAGGAACTTCTGCGGAACCTGCCTGAATCTTGCCATCTTCTGTCCTCCAAATTCAATCCTCAAAGAAATCCATTGCGTCCAAATCACATTCCTTGGATGTGCCAACCGTCGAGCAGCTTCTGGCCATTCGTTCTGTCCGCTTCTGGGCGGCGGCTTCCGCTCCGAGTCGAATCAGGCGAATGGCCGAACGCCTGTTCACGCCACGCAGTTTCATTACCAACTTGATCTTGATTTCGTTGAATTTTCTGTCCATCTTATCTTGCCCCCTTCCTTTTTCCTTCTTCCTAGCTGTTCCTGTAGTCTTTGATCGCCTTTATCCGATTCGGGTGGCGGAGCTTGCGCAGGGCCTTCACCTCGATCTGGCGGATGCGCTCGCGCGTCACGTTGAAGAGACGCCCCACCTCCTCCAGCGTTCGACCGTACCCGTCCGTCAGCCCGAAGCGGAAGTCCACGACTTGCCGCTCGCGGTCTGTCAGCGTATTCATGACGATCCTCAATCGCTCATTCCGCAGGTGTTCCTCCGTCACCTCGAACGGGTTCTTGATAGAGAGGTCTGGGATGAAGTCTCCGTAGTGCGCGTCGTCGCTGTCGCCGATCTTCGCCTGCAGCGAGATCGGTAGTTGCGCCATGCGCCTGATAGCCCGGATCCGATCCGGCGGCATCTCCATCTCCTGCGACAACTCCTGCTCGTTCGGCTCGCGGCCGAGCTTCTGAATCAAGCGCTTCTGCGCCCGCATGAGCCTGTTGATCGTCTCGTTCATGTGCACGGGGATGCGGATCGTGCGCGCCTGGTCGGCGATCGCGCGAGTCGCCGCCTGGCGGATCCACCACGTCGCGTACGTCGAGAACTTGTAGCCGCGCTTGTACTCGAACTTCTCGACCGCCTTCATGAGGCCCGTGTTCCCCTCCTGGATGAGGTCGAGGAACGAGAGTCCGCGGTTCATGTACTTCTTGACGATCGAGATGACGAGTCGCAGGTTCGCCTCGACCATCTTCGTGCGGGCGACCTGCCCGGCCTTCAGGATCTTGCGTAGCTCGGAGAACGTCGCTATGAACTCCTCGCCCGGCATGCCGAAGAGCGCCTCCTTCTGGGCCATCGCCGCGCGCACCGCCTTCAGCTCCTCCTCGCGCCGCTTCGTGGGCCGCCGCTGCAGCAGGCTCGCCTGCTTCGCCACGAGCGTGCGGTACGGCAGGTAGATGCGCTCGTCCGCGTCCGCGCACAGCGTCTCGAGGACCTTCTGCCTGTAGCCGAGATCGTCAAAGCACTGGCGCAGCGCCACGCGCGCGTTCGCCAGGCTCTTCGCCGCGCCGCGCACCACCATCGGCGAAGCGTCCTTCTGCGCGATCACAGAGAGGTACTTCGCGCTCGCCTCGCTCAGGCGGCGATCAACATCCTTGATCTCCTTGCGGAGCTGCGGAATTTGCTTCATGTAGGCGTCGCGGTTGTCGTCGAACTTGTCCGTCACGATGCGGTCGAAGCGTTCGCACTGCCCCTCCAGGCGGTCGAGCAGCAAGGCGTACATCGCCGGCACGAAGAGGAAGCGGTTGAACATGTCCTTCGTCTTCGCCTCGGCGTCCTCAATGATCGCGCAGATCTCGATCTCCTCATCCCGCTTGAGGAGCGGCACCTGCCCTATTTGGCGCAAATATATGCGAATCATGTCTCTGGTCATGTCAAACGCGCGCGCTTTTAGGCCCGCCGCCTTTGCGTTCTTCGCGTCAAGGTATGTCTTCACGTCCTCCTCGCGCAGGATCTGGACGCCCAGCGACTCGAGTATCTTCAGATACCTGTCGCTCTGGATCGCATCGACGATGTTCGACGGCAGGATCTGGCTCAGCTCCTCGTACGTGATGTAGCCGCCGTTCGCCTCGCTGCGCCGCTTCACGTCCTGGATGACGTCGTTCAGCTCCGTCTCGCGGAGGATCGACATGCCCTCCATCGACGGCAGCACCGTGTCGACGTCGTCCGACTCGTCCATCGCCACCGCCGGCATCGGCGGCACGTCCTCGTCGATGGCCTCCGCCTCCTCGGCCTTCGCCTTGGCCTCCGTCCGCTCGACATCCGTCGCCACTTCCTCGGCATCGAACGTCTGGTCGATCGGCTCGGCATCAAGATCCGCGAACGCTTCCTCGTGCCTGATGGAACGGTTCCGTTTCTGCTTCTGTCTCATGTCTTGCATATACCTTCTTTGAACGCGGTCATACCGCAGACAAGCAAAGAGTCAAGCGCCTTTGGGCGGCGCGCATCTAACACACCCCCATCCATTAATATCGAGTTGCGACAGGCGTTTCTTACGCCATCACGCATTTACGCAATCGCACGAACGCACGACCGAGACCTTTGCAATGGGAACTATATGCCTGACTTCCGCACCCGAAGTGTCAAAAAAGCCTCCGATTTTTGATCGGAGGCCTTCTTATCAAGGAATTTTCTTGCCTATCGCCTTGCGTTTCATCGCCCGCCTTTCTATCTGGAAATCAATCTCCCTCATCCGACCGCCTTTCCGCGCAAGAACTTGTCGCGCAGATATTCGGCGTGCTCGTGCGTGATGGCCTGATCGTCAATCTCGGCACCGTTGATCGCCCCGTATAGTTCGCACCACAGGCAGTCGAGCAGCGTCGAGCCGCTGTCCCGCCCTTCCTTCTAACCCAAAACATCACCGCCTGAACAAAGCTTCGTCGCAAACTAAAACCTGCGCCTTAAAGTCATAGTTCTGCCCAATGTCCATCAGTTTCAATCTTTCCGCATCGGAAATTTGACCGATTATCGCCGCAACGAACACAAAACGACTCTTAAGCGCTTGATCATATTTATCATACATGTACTTAACACGTTCAAAAACCAGTCTCCAAACATTATCGTTTGGCACTCCCATCTTGATCTCCACACCAATGATCTTCTCTTTTGTCTCAATTACAACATCAAAAATATAATCCCGACTTCCGATGCATTGGTCAAAATGGGCAACCCCGCCGAATTTCTTTTCCAGCCGTAAAGCAACCGCTTTCACTTTCTTATGGATTTCTGCCGCACTTATCGGCTTAGACTTCTTTGCATTCTCGACATTCCCCGAAATGCCATCATTCAACTTCTTTGAATCGGCATCCGGATCCATCATGCCCTTTCCCTCATACCTCACATACGACCGTCTTATGAACCCCGGCAGCTCGTTCAGAATGCGCAGGATTGGATTCCGAAAGAGAAGCAATCCCAACAGCATGGCCACTGGCCATGCCATTGCCGCTACGATTTCCGCGACCTCGCCTCCAGACACTGGAAGACGCACCCCGCCAAATACAGCGTAGCGAACAAAACAATACGCCATCGCCACAACAATGGCCGTAATTCCAATATCGACAAGCGAAACAAGGGTATGCCATCCCCAAGTCCGTTTGCGAAAGTGTGTTCGAACGTCCTCAACCATATTCTTTTCCATGTGCTTATGCTTCGAGCAAATGGCCGTAGCCGATGCTATCCATAGAATTCGTGTCGGCTACAGCCATTTAGTTGCCCTTTCCTTATTTGCGGCTTAGGGCGATGCGGCGTCCGCCACCGAGTGCCCGCTCACATCGAACATCGCACCACGCTTCGCCAATTAAACATCAATCCTTGGGGGCAGCTAGCCGGAAGCCAAGATCGTCGTCGCGGCGGCCCGGATTGCGGCAGCTCCGATAACCCGCCGCGCAGTTGTCGGCGCGGCTGAGCCAGCTGCCGCCGCGATCCACGCGGTAGGAGTTGCCCGATTGATGCAAATCCGCGCACCATTCCCACACATTGCCATGCATGTCGTAAAGCCCCCATGCGTTCGGCTCCTTCTGCGCCACAGGATGCGTGGTTCCACCGCTGTTGTCCTCATACCAGCCCATGACAGCGAACGGCCCTTCCTCGCCGTTCTTGCGCTTGCCCCAGTCGCCCGTAGATCCGGCGCGGCAGGCGTACTCCCACTCCGCCGCTGTCGGAAGACGGTACTGGACGCCGTCCATGGCGCTTACACGCCTGATGAATTCCTGGCAGTCGTCCCACGACACGTTTTCGACCGGCCGGTCAGACCCCTTGAAGCGCGAAGGATTGGTTCCCATGACCTTCTCCCACTGCTTTTGCGTCACCTCCGTGCGCTGCATCCTGTAGTTCGTGTCCGGAATCGCAATCATTTCGCTCGCGGGGATCACGCATTCGCGCCCGCACCCTGCCAACATACAGCCGCAGAGGGCCGTTACCATCATCGTTTTCACTTTCATTACTTTCCTTTTTGTTGATTTTGATTTGAGGTACTGTCTGGTGTACGCCCCCGGCGTTCGAGCGTTCCTACTGGCAGGGGGCGGGGAAACGTCTTTTGCCGACCGGACGGTCGGACAGGAATGCGACGGGGATTGCGAGCCGATAGATGCAAAGTCACAATGCTGGGGGAGGCCAGCCGGAAGCCGAGGTTGTTGTTGCGGTTGTCGGGGTTGTTGTAGTTCCGATAGCCCGCCGCGCAGTTGTCGGCGTTGTTGTTCCAGCTGCCGCCGCGGTTCACGCGGTTGGAGTCGCCCGAGTGAATGTCGTCACACACCTTCATGCAAATTCCTGAACTTCCCCCTCCTCAGCGCCAATGTGTCCGCCTGCGCGACAAATGCCGTCATGGACGAAAGCCGCTCCTGCATCCGCCGCTCGTCACGGCAATCCCAGACGATGGCACGCACCCGCCTGAAATAGCGCGACGCCGAACTTCTCGACAGGTTTATGCGGTCTGGGAAAACACGGAAACCGAGAAAGTCCATGCCTAAATGCGTCCTGTTGATAAACGGTTCCGCCTTCAGTTCCAGACCGAGCCGGTTCGCGGCGATTTCGCCTACCGTTGCAAGAATCCTTCTCAACTCGTCTTTGTCATCCGACCAGAACACGAAATCGTCCATATACCTCACATAGGGAGCGGCAATCCGGTCAATCGCGTCCAGATAGAGATTCGCAAAATACTGGCTGGTCAGGTTGCCGATCGGCAAGCCCCGCCCCGGTGTCTTGGAATAGGACGCTATCAACTTCCCGAACCAGTACAGCATATGCGGATCCTTGAACTTCCGCGCCAGCACGGAACAAAGAGTTTCATGCGGAATGGAGTCAAAATATTTCCGAATGTCGCATTTCAAAAACCAACGGTTCCGGCGGGCAAATCCTTGTGCCCGACGAACGGCCCGCAACTGTCCCTTGCCCTTGCGATTGGCATACGAATCAAAAATCAGCCACTTCTCGAAGCAGGGTCCGCAGACATTCATGAGCGCATGGTGCAGAACCCGTTCGGGGAACGAAGCCGCGCAGATTTCGCGCTCCTTCGGGTCGTGGATCATGAACCGCCTGTATCGCCCGACGGGGAACGTGCCGTCCTCAAGCCCGGCGGCGAGCGCTTGCAGATTATTCTCCAAGTCGTTCTCAAAATCGCGGCGTTCGCGTGACAACGACTTTCCCCTGCCCGCGAGCCGCCAGGCCGCCAGCAGATTCTCCCGCTCCACGATGCGGTCAAAGAGGAACCCCACCCGCTTCATGCGTTCTCCGCAA
>DCMF01000039.1 GCA_002321305.1 Verrucomicrobia bacterium UBA1629 | reverse complement strand
TCTTCGAGATGGCGGCGGACGATGCCTTCGTGCCGTGATCTTGCGATATGAGTGCGTACGACAGCGGTACGACGTTCGGCTGCATGGACGGCGTGCATGATGTCGTCTCGGCCGGACGCCTCGACGCCCCCGACAACTACTCCTTTGTCCTGCTGGGGGTCTGAGGGCTGCAGGACGCGAAACATCGTGAAGCCAATCCTGTCAGGCGTCTGGTGGAACGAGGACGAGGCGACCTATTCCGTCTGCGCGTGGGCGCGGCGGTAGGCGCCGGGCGTGAGGCCGCGCGCGCGGCGGAAGAGGCGGCTGAAGTGGCTCTGGTCGTAGAAGCCGCAGTCGAGCGCGACGTCGGAGATGAGCTTGTCCGTCGTCTCCAGCAGCCGGCGCGCGGCGTTGAGCCGCACGCGCAGCAGGTACTGGCCGGGCGAGACCTCGAAAAGCCGTGTGAACGTGCGCTTGAACGTGCTTTTCGACATGCCCGCCCGCAGGGCCAGGTCGTCGAGCGAAAGGGGTTCGGCATAGTGCTGGTCGATCTCGGTCGCGACGGCGCGCAGGGCGTTGTAGTTGCGCGCCTCGGACGAGTCACGGCTCGTGAGGCGATAGGCGCGGGCGGTGCCGATGAGGCGTCCGCGCCGGTCGCGCAGCGGATAGACGTCGGAGATCATCAGGCGGTTGGAATAGTCGGCGGGGTGGGCGGTGACGCGCTGAAGGACGGGATGGCCCGTCTTCAGGACTTCGTGATCCAGCTCCATGTAGTCGTCGGCGAGCGTCGGCGGAAAAAGGTCGCGCGACGTGCGGCCGATCGCGTCCCATTCGCTGCGGATGTTGCAGACTTCGCAGTTGCGGCGGTTCAGGGCCATGATGCGCCCCTTGCGGTCTTTCATGTAGAAGCACAGCTCGGGGGCGCGCTCCAGCAGCGCCTTGAAGACGGCGGCGTTCGGCCCGAGCGCGGCGAAGAACGCCGCGCGCAGAGCCTCTTTCTCCGAATCGGTCATGATTGAAGCGGCGCGCACAATCAGAGGCAGGCCGCACGCAAGTCAAACGCAGGGATCAAGCTCTTGACTCGACTCCAGATGCCGCTTTCGGCTACGCCCAGGTCATAGTTGCTCTGGAGATTCATCCAGAACTGTGGCTCCATTTGAAAATACTGTCCGAGACGCAGGGCTGTATCCGCCGAGATCGCACGCTTGCCGTGAACAATCGCATTGATTCGCGGCGCCGGAACCCGAAGCGCAAGCGCCAACTGGTTCTGGCTGATGTTCATCGGCTTGAGGAATTCTTCTCGCAGCACTTCGCCCGGATGTATCAAGTTCTTTCTACGCATAATGACTTCCTTTCATGTGACGGTCAGGGGTAATCGACGATTTCGACATTCATGGCGTTTGCGCCAATCCAAGTGAAGCAGACGCGCCATTGGTCGTTGATGCGAACGCTCCACTGTCCCTTGCGACGCCCTTTCAGCTGTTCAAGGCGATTCCCCGGTGGGACACGCAACGTCTCGACCTTGGTTGCGGCCGCAATCATGTCCAGCTTGCGCAGGGCCACGCGAGCAATCGACGCGAACCGTCGGTTCTCGCCTGTCTCATACAGCTTGCGCGTATCTTCATCCTTAAACGACAAAATCATGTGCGCATTATATAACGCGCCGCGTAATATGTCAACCGCCATCCGTTTCTGCGCGACAAAATCCGCTAGATCGGTCGCGCGCGAAGGGGCGGGAAGTGGCGCGCGTGAGGAGCGAGCATCTTCTCGTGTGGAATGTGAGGCTTGGCGTCGTTTGGGTTGTATCTTTGTTCGGAAAGCGTGGGCCGATAATACACATTTTTAGCCCGATAATGCAAGTATTCGCTGGAGATTTATGCGATAATGCACTCACCATGAAAAACTGCTCATACCTTGCCCTCTCGTTGCTGCTTGTCTTTTCCGGCGTTTCGCATGCGGCGGATGCGTCCCTCGGCGCGTCGGGCCGTCCCGCCGTGCGCTGGCGCGGCTTCAACATCGACGGCAAGGCGATCAAGGGCATGTTCTCTGGGACGTGGGCCGAGCGCGACCTCATCCTCATGCGCGACTGGGGCTTCAACTTCGCGCGCGTCATGATCGACCACCGCTACTTCTGCCGTCCCGGCACGTTCGAGCCGGACTCCGCGCTCTTCCCGCCCATCGACGAGATGCTCGGCTGGGGCCGGAAGCACAACATCCACATCCAGTTCTGCTTCTCGATTCCGCCGGGCGTGGACTATGCGGTCAGCCGCTCGAAGAAGGCGATTCTCGAGGACCCTGCGCTCGTCCGCGCGAACGTCGACTGCTGGACGTTCTTCGCGCGCCGCTACCGCGACGTCCCGGGCGACGCCCTCTCCTTCAACCTCTTCAACGAGCCGAGCGCCGACTGCGACGCAGCGGCCTACGCGGCGTTCATCGCGGCCTGCGAGCAGGCGATCCACGCCGAGTCGCCTGCGCGCTTCGTCGTGGCGGACGGCCTTCAGATGGCGCGGATGCCGCCGCGCGGCGAGATTCCCGCGTCCGTCGGCCTGAGCCTTCACGTGTACGATCCGATGGAGATCACGCACTACGAGGCGCCGTGGTGCAAGCGCGATGGCGCGTGGCCGACGCCGCAGTGGCCGCCCGTCCCCGTGACGAGTCCGCTCTACGGGTCGCGCAAGAAGGGGCTGGACGAGCCGATCGTCATCGAGCGGGTGCCCGCCTGCCGGCTGACGGTCGTGCCGGGCCGCGTCAACCGCCTCGCGGAACTCGTCGTGAAGGCCGACGGCCGCGAAGTCGGTCGCCAGCGGTTCTTTCCGCAGGAGGGGAACGCGGACTACACGAACCTCGTGGCGCGCTCCAACGGCGAGTGGGCGGGCGTGCCCGTGGCGCCGTTTGCGGTGGACGTGCCGGCGTGCGCGCGGCTGGAGATCGGGCTGGACGGCGGCGACTGGATGGAGGTCGACGCCCTCGTGTTCGCGGCGGACGGGCGGTCGGCGCGCGTCGTCCCGTCGTACCGCTGGCGCCTGCCGTGGATGCCCGCACGGACGCCCGTGCGCTTCGCGGGCTGGGACGCGCCGCAGCCGCTCGTGAACCGGGACGGCACGGCCTACACGGGCGCGGACTTCCTGCGCGACAACGTCTTCGCCCCCTGGGAGGACGCGCTGGCGGCGGGGCGGTTCGTCATGGTCGGCGAGACGGGCGTCTTCAACCGGACGCCGCACGCGGTGTCGCTCGCCTATCTCGAAAGCCTGCTGAAGGAGCTGAAGGCGCGCAACATCGGCTGGGCGTTCTGGAACTTTCGCGGCGGGTTCGGGCTGCTTGACAGCAACCGTGCGGACGTGGACTATGAGGAGTTTCAGGGGCATCGCCTCGACCGCAAGATGCTGGAGCTGCTGCAGCGGTACTGAGAAAGGAAACTCCGATGTCTGCCGCGCGCTCAGAAGGTGCCTCCACCGTTGAAGCCCCGAATGCCACGAACTGCTGAAGGAGGCCGACATTGTCGTGACGAATCCTCCGTTTTCGCTGTTCAAGGAGTACTTGTCCCTGCTTACGTGATATGAACCTAAATTCGGCAGTTGG
>DCMF01000049.1:565-7188 GCA_002321305.1 Verrucomicrobia bacterium UBA1629 | reverse complement strand
GGGGGCAACTGCTTTTTTTAGGATAAGTATACTATATTATGCGGGATACTATATTATGCAAGTACAAGGGACTACATAAGATGCTGGGGCTGTACTGGCATCAGACTTGGGGCTGAATCTCGCGCGCGTGGGTTTGGTTTGACGGGCGGTCTATATGTGTATGGAACAGGTAAATGCAACTGTTGACTGTGACGTGTCGCGTCTCGACTTCCCGCTCCGCGCGTTCAAGGCGCGGCAGGGGCATGGCTTCGTCGCCGCATTCCGGCGTGTGCCGACGGACGTGACGAAGCTGTACGTCAGGGTCTTTCGGGAGAACGGCGCGTACTTCGACGTGACGGCGCACGAGCACCGCGATGGCGTCTGGACGGCGCGGATCGCGGCGGCGTGCTTCCCGGAGGCGGGCGAGTTCAGGTACGAGGTCCACGCCACGGCGGCTGACGACCAGCCGTGCGCCATCGGCGAGGGGCGGCTCAAGGTCGACCCGTTCTCGACCACGACCGCGCCGGTCGCCGTCGGCACGGTGCAGGAGGTCGCCCAGCTCCCGTGCGCGGGCGGCGGCTTCGTGCAGGTCGTCATGAAGTGGGACGGCCACGAGTGGATGCCGGAGGCGGTCGCGTCCGCCACGGCCAGCGAGGCGAAGGAGGGCGGGCTGTGAGACGGATCGCATTCATGTCCGTCGCGGCCCTGTGCGCCGCGCGGTGCTTCGGCATCGCTGCGTCGCAGGCGTGGGTCGAGAGCTACGTCTCGAACTACGTGGCGCGTTCGGCCGCGGAGGTGAGCGTGAAGACGAAGACCGAGACGGTCGGCGGCGTCAGCACGATCACGACAGGCGACGGGGCCGTGCTGAAGATGGAACAGGCGAGTGACGCGGCCCTGAAGGTGCTGTCGTCCACGCCATCCGCCACCGAGGTTGGCGTCACGAACGGAACTCTTTTCGTCTGGAACGGGAGAGGGGCTTACGTGTGTCCGGCGGGAAGCGTGGAATGCACGGCCACGAACATGGCATACAGGGGCGTCGGATCGACGTTCTCGGGCGGACGCCTCCGCTTTGCCGGATGGTTCGAAGCGCAGGCGGTTCGCATCCAGCCGTCCGTCAGCCTCTCGGTCACGAATGGGATGCAGGAGGCGTCAAGATGAGACGGGTTCTCTTTGTGTTGGCCGCGGCATTCGCCGCCGTATGGGCACGTGCAGACATCCCGACAAGCGCGGAGGGGTGGTACACCCCCGATGGTGGGTTTCAGTACGACTCGTGGCAGGCCTCATGGTCGCAGGGCAAAAAGTCGGGGACGTGTACCGTTGATCCGGGAGGAAATGTCGCATGGGATGGCGAGCTACCGGCGAATGACGCGACGAGGGTTGCGTTGGAAATGGCGTTGGAGGCTCGAATCAATGCCTACGTGAATAGAGAATCCATTGCCACCATCGGCAAGAACCTGAACAGCATCGGGCTCTCGTCCGGGATCGAGGTGATGGCGAAGGACCCGAACGGGGGCAGCCACACCTACACGCTGAAGTTCGGGAAGGGCACGCTGCAGCAGACGGTGAACGCCGACGGCAAGATCACGGTCGAGGATCCGAGCAGCGCCTACAACCACGGTGACGAGACGTCCCTGCACTGGACTGAAAAGAACAAGATGGAGGTGTACGGCTGGAAGGGTCAGGCGAACGAAAGAGGGTCGATGTTCAACCTGCAGAGCGGGCTTGACGGCTATGCGATGGTGATGCGCACAGGCAAGAACGGCGCACTCGCCTACGTGCCGTGGTGCGGCGTGGACAAGCTGTCGCTGATGCCGGATGCGCGAAACCAGCGGCTGGAGCTGAACGGATGGTCTACGGCCTCGGCGAGCATGACGCCGCTGGGCGAGGCGCTCGCGAAGAAAAACAAGGGCACGTTCGAGCAGTACCAGCTTGTCGTGCGAAACGCCAGCAAGGGCCTGAACTACGTGGACATCGGAACGCTCGCAGTCGGCGGCGGCGCGCCGGTCGACGGGTGCAGCGTCACGACCAACGTCGCGGACGGCGCGGTCTCGCAGGGCGTCGCGTCGCTCTACAACTGGGCGGCGCAGACGGACTACGCGATCCCGTACAAGTACAGGTCGACGCTCTTCTGGAAAACCCCGGACGCATGGGTTGACGGCGCCTCGCTCGCGTGGGAGGCGGACGGAGGCGAGAACATGAGGTTCGCCGTCAAGGGCGCGAAGGACTACGCGGGCAAGCACGCCAAGCACTACTTCGGCACGTCCAACGACAAGTCCGCCGCGCTCGGCTGGCACGAGCTGCCGAACGCGACGACGAACCGCGTCGAGGGCGACGAGGCGACGATCTCCACGAACCCGAACATTCCGGGGCGGCGGCCCGATCCGGATGTGAAGATGTTGGGGCTGCGCGGCTGGAACTACCAGTATGCGGGGCGCGAACCGCTCTGCGTCGTCAACAACCGAGGCGCGCTGGACTACGTGCCGATACTGACGAACGGCATGGCCGCCTGCGACTGCACGAACAAGTGGGACGGGCTCTGCACGTGGATCGGCAACGGAGCGGAGCGCACGGACGACGGCCTGGCCCTTCCGGGCGAGTCGATGGACAGGTACATCTGCGACACGCTGGGCTACGTCTACTCGACGACGCCCGCGAACCTGCACTTCGACAACGACGGCGACGACCTCACGGCCTCGTTCAGCCCGCCGTCCAACTGGGCGGACGGCAAGAGCGTCGGCGTGACGTCCGACAGGTCCGGGTACGAGATCAAGGGCTGGGGCTCGGCCGTCGCGTGCAGCGCGACGGTTTCGAAGATGCTGAGCGAGCCGACGGGATCGGACGCGCAGAAGCACATGCTGGTCGCGCGGTATGCGGACGACGGCGCGCTGCACTACGTGCCGATGGGCGACGGCATCGCGGGCGGCGGCGCGGACGCGGACGGCGTGACGATCTGCACGAACACCACGCAGGGCGCGGCCACGCAGGGGCTGATGTCGATCTACGGATGGGCGAGCGCGGGGAACGACACGTACCTTGGCAAGAACGCAAGCGGGCAGCTTGAGTGGATGCAGGCTCCGGCCTCTGCCGACGATGCGTCAATCACCACCAACACAGCGCACGGAGCGGTGACAAGCGGAATCGCCAGCCTGTACGGCTTTGCCGACGCGCCGCTTGGAACTGTGCCGATTGTGGCGAACGACAACGGCACCCATGTTCTGCGATGGGGCACGATTGGCAATTTCGGAATGACCGCCACGAAGAGCGGGGCAGGTTGGACGTACACCATAAGTTATGGATATTTCACAAAGGCACGAACGCAAACGGGCGTCAGCGGCATTACCGTTTCGACATCGGGATATGTTTACCTGAAGGTTCCGCTAGGCTCCGGGAGCGCGTCGCTCGTGGTTGAAAGCTCCACAAAATCGAGCGATTCTTCTTATACGTACATCCTGCTGTATTACTGCAACGTCAATTCCGGCGTGACAGACTATCGGGGTGCACCGCAAATTCAAGTGTGGGAGTGATGAGCCATGATGACGCAAATTTCAGACTACATCCTTGCTGTTCCGCCGTCGGGGGAGGATATTACGGGGAACATTATTCCAGTAGCTGACATTGATGGTAAAGATGCTACTTTGAGGAAGGAGGACTACTACTATCTGCGCGAGTTGTGGAGTGTGTATAGGAACGACAACACAGCATATACGACAGCGTTTTCACCATACGGCATAAGAAGTCTTATCGCTGGTTCGATACTGTATTATCTGAACTTGTGGAAGTCCGATACTTACATAACGTCGCACACACACATGAAAGTCGGGCTTCCGTCCTACTCGTTTACTGGCAACATTAGTAGTTCTTGGAGTTCCCAGTTTTACAACTGGATGAAGAACAACAATGCCATTGTGACATTTGATGGTTCGCCAGTATCGCCTGTGGCTAAAGGGGCCATAAACGCTGATGTAGCGCGGTATGCTTATAGGTTTTTGACGCAAGATATGTTTCGTAATGTGCGCGACACTTCATACTTGGGAACTCGCGCACTCACATTCACGACCGAAACGAAGAGCATTCCATATTCATTTGTGAAGTTGGATAGTGATGATAATATTGTGTCTGTTTCGGAAACAGGACAGATTGTTGGAAGCGGGGGGTATATCAACGCGAATGGAATCAGTACGAACGGTCGGCAGATCGGTATGCACAGCTTTAGAAAATACGTCTCTTCGGAGAGCAAGTATAAATACTACAATTCTGTTGCGTTCCCCACTTCGACGATTACAGCCGACATTACATTTTCAGCACCTGTTGTCGAAGCGTATGCTCTAATGTCAATCGATATTTACAATACAAGAACTTCATCACAGGGGTTGCAACTTCTTCGCCCCATGACAGGAAGCGGGGTTAATTGGTCGGTGGATTTTATAAAAAGGAGTGATTACGACCTTGTGACAGCAAATCTGACACTACCGACATTGGATGAGTGGGTAGATACGCAAGCGGACATAACATATTACCACGCAAACATTGAAAGGGTGTTTGCGAGGTTTGCAGACCTGTATTTCGAGCTACCTTCAGAATGGGATTGGTCGCCGTCTTGACAGGCGGTCTGAAACTGGAGGACAAGATGGCGATACCGACGATACTGAAGGGCGACACGGCCAAGCCGATCCGGCTTGCGCTCGCCGATGGCTATGACTATTCGGGGTGCAGCCTCCTCGTCGCGTTCTGCGGCGCGGAGCGGACGTTCGGCGGCCTTGCGGCCGGCGGCTCCGTCCCGCTCGCGTTCGCGGCGGACGAGACTGCGGCGTTCCCTCTCGGCACGTCGCGCGTGATGATGTCCCTGCGAAACGCGGCGGGCGAGGTGCGGACGCTTCCGTGGGCGAAGGTCAAGGTCACGGACGCGCCCGGAGAGGTCTACGACGCGCAGGTCGTCATCGACCCCGCGACGCTGGACGTGGACGACCTGACGGCGGCGGACTCGCTCGGCGCGGTCAAGGCGCGGCTGAACGCGGTGATGAAGTTCCTGCGCGGCGGGGCAGCGTGCCTTGCCGCCCTGGCGCTCGCGCTCCCGTGCCCTGCGGACGTCGCGCCGCTCTACGTGCCGCTGGACGACGTGCCGGGCGACACGCCGCTCATGACAAACGTGGAGGCGTTTGTCACGGCAAGGGCCGCCGCCGCCGTGAAGGTGTCGAGCGTGAACGGCAAGACGGGCGCGGTCTCGCTTTCGGCCGAAGACGTCGGCGCGCTGGGGCGTGACGGCACGGCGCGCCGCGCCGCGTCGGTCGGCGCAGAGGACAGGTGGACGGACGCGACGGGGTGCGTCTGGCAGGTCTCCTACGACGTCACGCAGGACACGTGGACGCTGGATCCGGCTGCGGACTGGCTTTCTGTCGTCTGGAACGGCAGCAAGTGGGTCCTGCGGTACGAGGGCTACGACAACGACATTGGCGTTGGCGCGGACGTGCGCCGGTTCACGTTCAAGTTCGGGAAGACGAGCTACACGGCCACACGGCATCCGGGCGGCGCGACGAACCTCGTCGGGCGCGTGGCGCTCGAATCCGATGTGGATGCCGCGACGAACGGGCTGCTGCGGACGGAGGGCGACCCAGCGTTTGAGACGTGGAGGAATGGACGGCACGTTGCCTTGGGCTACGGGGCGAAAAACCTGAATACAGACGAGTTCGCAGACAACGTTGCCATTGGATCTTGTGCCAATACCCACGGAACGAACTGTATTTCAATCTTGTCCAACGACACATCCGGAAATAATAGCATTGGAATTGGGAGAGGGGCTTTTTGCGACCCTGAAAGTTTTTGGGCAAAAGGATATGGAGGAATCAGCATTGGCACTGCCGCTTGCTACGACAGCGGTGCGGTCAGCATCGGAAGCCCATACAGGGATGGCGTGCCTTTTCCTGACTTGCTCTGCGATTACTTTGTTGTCAGCAACGGAAGGAACACGTTCAACATCGGGACGCCCGACCCCTGGCACTTCTACTTCAACTCGATAAATGGCGAGACGGCGAAGAGCCTTGGAACGTACCTTGACGAGAAGGCTGACACGAGTTCGCTCTCGGCTGTCGCTCCGCGCCGCACGTTCGCCAGCCTCGCGACGAACGCCGTGGCGGCGTCCGACGGGCGGATCTACTCGGTCTCGTCGGGGTCTGACGGCGTGGAGGTGACGCTCCCTGCGGCGGCGGACCGCGAGCAGGGCTTCGTCGTCCGACTCTCGCCCGCCGACTCCGGCGGCACCTGCCTCGCGGCGATCTCGGGCGCGCCCGCCGACTCCACGGCGTGGGAGTTCGACTACCCGGACGGGACGAACGCGGTGTTCGGCACGGTCGCCGCGCCGACCTACTTCACGTTCACGCAGGTCGGGACGAACAGGTGGAGCGTCATGACATACGCGGCGACAAGGGAGGACTGACATGAAGACGGTGAAAAGGACTATCGTGGTTTCGGCTCTTGCGGGGCTCGCCTCGCTCACGGCGGCGGCGGTCAGCTGCGCGGACTTCGGGCGGCTTGACGCGGGGCGCGTCATCCGCGCGCCAATGACGCTTGCCGTGCGCACGGTGACGACGAACGTCATCGAGACCGTGACGGAGGTCGAGAGGCCGGCGGGGGATGCGGCGGGGGCGGAC
>DCMF01000049.1:0-542 GCA_002321305.1 Verrucomicrobia bacterium UBA1629 | reverse complement strand
CGGACGGGGGCGGGGCGGACGGCATTGCCGCAGAACCCGCCGAGCCGTCCGTCGAGTTCGTCACGAACCTCGTCACCGTCGTCGCGACCAACACGGTCGTGCGCAGGGACGTGCGCCTCTCCGCCGCCGACTACCTCGCGCAGGGGTGGAAGCGCGTCGTCGACGACAGGCCCGCGCCGTCGGCGGCGGGCAAGGTAGTTGTTGCGACGGGCTGGGCGGAGACGGACGCCGAGATCGTCCGCCAGTACGCCGAGCATGACGCGCCGCCGGAAGCCAAGGCGCCGCGCAAGTTCTCCAAGCTGAAGATCTACGGCGTCATCGCGCAGATGGGCGCGTGGGATGAGGTCAAGGCGTGGCTGGAGGCGAAGGACGTGGGCGGCGTGAACGGCTGGATGGCGTTCGTCCTCGCGCAGGAGGTGAGCGAAGACCACGCGCTCTTCGCGCCGCTCGCGGAGGAGGCGCGGCAGCTGCTGGGGCTTTCGGAGGAGGCGTTCGAGGAGCTGCTTTCGGGGTGCGTATTGGAGGAGGGCGGGCAATGACGC
>DCMF01000110.1 GCA_002321305.1 Verrucomicrobia bacterium UBA1629 | reverse complement strand
CTTCAACATCGCGACGAACATCTCGCAGGAGGCGGGCTTCCACGCGATGGTCGGCTTCACGGCGGACGAGACGCGGCGGCTCTTCGAGGACTTCCGGGGGACGGGCAAGTTCACGGACGATGCCGAGCCACACCTCAGAACCGTCAAGGCCTGGTATGACAGCTACTGCTTTTCGGAAGCGTGCGTCGGGAGGGAGTCTCTCTACAACTGCGACATGGCGCTCTACTACCTCGGCTATCTCGTCGCCAACGGCGAGGCGCCCCGAAACCTCATCGACGGCAACATCCGCAGCGACTGGAGCAAGCTGAACATGATCCTCGCCGCGCAGCGTCACGTGGAAACGATTTCGGGCGTCCTCCCTCTCACGGAGGAACTCGCGGACAGCGACGAGACGACCTTCAGTCTCGTCGAGTCGTTCCCGATTGAGAAGATCCTTGACGAGGCGAACTTCAAGTCGCTCTACTACTATTACGGCATCGTCACGATGGGACGATTCTACCGCGGCAACCTGATGTTCCGCATCCCGAACGAATGCGTCCGCCGCCAGATCTTCGACTACATGCGCGCGCAGTACGCCTCGCGCCCGAACGCGGTGGACACGGCGGAGTTCACGGCGAAGTTCGACGCCTTCGCGTGGGACGGCGAGTGGCGGGAGTTCCTCACCTACCTCGCGGAGAAGTACCGCGACAACGGCTCGCCGCGCGACGGACTCTACGGCGAGGCGCGGATCAACGGCTACCTGCGGGCGTACCTCACGATGAAGAGCGTCTACATGGTGAAGCCGGAGCTGTCGCATCCGTGTGGCTTCTCGGACTATGCGCTCTTCCCGAACCGCATGCTGCCCGCAAGTTCGATCCCCGAGCAGAGCTACATCATCGAGCTTAAGCACGTGAAGGCGGACGCCTCGGATGCGGAGGTCGCGGCGAAGCACGCGGAGGCGCTGGCGCAGCTGAAGGCGTACGCGGCGGACCCGAACCTCGCCGCGCTCGCGGGCGGGACGCCGGTGCACTTTCTCTGCTACGAGTTCCGTGGCCGCGACCTCGTGCGTCTCGAAGAGGTCTTTCCCTGATAAGTGCGGAGACCGTGAAGAATGCGGCGTCCGGATTCGAGGGAACGGTGATGAAGGATACGGCGGCTGCGAGACTTGCCGTTTCCGTCGGACTGGCGTATGCCGTGATGGCGCAGGTGGACGCCCTTGGCGCGCTTTCGGCGAAACTGGGACTCGGCGGCGTCTCGTCGTCCCTGTTCTACCTGTGGTTTGCGGCGCTGCCCGTGCCGGTTGCCGCGCTCTGCGGACGCTTCGGCGCGACGCGCCTTGTGCGCGCGGCGCTTCTCCTGTCCGTTGCCGCGTGCGCGGCGCTGGCGCAGGGGGCGCTTGTCGCGGGTGTCGCCTTCGGCGGGTTCGCGCTGGCGGGGCTCGCGAACGTCGTCCTGCAGGTCGCCGTTCCCGTCTGGGCGTCGGAACAGGTGCCCGCCTGCCGCGTGGCGGGTGTCCTGACGGGCGGCCTGTTCGTCAAGACGCTGATGGCCGTCGCGTTCCCGTTCGCCGTGGCGGCGGCATCCGCCGTCGGCTGCTGGCCGCTGTCGCTTCTTCCGTTTGCCGCGCTGGCGCTGTTGGGCGTCTGCCGGATGCCGCGTCCGCCGCAACCCGTCGCCGGCGCCCGGGGGGCGTCGGAACGTGCGCCATGGCGCGTCGTGAGCGACCCGGTTGCCGTCGTGGCGGCGCTGGCGTTCGCCGTGGCGATCATCGCGGATGTCCTGCTCAACCTGTCGATGCCGGAGCTGGTCGTGCGGCGGTTCGGGCGGGGCGACGCGACGGCGGCCATCGCGTATGCCGTCCTGTTCGGCGTCAAGCTGCCGGTCACGCTGCTGGGCTCGTGGCATTTCGCGCGACGCCCGGCGCACCGGACGTTTGCGCCGGCCATGCTCGTCGCGCTCGCCGGCGTCGTCGGGATGGCCGCCACGGAAGGTCTCTTCCCGTTCCTTGTCGGCGTGGCGCTGTTCGCGGCCGGGTTCGCGAACGTCTACGGACAGGTCTTCGACGCGGTGGCGCGCCGGCATCCGCAGGCGATGCCGGCAGTCTCGTCGCTTCTGACAATGGCCGTCTCGGCGGGCGCGATCGCCTCGCCGCTGGGGGCGTGGGCGAAGGCCGTCGGCGGACGTGCGCCAGAGATCGCCGTGCTGGCGCTGGTCGCGCTCCTCGTGCCGCTCGCGGCATTCGTCACCTTAAGTCGGAACAGGCCATGAGCAACGTCGTCCTCTTCTTCGTCTGGTCGAACAAGTACATCTGCGCGAACCGCATCGCCGGTGCGCGGCGGTTCGCCGAGCGGCGCGGCTGGGACGTTCAGGTCATCGAGCGCAGCGGCGGTCGCCTGGACGTCGCGGGCATTCTCGATCTTTGGAAGCCGATCGGCATCATCGCGGAATGCGGCGGCGGCGTGCCGGAGCTCTCGCGCCAGACGGTCGGGCAGATCCCCCTCGTCTACCTCGACGAGGATCCGTGCGGCGAGAAGGGGCGAGCGCTCTACGTCAACGCGAACAACCGGCAGGTCGGCGAGGTCGCCGCGAAGGAACTGCTTCTCCTGGACTTGCCGCACTATGCGTTCGTGGGTTGGTGCGAGCCGCGCTACTGGAGCGAGATCCGGCGCAAGGCGTTCCAGACGGCCGTCCGCCTGCACGGCAAGGACTGCGCCGTCTTCGCCTGTCCGCCGAACGCCGCGCCGGCGCGGCGGCGAAAGGCGCTTGGCGCGTGGCTCAAGGCGCTGCCGAAGCCGTGCGGACTCTTCGCCGTGCACGACCCGGTCGCCGAGGAGGTTCTCCAGCAGGCGGCGGTTCTGGGGATTCGCGTCCCCGAAGACCTGGCGGTCATCGGCGTGGACAACGATCCGATCATCTGCGAGCGGACGTCGCCGCCCCTGACGTCGATCGGCCTCGACTTCGAGCGCGGCGGCTACCTGTGCGCACAGCTGCTCGATGAGCGGATCCGCAATCCGAAGACGGACGACGTGCGGCTCGTGTTCGGCGTGACATCCGTGGCGCGGCGGCTGTCGACACGGAGCCTGCGGACGGGTTCCGCCCGCGTTGCGAAGGCCATCGCCTACATCCGCCGGACGGCGTGCGAGGGAGTGACGGTGCCGATGGTCGCGGCGGTCATGGGCGTGCGGCGGCGCATGGCGGAGGTCGAGTTCCGCCTCGAGACGGGCCATTCGATCCATGACGAGATCGTGGATGTGCGGCTGGAGCAGGTCGAGAACCTGCTGCGCAACCCGCGCCAGCAGATCACGCCCATCGCCCAGCTGTGCGGCTGGAAGTCGTCCGCCGCGCTCCGCGCCGCGTTCCAGTCCCGCTACGGCAGGTCCCTGCGCGCCTGGCGCGCGGAGACCCTGAGTGGGGAATAAGCCTTTGGGCATTCACGCCAAATTTCCTTCCTTGCGTGTCGCCAAATTACCTAATGAGGCAATTGCAAAACCTCGCTGGCGCGAGGTTTTGTAGCTGATGGGCGATGGCTTTGCGGGCGAGGATGACGAAAACGAGCGCGACAGGGAGCGGAAACGTGGGTGACAAGGCAGGGAAAGGCGCAGGACCTCGGTTTGCGAGCCATTGGCTGACAATCCAGCCCAGTCTCTTCCCGGAATGGGAGAGGGAAGCGGACCGGAGGGAATGCGAGGAATGGGAGCGTCGGCGGAAGGAGTCCGCCGAGGCGCGGAAGGCGAGGCGCGTCAGCAGAGCATCTTCGCGGACTGCTCCACCGCGATGACGAGGAGCCCCAGCGTCAGGTGGAGCAGCACCTTGGCGTGCCCGCGCACCCTGACGGTCCGCCCGCCGTGCGCGTCGTGGAGGTGCCCGTTGACCCTCTCCACGCCGGAGCGGCTGCGGAAGCGCACCCTCTCGGCGGACGGGATGCGCACGAGCCTCTCGCCCATGTCGTCCGGCCCGGGCGCGCCGCGCCTCGGGTTCGCGTCGATGATCGGGACGTGGCCGCTCGAC
>DCMF01000108.1 GCA_002321305.1 Verrucomicrobia bacterium UBA1629 | reverse complement strand
GGTCTCGTTCCCGCTCGTCGAGAGCTTCCCCATCGAGGGCATCCTCAAGGAGGAGAACTTCAAGTCGCTCTACTACTACTACGGCATCGTCACGATGTCGCGGGTCTGGCGCGGCAACCTGCAGTTCCGCATCCCGAACGAGTGCGTACGGCGGCAGGTCTTCGACTACATGCGCGGGGAGTACGCGAAGCGGCCGAACGCGGTGGACACGGCGGAGTTCACGGAGAAGTTCGACGCCTTCGCGTGGGACGGCGAGTGGCGCGACTTCCTCACCTACCTCGCGGAGAAGTACCGCGACAACGGCTCGCCGCGCGACGGGCTCCACGGCGAGGCGCGGATCAACGGCTACCTGCGGGCGTACCTGACGATGAAGAGCGCGTTCATGGTGAAGCCGGAGCTCTCGCACCCGTGCGGCTACTCGGACTACGCGCTGTTCCCGGACCGGACGCTGCCGGAGGGGTGCGTCCCCGAGCAGAGCTACCTGATCGAGATGAAGCACTCCAGGGCGGACGCCTCGGACGCGGAGGTCGCGGCGAGGCACGCGGAGGCGCTGGCGCAGCTGAAGGCGTACGCGGCAGACCCGAACCTCGCCGCGCTCGCGGGCGGGACGCCCGTCCACTTCATCTGCTACGAGTTCCGGGGCCGCGACCTCGTGCGCCTCGAAGAGGTGAAGCCGTGATCGTCGCGGCGATCAGGGGGACAGGAGGGTGTAAGTAATGCTCGCAAATGTCAGAAAGGTTGAGTTCCCCACGAAAGGGGACGCACGTGGGCGCCTGATTGTCCAGGAGGCGTGTACGGATCTCGTTCCCTTTGAGATCAGGCGGACGTTTTTCATTTTCGACACGACGCCTGGGACTGTTCGCGGCAGTCACGCCCACCACAAGACCCGCCAGATGCTGATTTGCGTGTCGGGGGCTTGCACGATCGAGTGCGAGATGCCAGACGGCACGAAGTCCTCCTGTCGTCTCGATTGGCCGAACAAGGGGCTTTTGATCGAAGGAATGGTCTGGCATCAGATGAAGGAGTTCTCGAAAGACGCTGTTCTCCTTGTCCTGGCGAGCGAGCATTACGACGAAGCGGACTATGTGCGCGACTATCCGAGTTTCCTGCGGCTCGTGCGCGAAGCCCGGACAGGGGGTGCGTCGTGAGCGCGTTTATCCATCCGCTGTCAGATGTCCAAAGTGCGTACATCGGCGAGGGTACCCGTGTCTGGCAATATGCCGTGGTCTTGTCAGGCGCGCGGATAGGACGGGATTGCAACATCTGTGCGCACACGTTCATCGAGAATGACGTTGTTCTTGGAGACAATGTCTGCCTGAAATGCGGCGTTTTCCTCTGGGATGGCCTGCGAATCGGGAACAATGTCTTCATCGGACCGAATGCGACGTTTTGCAATGACCGTTATCCCCGTGCGGGCGTACATGACGCACGGCGCACGCTGCTGTCGACTGTCGTGAGAGACGGCGCGTCCATTGGGGCGGGTGCAGTCATTCTCCCCGGCATCACGATCGGCGAGAACGCCATTGTCGGCGCGGGGGCTGTTGTCGTGCGCGACGTTCCGGCCCATGCAACGGTTGTCGGAAATCCGGCGTGCGCTGTCTGATGGGAGGTTCAACGTGACGACGAAGAGAGAGCCGTGGATAGACCTCGTCAAGGGAATCGCCATCTTGGCGGTTCTCGTTGATCACACGTTTTTTGAACCGCGTATCGGACGCCCCCTTTGTGTGGCGTGGTCGTATTTCTCTGTTGCCTTGTTCGTCCTGATCGGCGGCTACAATGCGGGCCGTACGCAAGCGCGGCGTGTCGGCGATTCTCTTTTGTCGTCTGTTCCTTGGCGTGGCATCCGATGCCTGCTGGGCGCTTATCTGGTGGCGGTCCTTGTTTTCCACGTTGTCGGCACGCAGTCGTTCGCCCTGTCGGACTATCTCCGGGAGTGCGTCTCGTTTAATGCGGTGGGCCCCTTTTACTTTGTGGCGTTTTATGTCCAGCTGCTTGCGATCTCTCCGATACTGTATCGTTCCCTGTGTCGATGCCAATGGCTGGCCCTGATAGCTATTGCGCTGGCAGCGCACTGGATGACGCGCCATACGCTTGTCTTTGAGCAGGCCTATGGCGCCGGAAAGTGCCTTTTCGGTGGCTATTTTCTGTTGGCCTATGCCTTGGGCATGGCGTTTTCGCTGTGGCCGCAGCCCAGTCGTCGCATGTCATGCTGGGTTGGTCTTGCCGGACTTGCCTTCTCTCTTGTCCTTGGCTGTGCGCCTGCGAGAAACTTGATCTGTTCACTCAACAGGACATTTGGATTCGCCCTTTACAACTTGAATCCGAGCGGCGGCCTTTGGCTTCTGGTCGCGCTCTCGGTCTTCTTTCTTGTTCGTGCGCTTCCGCCATCACCCCGTTGCCTTGACAGTTTGGCCATGAAAGCGCTCTTGGCGGTCGGGAGAGAGTCGATGATGATTTTCCTCTATCATGTTCTGGTTCTGATGACGCTTGATCGCGTCATTCCGTGGGCGCACCCGCTGGTTGGTGCCGTAGACTTCCTGTTGGCGGCCGCAGTCCCGGTGATTGGCGTCAATGCGTTTCGCCGAGGCGTTCGCTGGTGGAACGATTCTCGTAGTTGAAGTTCTCGATGGTCAGTAGAGGCGCGGGAAATATGGTATAATAGCGCCCATGTTGGTGGAATTGCCGATATGAGATTTGTCCTTGAAAATTTTGGAAAAGTTCGTCTTGCGGACATTCGGGTGGACGGGATCACAGTCCTTTCCGGCCCGAATGGGTGCGGCAAGAGCACGGTGAGCCGTGCGCTAACGGTGATGCAGTCGCTGCTGCAAGGCGTGGAGAGCCAGATTGTCATCGAGCGCGCGCGTAGCATATTTGACGAGATTGGGCAGATCTTGTCGCAAGCGGAACTCCCGGTGTTGTATTTTAACGATGCACGCACGACGGTAGAACATTGCCGTAAATACACGGATCGGTCATATTGGAAAGATCGACAGGCTGTCGTGCGATTTATCTGGGACAATTTGAGATTTCGCAGATATGACATGGACGATGCATCGAAGTTCGCCGCTTTTGAAAAGCAGATTGAGCCCTTGTTGCCGACTATCGCCGAGAAGGTCTATGCCGTTATTGATACGGGTGACGACATTTATGAGAAGTTCGTCGTCAACAAGGCTTTCAGCCGTGCCTTTGATGCGCAGGCTGGAACTTTCTGCGAACCGGATGCGCAGTCGCTTGTGGAGATGGTTTCCGACAATCAGGGTTCTTGCCGCATCAAGCTGATGCGGGGGCGGGTGTCCGAACACGAGGGGATTCGCGGTAATCGTGCGTTGACGCCGGTTTATCTAGAGCCTCGTCATCAGCTGGACGAATACGCTCATGGGGGAGCGTTTCGGAGATTCCGTCCCTCGTGGAATCGCTATGGCTTTGGCGAATTGTCGGATTGGGATCGAATTCTCTACACAAATCCGCAAGATGATGCGCTTTCGTTGGCACAGGTTCAGCGGCAAGAGCAGGTCGATGCGCTTGTCTCGGAGATGGTGGATCTGGTGAATGGGCGCATTGAGAAGCTGGATCGGGACTTGGTGTTCAAGGATCTTGACGTCTCCCAAAGCGTTTCCTTGCTGAATGTCGCATCTGGGGCCAAATCGATTTCCGAGATATTGAGGGGTTTGACGAACGGCACGATTTCGCCCTCTGGGCTGTTGATTATCGATGAACCCGAATCGAATCTGCATCCGGAATGGCAGATTCGGTTTGCCGAGTTTCTCGTCTTGCTGAATGCCAAGTTTAACATGCGCCTTTTGCTCAACACGCACAGCCCGCATTTTCTCAAGGCGATCTCGGTCTACGCAGATCGTCTGGAACGAGGGAATGTCTGCTCTTATTACAATATGGTGTCGGTGGACAGCGGACGAATGTATTCAACACATGACGTGACTGACCACATCGAGGAGATCTTCAAGGCGATGACCATTCCCTATGCTCGCCTGGTCCGCGGCGAAAGCCGTGAACCTGCGGAACAACACGATTGATATGTCTATTCAATGGCGGCAGCTTCAGGACCTCGCGGTCCATGTCCATCCGCAGACGGAGGCGGGCATACCGTTCCCGGATCGGTTGCCACTTGTTTCGGCGTGTAACATGGATGCCGTCAAGGGCGATGTCTGTCGTTTGCGGGCGGGGGGCTGGTGTTCGGTCGATGCGGTGACAATAGGTGCGGACGGGCGCATTTACTTCATTGAATTCAAGGACGAATCGAGAAACCAGGCGGCAGGTCTTCGCAAGAAGGCTTTTGACAGTCTGGCACTGTTCAAGATTAGGTTCGCGCCGAAACTCTCGTTTTGTGACATCAGTGAATGTTCCGTCTTTGTGCTTGTCCGTCCAGATGCACAGGCGACAACAAGCCCGTCCCTTGACTTGGATCGGTTGTTTCAGGAAGATAGCGCGACAAAGCTGCCGTTGGCGCTTGAATATCAGCTGGATGAATTACGGACGCAGAAGTTGTACGCAGACGTCAAGATCCTGTCTTCATCTTCATTGCAGGACTTGTTTTTTCGGTGTCGCCCTGCTGTAGATGAAAATGAGTTTTGTCAGCGCTTGAGCTTGTTGCGCCCCTCTCGTCGTGCGGGGGGGCTACTGCCATCTTGTGTACGCGAACTGCCTCTCGGACAGTTGCTGCAGGATTCGAGCGGATGTTCCGTTCTTGGTGAAAGTGGCCCGTTGGCGGTTGATTTCCGGGGCGCGGCAAAAACATTGCTTGAGTTGCGAATGATGCGCCCGTATGAACGGTTCCAGCATGCGCGTGGCAGATGGTTCGTGTGCGAGGCGTATTGTGCGGACACGTGCGAACTTTGCGCCTATCAGGATATTGGGCCGACGACGGCCTATCCGTTGGCTACGCTTGTCAATACGGCTTTTGACAGTGCGATTCTTGCGGATTGGATCTTCGGCGTTCGGTGTTCCTATACGCTTCGTTATGGAGGAGGTTCAGGTCTGACGTTCTCCCGTCCGGGAAACGGGGTGGCCTCATTTGTTTCTGATTTCTGGGAAAGCTATCACGGGTGGTTCGAGCGCGGTTCGTTCGGACTAGAGGCATTTCATCGGATCGGTTGGTACTCTTCCGTGCAAGTCCTGTCGGTAGACAGGTGAAAGGGATTTTGCTTTGTCGACGATTGCATCAAGACCTTTAGTTTCAGTTGTTCGCCCACCGGTTGGCTCCGTAGATTTCCTGTTGGCGGCCGCAGTCCCGGTGATTGGTGTCAATGCGTTTCGCCGAGGCGTTCGCTGGTGGAAAGAGGGGCGCACATGAAGCCGGAATCGCCAGGGCTTCTCTCTGTCGTTTTGCTGTCATACAACAGCGCGGATCGCATTCGGCGTTGCCATGAGCGCCTTGGCGCGGCTCTGTCGGCCGCGGACATTCCCTTTGAGCTTGTCGTGATGGACGACGGCTCTTCAGACGGTTCATATACAGTGGCGCGCGAGCTGGAAAAGGAGTGCCCGAATGTCCGCGCGTATCGGTTGAGTCGCAACTTTGGCTCGCACTATTCGATATTTGCCGGGCTTTCCAAGTGTCGTGGCGCGTGTGCAATGCCGATGGTCGATGATGAGCAGCAGCCCTACGACACGGTCGTCGAGATGTATCGCCTTTGGCAGCAGGGACACAAGATCGTGATTCCCTGCCGGGCGCAGCGAGATGACGCATGGCTTGGCAAATTGCTGTCGAGGGCGTTCTACCGCCTGATGAACGCGGTGACGGACGTGTGCTATCCGCCTGGCGGAGCGGATCTCTTCTTCATTGACCGCGAGGTCGTTGACATTTTGAATGCGCGGATTCATCCGATCAACACGTCAAGCATTGCGGAAGTCCTGCGCCTTGGCTTCGACCCGTATTTCCTGCCGTATCATCGGCCTCTTGGCTTGAACGGCGGCAAGTCCCGCTGGACATTTCGCAAAAAGCTGCGCCTCGCAAAAGACAATTTCTTCTCTGCTTCGACTTTTCCGATTAGAGTCATCTCGATGGTCGGCTGGGTGTCGTTCCTGTGGGCCTTGGCGGCAGGGGTGTTTTACTCTTACATTGCCCTGTGGGGGAATTCGTCCTTCTGGGGAAGACGCATCCCCGGTTGGACCTTCTTGGTCGTCCTCATTTGTGCGTTTGGTGGCCTTCTCCTGTTGTCGCTGGGGGTGATTGCCGAATACATTTGGCGCATCTATGAAGAGGTCAAAGGTCGTCCGGGCTATATCATCCGAGAAAAGGAAGACGATGACGTCCGCTAGAGGTCTGCTTCAGCGCTTCGGAGGCTTTTCGCTGATCGGTCTTGGCAACACGTTGTTGTCAATGGGGCTGATTTATGTGATGGTTGAACGCTTGGGCGTAGATTGCCGTGTCGCGTATGCAATGGCCTATGCCGTGACGGTGGCTTTGGCGTATCTCGCGAATGCATGGCTGGTCTTTTGTCGGCCTCCATCGATCAACGAAGGATGCCGTTTCGCGGTCGCTTATTCTGTCGGAATGGTTTTAGGAACAGGCTTGTTGCAGCTGTTCGTCGTCATGTTCCCATCCGTCAATCCCGTGTTATTGAGCTCTCTGGTCTTGACCGTGACAACGGGCTTCAATTTTTTCATGGCAAACATTGTGTTTAAGGCGGTTGACCGTAAATAACATGTCAGAGAAGGGGTTGGCACAGAAAGTCTTGGGTGGGGCCGCGTGGGTGCTGTTGGAACAGTTCTGCGTCCAGGGGCTGAACTTTGCCCTTGGAATGATTCTTGCGCGTCTCTTGACGCCACAGGACTACGGTTCCGTCGCTGTGGTGATGGTGTTCTTGAATGTTGCAATGGTTTTGGTTGGATCGGGTTTTGGACAGGCATTGATTCGGAAGAAGAATGCTGACGACCTTGATTTCTCTTCTGTCTTTTATGTCAGCGTGATGATTGCGAGCGTTGCGTATGCGGCGTTATTTGCTTTTTCGCCATGGATTGCAGATTTTTATCGAATGCCGGAATTGAAGGGCGTGTTGCGTGTCTTGGGGGCGAATCTGATTTTCTATGCGATTAATTCCGTTCAAAGCGCGGAACTCCTAAAGGAGATGCGCTTTGATCTTGTCCTCCGGGTGTCACTGATTACGGCAATGACCTCGGCAGTGGTTGGGGTGTCTTTGGCCTTTTTCGGGGGGGGCGTATGGGCCTTGGTGTGGTCGTCTTCCTTGTCCAGTGTGGCAGGTGTGGTGGCGCGCTGGTTTTTTGTTCGCTGGAAGCCCAGGTTGGAATTTAGTCTGGCGCGAGTCAAGCCGCTCTACGCTTTCGGCTGGAAACTCATGGTTTCGCAGTTGATGTACGTCGGGATGAATAATCTTTATGGGTTTGTCATAGGCCGAATGTACTCTGGCGCGAGTTTGGCCTATGTCAATAAGGCCAACAATTTTCCTGAATTGATAAAGAACAACCTGAATGTCGCGCTCATCGAGGTCTCCTACCCGGCGTTATCGAAGATGAATGATGACCTCCCCCGATTGCGAAACTCAATACGCAGGCTACTCAAGGTAAATGTCGCGACGGTCGCGCCAGTCATGGTTCTTTTGGCGTTGACGGCTCATGACTGCATTCTGCTGCTTTACGGGCGGCAATGGTTGCCCTGCGTTCCGTATATGCGCCTGTTTTGTGTCGGGGCTGCAATAGCTTGCCTCGGCGGGGTAAACATTCAAGCGGCGACTGCCTTGGGACGGAGTGATGTAGTGCTCAAAATGATGGTGGTTAAATCAGGACTGGCACTGCTGTTGATTTGTGCGGTGCTTCCGTTTGGCATTCTGGAATGGACGGCATCGATGGCCTTGGCCTATTGGCCCATTGTTACGCTGATTGACATGCTGATTGGACGCAGCACAGTCAAGTACGAACTGTCTTGTCAGGCATTGGATGTGCTGCCGACGGTTTTAGCCTTTGCGCTTGCATGTGGTGGCGGCATGTTGCTTGGCCTCCCCATTCGCGGCGATAGCGTATGTTGTCTGATTCTTCGCCTGATGACCGTGTGGGGTGGGTCTGGCTTGGTCTATGCTTTTCTTCTGATAGCTTTTAAGTTGGACATTGCAAAGGAGTTTCTGTCGTTGGGCGCGAGACGATTCCCAAGCAGGTTTTCAGCGTTTCGTTTTCTGTTGGCATATGTCGGTGTTGCAGATGTCTCAAACGAGAGGAGGGATTGAGGTGAGAGATTTTCGTGTGTGCCGTATTGTCGTGATGATGGCCTCTTGGATTGCCGTGTGCTGGCTGTCTTGGCTGTCACCCTATCTTTCCGATGATTTCTGCATGATGCTGAAGATGTTTGGAGAGTGTGCGGCTGAACATTTTCCGACACTTTCAGAACATTTTCCGTCGTTTTCGGATTTCTGGGGCATACCTGATTTCCTGCAGACGTACTGGATGAACTGTCAATTCCTCTATCTTAAGTGGGGTGGGCGGTTCTTGGCTTGGCTGATCACGTTCCCATTGCTTTGTTTGCCGCGTTGGGTGTTCGCAGCGGTTAACGCCTCTTTGTGGGTGGCGCTTTCGCATTGCGTATGGGTGGCTTGTGGCAGTCGAAAAAGCACATTCTGCTTGATCTATTTTCTGATGTTCTTCGTTGCCTTGGATCCGGAGGCTGTCCTTTGGATGTCGGGTAGTTTTTCCTACCTTTGCGCGCTTGCGATTGCCGGGATTGGCCTGTTGCCGTATTATAGGGCGAACGGGCTCGGTTGCCGTTGGAGGCAAGCCTCCAGTCTTTGCCAAGGGGCTATGTGGGCGTTGATCGGTTTCATTGTCGTCGGTGGACATGAGATGGTGGCGATGACCGTCGGAATCTGTCTTGTCCTCTACTGGATTTCCAGTCTTCGTCGTCAAGGCGTCAACGGGTTGTCGGATGTCTGTCGGGGCGCGTTGACGTTGGGCTGTTGGGGGGGCGGTCTGGCTTGTGTATTGGCGCCCGGCAACTTTGTCAGGGCGGCCGTTCGTGGATCGTTTTGGGGAGACTGTCCGTTTTCGCTGCTTCTGCGAATGAAGGCCATTCATTTCGTGCATCTGTGCCAGGATCGCCCGTTCATTCCGATCGCGTTGCTGCTCATCTGCGTGTTTGTGCTGTCGCGGCGTTTGCGTACGCGCTTGGATTGCGAAGATGGAATGTGGGCGTGTGCGTTTGGTGTCAACTTGACGTTGACCATGGCATTGACGGACGGAATCGGAAGGACATCCTGGTTTGCGCAGGTGCTGGCACTTGTGTTTTCTGTTAGGGTGCTTTTCAAAGATGGGAAATGGCCCAGATTGTGCGGGGCCATTGCTTGGTTGTCGGCGGCAGTCGCGCTGGTGGTGGTGGCGCAGACGGCAATGACCACAAGGTTTGGGAATGAGGCCTATGCCCAGATGATGAGGGAGTGGCGATCCAATCCTAGTGGGGTTGTGCGAGGCGGCTATCTTGACGTCTGCAGACGTTCGTCGCTCGATCGATCGCTGTTGGGGCTGGTGCAGTGGGGGACGGGTGAAGAGTATGTCAACCAGGCATTGTCGAAATTCTATGGGCTGTCGCGACTGATAGTGCTGGACGAGTGGACGTACGCCAATGTCTGGGCGGGCGATGGAATCGTGACGAATCGGCTTCAGCGCCTGTCGGTCGCAGACGAATGGTACGCAGACCCGAATGAGGATGTGCTTGTCGGCGTTTGTCGCGATTCGGCGTTTGTTCACGGACAGTCAATCGTCGTTCGTCCTCGTTATCGGGCGGCAGGATTCCTCAATCCGTCGCGGCAGGAGAAGATGAAGGAGAATGTGGATATGTTGTTGCGAAGAAATGTCTGTGCGTGGACAAAGGGCCTTCCGCGTCAGGAAATAGTCAGTGGATGTGCGCTAAGGGGTTTTGTCCTGGAGACGTCGCATGGGAAATTTTTTGTGGTACGGCATAATCATGCCATTGATAGGACTTTGATCGAAAATATTCAAGTCGAAGTTCTTGAGAATGGGGTTGCAAAATGAGACTTTCCGTCTGTATCCCTGTTTACAATGTCGCACCGTATGTCGAGAAGTGCGCGCGGTCGCTTTTCGAGCAGACTTACGCGGACATTGAGTACATCTTTGTCGATGACGCGACGCCCGACGACAGCATCGAGATTGTTCGGCGTGTGCTGAAGGACTATCCGAAACGTCAGCCCCATGTCAAGTTCCTGCGGCATGAGACGAACCGGGGGCTTGTCGCTGCGCGCAAGACGGCGATTCGGGCGGCGACGGGAGGCTTGATTACGCATTGCGATTCGGACGATTGGCTGGATGTTGACCTGTATGCCAAGATGATTGCTCGGTTGGAGGAAATGGATGCCGATGCCGTCCTCTGCTCGACGCAAAGATATCTTGGCGGGCGTGTCGTCGTTTGCGAGTGCCCGAACCGCCTGTCCCTGAGTGGAATGGACGCCATGCTGCAGATGGATGCGCTTCCGGGGCTTAATTCTCTGGTTACGAAGATCTTCCGCTGGCGTTGCGTTGACTTGTCGTCCATGGAGTGGCCTGACGGGATCAGCATCGCCGAAGACTATTGTCATACGATGCAGGTCTTGCCTCGATGTCGGCTGTTGACGAGCGTGAGCGGGGCCTATTACCACTATCGCGTGAACGCGAACTCGATGACGAGAAGCGGGAATGTCCGTCGGTTGGTGGACCAGCATATTCGCGTGTATGACATCTTGACTCGGCGTGTTCCGAATGCGTGTGGCGTCCCTGCCCGGAGAAACCTCGTTCGCGCCATTCTTTTCTGGGGGACGGTTTCCGGGCTGCTCTCGCGGCGCGCGTTTGAACGTTGGCGGTGCACATTCAACAAGCTGGGAGGCCGCTGGGATTGGTCGGACATGTCGCTGTGGGGGCAGCGGATGATGCGGCTTGCGGAAAAGTCGTTTCTGCTGTCGCAGTTGCTGGTGCCGATTGCGCGACAGAAGGTGCAGGACTATCTCTGAAGGTTCAGGATCCATGAAAGAAGACATTCTCATTTCGTTTGTCATACCGTTCTATGGTTCGCTCTCGCTCCTCAAGCGAGCGCTTGACAGCCTTGTCGCGCAGACGGATGGCGGCTTTGAGGTCATTGTCGTTGACGATTGTTCGCCGGAAAATGCGGAATCGCTTGTTTCTCGATATGATGCGCGGTTCCGGTATGTGCGCCAGCCCAGGAACCTTGGGCCCTATCAGGGACGGTTGCGGGGCATCGAGGCGGCGAAGGGGATCTATGTGGCTGACGTCGATTGCGACGACTACGTTCTGCCGGGGCTTGTCGCCGAACTCCGCAAGGCCGCGAGCCGGCATGGGGCCGATGTGATCGTCTACAATGTCGAGCAGGATGTGGGAGGTAAGATTGAGCCGCATTGGTGTCGGTATGAGCCGGGGATCTATTCGCCGTCCGAAGTGATGGCGCGCCTTCTTGCGAAAAGGCTGCAGTGGAACTTCTGGGCAAAGGCGATTCGGCGAGAGCTGTTTGTGCAGACATGGAGCAGGACGCCCGGATTGCGCACGACGCGCGTGCTGGCGCCTGATGACTTTTGCGCGATTGTGCCGGTGATTCTGATCAGTGGGAAAATTGAGGTCATACCTTACGTTGGGCATCGCTATTGGCAAGGCGATGGGTCTGTCTGTCGGGGCATCACCGGTCGAAAGGTGCGCCAGGCGCTGCGGGACACGCACGAGGCCGAGGGGCTTGTCCTTTCCTTTGCGGAGACGTTGGGCGCCTCGGCGAAGACGCATGCGCAGATACGGGAGATGGCGCGGATGATCCGTCGCTGGTGGCTTCATGAGCTTTGGGTTGTGTTCAAACGACATGTTAAGACTTTCTTGGGGGGCAAATGAAGTTCTCTGTCGTCATTCCTGTCTATGGCACGGAAAAGTTCCTTCCGCGCTGTCTCGAAAGCATCCGGGCGCAGACCGAGTCGGATTGCGAAGTGATTGTCGTCGACGACTGCTCGCCCGGCGGTTGTGCGGATGTCGTCAGGCCGTTCGGCTCGTTCGTGCGGTATGTGCGCCAAGACCGGAATCGCGGATGCTTCCAGGCCCGTGTCACGGGCCTTCGCCACACGACAGGCGACTATGTCGTGCCTCTCGACCCCGACGACTGGCTTCGTCCGGATGCGCTTGCCAAGATTGGCGAGGCCATCGGACGGGGGCCTGTCGCTCCGGATCTCGTGTCCTTCGGCATTTGCTGCGACGACGGAAGAAGCCAACGCGACCATTGGTGCCAGCCGGGCGCCTGCCGTCTTTCCGCCGTCGAATACATGGAGGGGATTGCCGACGGCCGCTTGACGTGGAGCATTGTCAGCAAGGCGGTGAAGAGATCCGTCTACCTCCAGGCGATGGATCGCCTGGGTTCTTCGCGGGACGTCTACGTGAACACGTCCGAAGACTTCTTCAGCACGTTGCCGATCTTGCTCTGCGCAAACACGGTCTCGATCCTCGATTATGTCGGCTATGTCTATTTTCAGAATCGGGATTCCATCTCGGCCACGCGCACGTCCCTGTCGAAATACCGACGGGCCGGCGAGGAGACGCGGACGGCGCATGAAACAGTCCGGCGCATGGCCGCAGGGCTGGTCGGCGCCGACGAAAAGCGCCTGGCGATGGAACGGGTGATCGCGCGTTGCGAAAAGTTCTTTGTCGAGGAAGCCCTGCAGGGACCGGTGGCCGAGATCCCGGCAAAGGTCGAGATCCTCGCGGACGTCTTTCATCCGCAATCCGTCGTCCAGGCCCTGGCGGACGAATATGTGACGCTGAAGACGTCGCGCGCGTATCGGTTCGGGAACTTGATTGCGCAAGTCCCGCGCGCCATCAGGTCTTGCGTTGGCTCGCTTTTCGGACGCCTCCGCTGATTAGCCATGTCCAATGTCCTAAAAGTCACGCCGGAGACGAGCGCCAAGGTCGCGAACCTTGGGCTGGTGTGCGCGCTGCTGGTCGTCGTTATCCATTCCGAGCTGCCGGTGCTGCCGATCTCCGCGCTGCAGCATCTCGTCTCTCTCGTCGTCAGCTGCGCCGTACCTCTCTTTTTCGTGTTTTCGGGATTCTTCCTGTCGCGTCACTTCAACGAGCGCGGGTGGTATGCCCGCGCGGTGAAGAGCCGGATTGTGTCGCTTGCCTTGCCGTATGTCCTGTGGCTGGCCGTCGGTTATGTCGCTCTGGTTGTCGGGGTCGGCGAGCGCAGTGCCCTCGCCGGGAATGGCCTGTCTGTGCGTGGCGCCGGAGGAATGGGGGTGCGCTGGTTCGGACTTCACCCGTTTTACGCGCCCGGCATCGTCCCGCTGTGGTATCTTCGCAGCCTGATGATGCTTGTCCTGCTCAGCCCGCTCATCAAGTTCCTTGTGGAGCGGCTGGGATGGGCCTGGCTGCTCTTCCTGTTTGCCGTCGACGCCTACGTCCAGAGCCTGAATTATGCCGAGGTGCTGACGGAGACTCCGGGATGGGGGCCGTTCTGGTTTTACTTTCTGTCCCCCAACGCATTCCTGTTCTTTTCCATCGGCTGCGCCATCGGATCCGGCAGGGCGGTTTCGGTTTTGCGGCACGCTTCCTCATCGTGGCGTGTGCTGGACGTCTTGGCCGTGCTGGTCGTCTTGCCGGCGTGCCTGGGCGGTTTCGGTCCGGCTATTGCGGCTCCACTGGACATTCTCGCCATTTTTGTCGTCATGGCCGTCCTTTGGAAGCTCTCGCCGCCGCAAAAATGGCCGGTGGCGCTCGTCTCGCTTTCGTTTCCGATTTTCCTGATGCACGCCATCGTGTTCGAGTTCTGGAGGCCCTTGCGCGATTATTGTGGGTTCAGGCGGTTTCCGTGCTGGAATTCGCTTGCCCTGTTCGTCCTGGGTGTCGGGATGCCTGCAGTTTCCGGCCTTCTGCTGCGCCGCCTCGCCCCAAGGCTGTCTTCGGTGCTTTTCGGAGGGCGGTGACGTGCTGTTCAACTCCTACGGCTTCATCTTCGCCTTCCTGCCGCTTGCGCTTGTCGCGTGCCATGGCGCGCGGCGGTGGGGGGCCGTCTGGTGGAAACGGGCCCTGCTGGCGGCGTCCGTCCTCTTCTATGCGTTCGCCGGCTGGTCGTTCCTGGCCTATCTCGCCGTGAGCGTCGCCGTGTCCTATGCGCTCGCGTCCGCCGTCTCCCGCGCCGAGGGGCGGCGGCGGAAGGCGCTGCTCGTCCTGTCCCTCGTCCTGAACGTCGGCGCGCTGGCGTTCGCCAAGTACAGCGGCTTCTTCGTCGCGAACGTCAATCGCCTCTTCCAGACGGACTGGAAGGCCCTGCACGTCATCGTGCCGCTGGGCATCAGCTTCTTCACGTTCTCCCAGGTCGCCTTCGTCGTGGGCGCCTACCGCCGCGAGCTGCTGCGCGTGGGCTTCTGGGACTACGCGCTGTACGTCTTCTACTTCCCGAAGCTCCTGATGGGCCCCATCACGGAGCCGTCGGCGTTCTTCGGGCAGCTGAAGGGCCGTCGCGAGACCGACTGGAGCCGGCTCGCGGACGGCTGGCGGCTCTTCGCCATCGGGCTTTTCAAGAAGACGGTCTTCGCGGACGCCTTTGCGCGGACGGTCGCCTACGGCTTCGGCCCGGCGAGCGCCGAGCTCTCGACGATTGACACGGCGGTCGTGGCGCTCGCCTACACGTTCGAGATCTACTTCGACTTCAGCGGCTACACGGACATGGCGATCGGCGTCTCGCGGATGCTGGGCCTCGACCTGCCGGTCAACTTCGACTCGCCCTACAAGGCCCTCTCCATCCGCGACTTCTGGAAGCGCTGGCACCTGTCCCTGACGCGCTTCCTGACGAAGTACGTGTACTTCCCTCTGGGCGGGAGCCGCTGCGGCCCCGTGCGCACGGCCGTGAACGTCCTGCTCGTCTTCCTCGTCAGCGGCATTTGGCACGGCGCGAACTGGACGTTCGTGCTCTGGGGCGTCCTGCACGGCGCGCTGATGGTGCGCGACCGCGAAATGGAGCGGATCGACGCGAAGATTCCGCGCCTCGTCCGCTGGGCGGCGACGTTTGCGGTGACCAACCTGCTGTGGCTGCTGTTCAGGAGCGCCGATTTCGCGCAGTTCAGGGTGATGCTCGGCAACCTGGCGTCCCTGCGGCTCACGCTGGACCCCGTGCTGACGCACACGGTGACCGAGCCGGTTCCCCTGTGGCTGCTGCTGCCGCTGGCGTTCGCCGTCTGCGTGGGGCTGCCGAACAGCACGCGCGCCGTCGCCCGCCCCGGCTGGCGCACGGCCCTGCTGTCGGCGGGCGCGGCGCTCGCCGGGATCTGCTCGCTGGGCAACGGGTCGTCCTTCGTCTACTTCAACTTCTGAGGGCCGGGTCATGCGCGCGAAAACGAGTTTCATCCTGTCGGTCGGCCTCTGCGGCGGCGTGCTGCTCGCCTGCGCCGCGCTGGTCTTCCGGGTCGACCCCTATTTCCACTACCGCGCGCCGCAGATCGGGCGCTTCGCCTACTTCCTGGACAACCAGCGCAGCCAGAACGACGGCATCGTGCGCCACTTCGACTATCGGGCGCTGGTGACGGGCTCGTCGATGACGGAGAACTTCCGTGCGTCGGACGTCGAGCGTCTCTGGGGCCTGAAGGCCGTCAAGGTCCCGTTCAGCGGGGCGAGCTTCCGCGAGACGAGCCGCATCGTCCAGGCGGCCGGCGCGGCGAACCCCCGGCTTGAGCTGGCGATCGTCGGCATCGACTACAACAAGCTGCTGGCTGACAAGGACTGGATGCGGGAGGACCTGGGGAGCTTCCCGGACTATCTCTATGACGACGACCCGGTGAACGACATCAAGTACCTCCTGAACGGCGACGCGATCCGGAAGGCCGTGGCCGGGCTCTTCGCCCCGGCGGGGATGACGTCCTTCGACGACTATTCGTGCTGGCATACGTCCCGGACGCGCTACGGCGCGGCGGCCGGCCTGGTGCGCAACGGCCGTGCGGCGGACGGCGCGGACGTTCCGCAGCGGCCGTTCACGCCGGCGGACGCGCGGCGGATCGAGGAGAACGTCGCGGCCAACTTCGTGCCGATGGCACGGGCCGTGAAGGATCTGATCCTGTTCATCACGCCGTACAGCCAGATGCGGCTCGACGCCTGGCGGCGCGAGGGGCGGCTCGAACGGCAGCGCGCGGCGAAGCGGAAGTTTGCCGAGGAGGTCCTGAAGATCCCCAACGTGCGCCTCTTCGACTTCGAGGATCGCGTCGAGGTGACGGGCGATCCCGCGAACTACCGCGACCTTGACCACTACGGGCCATGGGTCAGCGCGCAGATCCTCGAATGGCTGCGCGCGGGCACGGGAGAAATGAAAGGAGGAAGCCTATGATTGCTTCGTTCGTGATTCCGGTCTACCAGACCGAACGGTACCTGAAGGCCTGCCTCGACTCGCTCGTCGCCCAGACGGACGGCGACTTCGAGGCGATCGTCGTCGATGACGGCTCGCCCGACGGCGGCGCGGCGGGCATCGTCGCCGCGTTTCGCGACGCCCGGTTCCGGACGGTGCGGCACGAGGCGAACCGCAGCCTCCTCCAGGCGCGCCTGACCGGCCTTGACGCGGCGTCGGGCGACTTCGTCGTGCCGCTGGACGCCGACGACACCGTCGGGCCCGAACTTGTCGCGCGCCTGCGCCGCGAGATCGCGGCCTGCCCGGCGGTCGACGTCATCGCCTATCAGATGCTGATGGACGACGGCCGCCGCCTGCGCAAGACGAAGATGCGCCTGTCCGACGCGCGCCTGACGGGAGAGGAGGCGCGCGCGCGCCTCTTCGCGAGCCGCCTGCCGTGCGCGATCTGCGGCAAGGCCGTCCGCCGTGCGGTCTACCGAAAGGCGATGGCGCAGCTGGGCGTCGGGCGCGACTTCTACCTGAACTCGTCGGAAGACCTCTGCCAGACGTTCCCCGTGCTCATGAACGCGCGGACGGTCTCGACGCTGGCCTATCCCGGCTACCGGTATCGGGTCAACCCCGATTCGCTGACGACGACGCTCGCGGATCCGGCGAAGATGGGGAAGGCGGCGGCGAACACCCGGCTGGTGTTCGCGACGCTGGAGGGTTTCGTCCGGCGCAACGGCTGCGACCCGTCGCTCGTCGCGCAGCTGGAGAAGTTCGCCGAGCCGACGCTCGAATGGTACCTCGGCTGCATCCGGCATCTGCCCGAGGCCGCGTGGCGGGCGTGCGCAGCGGAGCTCTGCCGGCAGTTCCCGCCGGACCTCGTCGCCCGCCGGGCGATGACGCTGATCGAGAACTCGTGGACATTCAGGCTGGGGAGGTTGCTGACGGCATGGCATTCGCGTCGTTCGTAATCCCGGTCTTCAAGACCGAACGGTACCTGAAACGCTGCCTCGACTCGCTCGCCGCCCAGACGGACGGCGATTTCGAGGCGATTGTCGTTGACGACTGTTCGCCGACGGGCGGCGCGGTGGAGATCGTCGCGGCCTACGGCGTCCGCTTCCGCTGCCTGCGTCAGGACCGGAACCGCAGCACGTTCCAGGCCAAGGCGACGGGCGCGGCCGCCGCGACGGGCGCGTATGTCCTGCCGCTGGACTCCGACGACTTCGTCGGGCCCGAACTGGTCGCGCGCATCCGCGCGGAGGCGACGGCCGCCGCCGCGCCGGATGTCATCGCCTACCAGATGGTCAAGGAGTTCAGGGGGCGGGCCGTCCCCGTCAAGTACAACCATCCCGCCGCGCGCGTCTCGGGCGCGGCGGCGCTGGAGATGCTGCTGTCGGGACGGATCTTCATGCCGGTCTGCGGCAAGGCGATACGCCGCGCGGTCTTTCTCGCGGCGTACCGGGGGCTGGCCGTCGGGCCGGACTTCTACCTCAACTTCACGGACGACCTCTGCTGGCTGCTGCCGATCCTCTTCAACGCGAAGACCGTCTCCTTCATCGCCTATCCGGGCTACCGCTACTGGCGCCACGACGACTCGATGACGCGCGAGACGCTGGACGCGGCGCGCCTGCGCACACTCGCCGAGCAGAGCCGGCGCAGTGTCGAGGCCGTGGTCGCGTATGCGCGGCGGCTCGGGCTGCCGGCGCAGACGGTGGCGCGGATCCGCGCGCAGCTCTATCCGACGATCCGCTGGCTGATGCGCGACATGGGGCAGGATCGCGCGGCCCTTGAGGCGGTCTACGGCGCGGATCTCGTGGCGGACACGCTGCGCTGGGACGCGGCCGCCGGCGGGCCGATGAAGCGCCTGGCGCGCCACCTGCTCACGTTCGGCCTGCGCGCGACGGCCCGAGAACTCGCCGGACGCCTGCGCGGCGGCGCGGACGCCTGACCGGACGAATTGACGGGTCGACGACAATTTTGATATCATAAGCGCATTTACCTGTTGACATGATACCGAAAGTCATCCATTATTGCTGGGTTGGGGGAACGCCGCTGCCGGCGAAGCAGCGGGAGTGCCTCGCCTCGTGGCGGCGCGTCATGCCGGAGGCGGAGATCCGGGAGTGGAACGAGTCCAACTACGACTTCCGCCAGAACGCCTACATGGACGAGGCCTACCGCGCGAAGCGGTGGGGGTTCGTGCCCGACTACGCGCGGCTCGACATCGTCTACCGGCACGGCGGCATCTATCTTGACACCGACGTCGAGCTGCTGAAGCCGCTTGACCCGCTGCTCGAAGCGCCGTTCTGCGGCTTCGAGTCGAAGAGCCGCGTGGCGCTGGGGCTCGTCTTCGCCGCCGAGGCGGGGAACGAGACGGTCAGGGCGCTGCGCGACGCCTACGACGGGCTGCATTTCCGGCTGCCGGACGGTTCGCTCAACCTGAAGCCGTCGCCCCAGCTGCAGACCGAGCAGCTTCGGGCGTGCGGGCTGCATGACGACGACGGCACCGTCCAGACCGTCAGCGGCTTCCGGGTCTATCCGCAGGAGTATTTCGCCCCGAAGACGCTGGACGGCGCCTGTCGCCTGACGCCGAACACCTACTGCATCCACCACTACGAGGCCTCGTGGGTGCCCCTGCGCTGGAAGGTCACGCGCCGGGTCCGCCGCGCGCTGGAGGCCGTCCTCGGCCCGCGCGCGACCCGCCCCATGGTCCGCCTCAAGCGCCTCGTCTGGCCGGAGTTCGTGTGAAGGCGAAGGTCAGCGTCATCGTTCCCGTCTACAACGTCCGCGCGCTGCTCGACGCCTGCGTCGCGTCGATCCTGCGCCAGACGTTCACGGACTTCGAGTGCCTGCTCGTCGATGACGGCAGCACGGACGGTTCGGGCGCGCGGTGCGACGAACTTGCGCGGCAGGACGCGCGCGTGCGCGTCCTGCACCAGCCGAACGGCGGGCTCTCGGCGGCGCGCAACGCCGGGCTGGACGCCGCGACGGGCGCGTGCCTCGCGTTCGTCGATTCGGACGACTGCCTGGCGCCTCGGATGCTGGAGGTCCTGTACGCGGCGCTGATGCGGGACGGGCTGGACGTCGCCGTCGGCAGCGTCAGGCTCCATGACATGCGGACGGGCGAGGAACGCCTCTACGCGCCGCTCTCGACGCCGCATCCCCGGGGGCTTCTGGACCGCCTCTTCAACGTCGCGGCCTGGAACAAGCTCTACCGCCGCGCCGTCTTCGCCACGCGGCGGTTTCCGAAGGGGCTGAAGTTCGAGGACATGCCGGTCTGGGCCGACATCCTCCTGTCCGGCGCGCGCGTCGGCTTCGTCGATGCGGTCGTCTACCGCTACAACGTCAACCGTGCGGGGTCGATCGTGACGGCGCGCGACTATCGCGGCTATCCCGCCGCGTGGGCGAGCCTGCGCGAGGCGCTGAAGGCGCACGGCGCCTATACGCCGCAGCTCGCGGCGGACTTCGTGGCGCGCGTCGCGCTCAAGTTCGTCCAGGCCTTCAACCTCTCGGACGCGCGGACGCGGCGCGTGTTCTATGACGGGGCGCGCCAGTTCTTCCGGGACTGCGGCCCGGTCGGGCTTTCGGGCGAGCGCGGCCGGCCGATGGCGGTCGTCGCCTGGCTTCATGCGCGGTGCTGCCGTGCGCTCCCCTATGGGCTGTACGCGGCCCTGTCCGCGCCCGAACGCCTCCTCGCCTGGGCGCCGCTCAACGCCGTTCTCCGCCGCCGCCTTCCGCGCTGACGTCCCCGCCCACCCCAACCTCCCAAACCTTCCAAACCTTCCAAACCTTCTCTCCCGTGGCACCCCCTCCCTCCCCATCCCCCATGACCGTCTCGCTCGTCACCTACCGGCATACGCTTGCGCAGATCCGCCCGATCGTCGAGGCGGTCGTGAACAGTCCGTGCGTCTCGGCGTTTGACGTCATCGACAATTCGGGCGACGGGCCGCTCCGCGCCGAGCTGGCCGCGGCGTTCCCGTCGGTTGCGTACGTGCCGCTCGACAATCCCGGCTTCGGCGCGGCGCACAACGTCTCGATCCGCCGGGCGATGGCGGCGGGCGCGGCTCTCCATGCGGTCGTGAACCCCGACATCTCGTTTGCGCCGGGCACGCTGGAGGCGATCGCGGCGTTCTTCGCGGCGCAGCCGGACGTCGGGCTCGTGATGCCCAAGACGGTCAACCCCGACGGGTCGATGCAGTACAACTGCAAGCTGCTGCCGACGCCGTTCGACCTCTTCGGACGCCGCTTCCTGCCGAAGCGCTGGACGGAGAAGCGCAACTTCCGCTACGAGCTGAGGGCCGCCGACCACGAGCGGACGTTCGACTGCGGCTACCTGTGCGGCTGCTTCCTCGTCTTCCGGCTCGCGTGCCTGCGGGAGGTCGGCCTGTTCGACGAGCGGTTCTTCATGTACCCGGAAGACATCGACATCACTCGCCGCGTCTATGCGTCGCGCTGGCGGGCGACCTATTTCCCCGGCGCGACGGTCGTCCACGCCCACGAGGCCGCCAGCTACAAGAGCTGGCGCATGACGGGCATCCACGTCTGGAACATGGTCCGGTATTTCAACAAGTGGGGGTGGCTCTTCGACGGCGGACGCCGCCGGATCAACCGCGAAGTGACGGAAGATTTGCTATAATTAGCGACACGACATGGGAATCGAATACAAGAGAGAGTTCTTCGACCGCGACTACACGTTCCGCGAGGCCTACGGCCGTGCGTGGCAGTACGCGAAGCGGTACAGGCTGCGCATCACCGTCGGCATCGTCTGCGGCATGCTGACGGCGGGCACGCTCGTGCCGATCTTCACGGTCGTCAAGCCCGCGCTCGAAAAGGTCTCGCGCACGGAGCGGCGCGAGGCGGCGGCGGACGCCTGCGCGCCCGCCACGGGACAGGGACAAGGCGCTCGGCCGACGCCCGCTGCGGGGCAGGGCGCGCCGTCAGCCGGTTCAGTGGCGGGCGCGCGAGCGTCCGCGACCCTGCCGAGCTGGTACCCGGCGGCAAAGCGGCTCGCCGACAGGCTCGGCATTCCGCTTGAGCAGGAAGACGGCGCGATGGGCGGGCTGCTCGTCCTCATGGCGGTCGTCGGCATTCCGCTCGTCGCCTGCCTGCGCCTCGGCCTCATCTTCCTCAACCAGTACTGCCTCACGTGGTCGGCCTCGCGCGTCGTCATGGACCTGCGCCAGGACCTCCTGCGCAAGATCCAGGAGCAGTCGCTCCAGTTCCACGGGCGCATCGACGTCGGCCAGCTCATGTCCCGCGCGACGAGCGATCCGCAGGTCATGCAGAACCTGATCCAGAGCATGCTCGCCGAGCTCTGCCGCGCGCCGTTCGAGATCCTCGTGTCTGTCTGCTTCATCATCTGGTTCGCGATCGAGAACCACATGCTCGCGACGCTCGGCGTGATCGCCATCGCCATGCCGGCGTTCATGCTGCCCGTCTGCGGGCTCGGCAGGGTGATCCGCAAGTGGTCGCGCCGGACGCTGGAGAAGACGTCCGTCGTCGGCTCGCGCATCCACGAGATCCTGACCTGCGTCAAGGTCGTGAAGGCCTACCACACGGAGGAGTTCGAGAACGAGAAGTACGCGCAGGTGAACCGCGCGCTCTTCGGCACGAACATGCGCGCCGTCCGCTGGGGCCTCGTCGTGAGTCCCACGATCGAGACGATCGGCATCATCGTCATCTGCGCGTTCCTCGTCTGGTGCTTCGCCACGCACGTCACGCTCGCGAACGTCATCCCGATGCTCACGCCGCTGCTGCTCATCTACCGGCCGATCAAGCAGATGGCGAGTCTCCAGGTCTCCATCGAGACGGCGCAGGCGTCGCTCCAGCGCATCTGGTCGCTGATGGACGTCGACATGCGCCTGCCCGAAAAGGCGGACGCGCCGGCGAAGGCCGCGTTCACGGACCGGGTCGTCTTCGACGACGTCTCGTTCCGCTACGACACGGCCGACCGCGACGCCGTCTCGCACGCCTCCTTCGAGATCCGGCGCGGGCAGATGGTTGCCGTCGTCGGCGGCACGGGCAGCGGCAAGTCGACGCTCTCCGGCCTCCTCGCGCGCTTCTTCGACCCGACGGCGGGCCGCATCACGATGGACGGCACGGACCTGCGCGAGCTCAGGATCGCCGACCTGCGGACGCTCGTCGGCTCCGTCCAGCAGGAGACGATCCTCTTCAACGACACGATCGAGGAGAACATCAAGTACGGCTCGCCGAACGCGACGCACGAGCAGGTCGTCGCCGCCGCGAAGATGGCGAACGCCCACGGGTTCATCCTGGAGCAGCCGGAGGGCTACGCGCGGCTCTGCGGCGAGAAGGGCTTCGCGCTCTCCGGCGGCGAGCGCCAGCGCATCGCCATCGCGCGGGCGATCCTGCGCAATCCGCCGATCCTCATCCTCGACGAGGCGACGAGCGCGCTCGACACGGTGACGGAGCGGCTCGTGCAGGACGCGCTGAACAACCTGATGAGGAACCGCACGGTCTTCGCCATCGCCCACCGCCTCTCGACCGTCCGCGACGCCGACCTCATCCTCGTCATGGACCACGGCAAGATCGTCGAGCGCGGCACGCACGACGAGCTGTTCGCGGCGAACGGCGTCTACCGCCGTCTCTGCGACATGCAGAAGACGACGGCCTGACGCCGGCCGCAATGCGACCTCAAGCAAGAAAAGGACACGACAAAAGATGAATCCGATTGTTCGACGAATCCTGACGGCGCTGACGACGGCGGCGCTGGCCGTGTGCGCGATTTTGTATGCGCCTGCCGCGTGCTTCCGTCCCGTCTGCCTCGTCCTCGCGACGCTGGCCGGCCTGGAGCTTGTGCTGCTGCTCCTGCGGAAGGTGCGCACGGAGCGGGCGAAGGCCTTTGGCGCGGCCGCGGTCTTCGGCCTGCTGCTCGCCGTCACGTTCTCGGTGCTGCCGCTGATCGCCCAGCGCTTCGGCAACGTGATGCTCCTCTACGTGATCGCCATCGTGAAGATCTCGGACATGGGCGGCTTCGCGTTCGGCGTCGGCGCGCAGAAGCTGCGCGGGCGGACGCACAAGCTGTGCCCGACCGTCTCGCCGAACAAGAGCTGGGAAGGGCTTTTCGGCTCGGCCCTCGGCTCGTGCCTCGTCTCGTGCGCGTTCCTGCCGGTCACGCATTTCGGCGTGCCGAAGGCGTTGGCGTTCGGCGTCACGGCCGCGCTCGTCGGGACGCTCGGCGACCTGATCGAGTCGAAGCTCAAGCGCTGGGTCGGCGTCAAGGACTCCGCGACCTTCATGCCGGCGGGCCTCGGCGGCCTCCTCGACATGTTCGACTCGCTCCTCCTCGCGCCCGCGATTCTCCTGCCGTTCATCTGATTCGGCACGGGTGCCGGTGACCGTCCCCCCGTCAAGGTGCAAATGTGGTATAATTCCGACCTTATGGCGAAGTTGAAGCTTGTCCGTGCTTTTCTCATGCTCGGCATCCTGGCGTTGGCGGGGTGCCAGAGCTACCGGATTGTCCAGAAGAACGTCTTCTCGGACGAGGACGGGTATCTCGTCACGGTGAACTACGGCGTCGCCGCGCGCGAGCACGTCAACACGTTCGTCTCGCCCATGACGGGCAAGGAAATGGACTTCAAGTCCAAGCTCGTCGTCGAGGTCGATTTGCCGGACGGCGATTCCTTCAAGGCCTGGCAGTGCATGAACTTCCAGGCGCGCGGCACGATGTACAGGACGGACAACGGGCGGTGGCAGATCCTCGTCAACGGCTTCACGTGCATTGTCTACCGGCAGTCCGAGGAGAACCCGGATGCCTATCAGCCCGTCTATCGGGGCGTCCTCTGCGACACGCCCCACATTGACGTCAAGAAGGACGACCGCTGGAAGCCTGTCGTCACCCAGGGAAGAGAATACAGGAAACCGTCTCGATGAATCCGCTTGAGAACATCCGCGTCGTCCTTGTCGGGACGCTCTACACGGGCAACGTCGGCTCCAGCTGCCGCGCCATGGCGAACATGGGCGTCCGCCACCTGCGCCTCGCGGCCCCGAACCTGCAGAACGACTGGGAGGAGGGGCGCCGCCTCGCCGTGCACGCGACCGACATCCTCGACGCGCGCGAGGAGTTCGCGACGTTTGAGGAGGCCGTGGCCGACTGCGTGGCCGTCGTCGGCACGACGGCGCGCGAAGGGCTCTACCGCCAGCACGTGAAGGCGCCGCGCGACTGCGCCGCCGACATCCTCTCGCTTGCCGCGACGGGTCCGGTCGCGCTCGTCTTCGGGCGCGAGGACAAGGGCCTCCTCAACGAGGAGGTCGCCCAGTGCACGTACCTCATCCGGATTCCCGTGGACGCGGGCTACACGTCCATCAACCTCTCGCAGGCCGTCCTCATCACCTGCTACGAGTTCTTCACGGCGTCGGGACGCTACCGGCCGCCGCATGAGAAGGCCCCGCCCGCGCCGCAGGCCCAGAAGATGCAGCTCATGAAGAACTGGGCGGCGATGCTGGAGGAGATCGGCTTCATGAAGCCGGAGCAGGTCGACCATTTCATGCAGGGCTTCCACCGCGTCTTCTCGCGCGGCGTCTTCACGAAGGACGACGCGGCCCTGCTGCTCGGCGTCGCCCGTCAGGCGATCTGGGCGAAGCGGAATGCGTCGACCCTTTCGCAGAACGCCGATTCGTGATATAATTTCCGCCATGAAAAAATTCATCAGGTTCTTTTCGTTCGCCGCGCTGCTGTTCGCGGCCGGTTGCGTCTCCGCGCCGCCGAAGGTCGCGATACCCGCCGCGCGCATCGGCGTCTGCAGCTGGAGCTGGCGCCTGCCGATGAAGGACGTCGCCCGCGAGATGGCGAAGGCGGACGTGAAGGGCATCCACCTCGCGCTGGGGCCGTTCATCGCGCCCGACGGGCGGCACGGCGCGGCGGAGGACGCGGCGGCGCTCGCGTTCGTGAAGGAGAAGATCGCGAAGGGCGAATGGGTGCTCATGTCCACGATGATCGGCACGGTCGGCGAGGACTACTCGACGCTGGAGACGATCCGCGAGACGGGCGGCATCGTGCCCGACCGCCACTGGGAGGCGAACAAGCGGATCGTGACGGCGGGCGCGCGCCTGACGCAGGAGCTCGGCTGCAAGTACATGTCGCTGCACGCGGGCTTCCTCGACGAGTCGAACCCGAAGGCCCTGAAGAAGTACGTCGAGCGCGTGACGTGGATGCGCGACGAATGCCGCAAGTACGGCGTCGAGCTGCTGCTGGAGTCCGGCCAGGAGACGGCCGAGGATCTCGCGGCGTTCCTGCCGCGCGTGCCGGGCGTCGGCGTCAACTTCGACCCGGCGAACATGATCCTCTACGCGAAGGGCAGTCCGCGCGTGGCGGTGCGCGTCCTCGCGCCGTGGATCCGGCAGGTTCACGTCAAGGACGCCCGCCAGACGCGGACGCCGGGCACGTGGGGCGACGAGGTGCCGTGGGGCGAGGGCGAAGTCGGCGGCGAGGTCTTCCTCGCGGAGCTGGAGGCCTTGGGCTACAGGGGCAACTACGTCGTCGAGCGCGAGGCCGGTGAGGACCGGCCGGGCGACATCCGCCGCGCCGTCCGGGCGTTGCGCCGCTGAACGGGCTGAAAACGATTTGCGTCAACAAGGAACAGAAAGGACTCATCTGATGACGATTCGCGGTTTGATCGAGAAATGGGCGGAGATCCGTCCGAACGGAACGCTTTTCACCTACCATGAGGACGACGCCTGGAAGACGCGCTCCTACGCCGCGTCCCTGAAGGGCGTGCGGGAGATCGCCGAGGGCTACGGCACGCGGTTCGGGCTGAAGCCGCGCGACGAGAACGCGGCGCTCATCCTGCAGAACTCCCCGACGTGGATCGAGTCCTACCTCGCGCAGGTCGGCACGGGCGTCTCGGTCGTGCCGATCGACCCGAAGCTCCGCAACGAGGAGGTCGCGTACATCCTGAAGGACGCCGAGGTGCGCGTCGTCACGACCGACCCCCTGCACCTCAAGATGATGATGCTGATCGCGAAGGACCTGCCCGACCTGCGGGCGATCGTCGTCGTCGGGGGCGTCATCAACCCGGGGCAGAAGATCGCCGGGCGCATCGAGGTCGTGGGCTACGAGTCCCTGCGGCTCGCGGGCGGCGGCAAGTGGTACGACGCCCACGTCGCGCGGCCGAACGACATCGCGTCCATCATCTACACGTCGGGCACGACCGGCAAGCCGAAGGGCGCGATGCTGACGCACGGGAACTTCATCGCCGACCTCGAAGGGGCCTACAAGCTCTTCGGCACCGTCACGCACAGGGACTCGTTCTTCGTTGTCCTGCCGCTCTTCCACGCCTTCTCGTTCTCGGCGAACTTCATCGCCTCGCTGATGAAGGGCGCGTCGATGTGCTTCTGCCAGTCGCTCCGCACGGTCGGGCAGGACATCCACGACCTGAAGCCGACCGTCATCTGCGCGGTGCCGCTCCTCGCGGAGAAGCTGCACGAGAAGATCGAGTCGGGCCTCCAGAAGTCGAAGCTCGCGCAGTTCCTCATGAAGATCGGCCTGCGCGGCCCCGTCATGCACATGGTGAAGATGAAGCTCGGCGGCCGCCTCCGCTTCTTCATCACCGGCGGCGCGCCGTGTCCGCGTCCCGTCATGGAGTGCTTCAAGCGCATCCATGTGCGGTTCCTGGAGGGCTACGGCCTCACGGAATGCTCGCCGATCGTCTCGGTGTGTCCGCCGGAGGTCATCAAGATCGGCACGATCGGCCCCGCGATCGGCGGCATCGAGGTGCGCCTCGCCGATCCGAACGAGCAGGGCGTCGGCGAGATCCAGGTGCGCGGGCCGATCGTCATGCAGGGCTACTTCCACAACCCCGACGCGACGGCCGAGGCGTTCGAGGACGACGGGAAGGGCGGCCTCTGGTTCCGCACGGGCGACCTCGCGTCGATGGACGCGGACGGCTTCATCACGATTCGCGGACGCAAGAAGGCGCTGATCGTCAACCGCGAGGGCAAGAACATCTACCCGGAGGAAGTCGAGAACACGATCGCGAAGGAGCCGTGCATCTCGGACGTCGTCGTCGTCGGCTACACGCAGGGCGAGGATCCGGGCGAGAAGGTCGGCGCGATCATCTACCCAAACGAGGACTGGTTCAAGGACCGCAACGGCGGGACGCTGCCCGCGTGGGAGGAGGTCGAGAAGTTCGCCGTCAAGCACGCGCAGGAGCGGTGCGCCGAACTCGCCGACTACAAGCGCGTCCGCAAGGTCGTCTGCGCGAAGGAGCCGCTCGTGCGCACGTCGATCGGCAAGGTCAAGCGCGTCGCCTACAAGGGGGCCCTTGATGAGAAATAATCGAATAATCGAATGATCGAGTGGGTGATTCAGAATTTCCCTCTTTTGATTGTTCGGCAATTCGATTATTCGATCATTCGATTATTTCCCTAACAAAAGAAATGGAAATGTCTCGCGACCCTCGTTTTTACCTCGTCTGGCTCGAATGGCCGGAGAAGTGCTTCCGCGTGGATGCGGAGGCGCTTCGCTTTCTGAAGACGCTCGTTCCGCGCGGCAGCCGCATCGTGCGCGCGCGGAGCGAGGGCGCGTTCCTGCGCCAGCTGCCGCTGTCGACGCACGTCCTCACCTGGCATTTCAAGGCGGACTGGTTCGCCCAGGCCCCGAAGCTGAAGGTGCTGGCGACGCCGGGGGCGGGCCGCGAACTCGTCTCGCTGGAGGCGCCGAAGGGCGTCACGCTCCATTTCGGACGCTTCCACGGCGCGATCATGTCCGAGACGGTCGCGGCGTTCGTCCTCGCGTGGGCGCGCGGCTTCTTTGCCGTGCGCGACTATGCGGGCTACGGCGGAACGCAGCCGTCGGCCGTGCCGAACTGGCCGCGCGCGGAGCTGAGCGACCGGTGCTTTGCGGTCGCGGGCACGAAGGCCGTCGTCGTCGGCTACGGACGCGTCGGCGGCGCGGTCGGCGCGAAGCTGGAGGCGCTGGGCGTCTCGGTTCAGGGCTTCTCGCGCCGCAACATGGACGATCTCGACGCCGCGCTCAAGACGGCGGACTGGCTGGTTCTCGCCCTGCCGAGCGACACGGGGACGGACAACTTCCTCTCGCGCGCCCGGCTGCGCAAGCTGCCGCGCCGCGCGGTCGTCATCAACGTCGGGCGCGGCAACGCAATCGACGAGGCCGCGCTCGTGGACGCCCTGCGGACGGGACGTCTCGCCGGCGCGTACCTGGACGTCTTCAAGGCCGAACCCGGTCCGCTTCAGAAGATTGTGACCGGGCAAAGTGGAAAAGGAATTTTGGGGACAGACCCCACGGAGTTGCCTCGAAATCTGATCAGAATGCCACACTCATCGGCGTTTTCGCGCGATTACCTGAAGCGGTGCTTCACGGAGCTGAAAGATGACGGGTGTCTTTGAGGTCAATTCCGTCGAGGAGACGTGGGAACTTGCGCGGCGGTTCGCGTCCGAGCTGAAGCCGGGCGATGTCGTCTGCCTTGAAGGCGATCTTGGTGCGGGCAAGACGACGTTCACGCAGGGACTCGCCGCCGCGCTTGGCGTCGCCGGGCGCGTCACGTCCCCGACCTTCTGCCTCGTGCAGGAACATCGGGGAAAAATAGTCGAATCGCCGAATAATCGAATAATCGAATCTGGCAAGGGGCATGCGATATCGGCTCATTCGCCTCATTTGTCTCATTCGGCAATTCGACAAATCGACAATTCGATTATTTCTCCACTCCTCCTCGTCCACATGGATCTCTATCGCCTCCACAATGAGGACGACGTGCTGGCGATCGGGTGGGAGGACTACCTTGCCGAGGGGGCGATTCTCGTGGTCGAGTGGCCGGAGCGGGCGGGTTCGCTCATTCCGTCCTCGGCCAAGCACATCGTCTTCACGCATCTGGACGGCGAGGAGCGTCGCCGCCTCGCGTTTTCCGACTAGTCTGCGCCGAGCTTGACGGACGAGTTCGCGTTGGCCGTCTCGCGCGGCTTGAACGACGTGCCGGCCTCGATGTCGCGGCACATCTGGAAGACGCTCTTCCACGAGTCGATGCGGTAGTCGCGGTTCTTGACGAGCATGAACTCCAGCATCTGGCAGAAGCCTTCCGAAAGTTCGGGACGGTAGAAGCGCGGGTCATGCGCCTGTGTGCCCTCGTCGCAGTGCGCGCGCATCATGTTGTCCGTGTCGAGCCCCGGAAAGAGGACGCGCCCCGTCGCGAGGTGGAAGAGCGTCGCGCCGAGCGCGTAGATGTCGGCGCGGCAGTCGAGTTCCACGTCGCCGTAGACCTGTTCGGGCGAGATGTAGGCGGGCGTGCCGAGAACCTGGTCGGGGGCCTTCTGCGGACCGTCCCTGAACTCGAAGCGGTGCGAGATGCCGAGGTCGGTGAGCTTGATGACGCCGTCGGTGTTGATCATGATGTTCTCCGGCTTCACGTCGCAGTGGACGACGCCGTGGTCGTTCCAGGCGTAGTCGAGCGCGGAGGCGACGGACTCGCAGATGAGAAGGCAGTCCGGCTCGCGCACGTGCTGCTTGCGCTTGAGCAGGTCGGCGAACGTGTAGCCGTCCACGTACTCCATGATGTAGTACCAGTTGCCGTTGCCGTTGTCGAAGTCGTAGGCCTGGACGATGCCGGGGTGCTTGATCTCCTCCATGATGCGCTCCTCGGCGCGGAACTGGCGTACCTCGGCGCCGTCGGAGGCGAACTCCTTGTTCAGGATCTTGACGGCGACGAGCCGCTGGTTCGGGATGTCCCACGCCTTCCAGACGGTCGCCATGCCGCCGTCGCCGATCTTCTCGATGAGCTTCAGGTTCGGGATCTTCAGGATGCGGCTGCGCAGCGTGAACATCTGCGTGGGGAGGTTGTCGTAGTAGGCGTTTGACATGAACAGGTTTGGAAGGTTCGGGAGGTTTGGAAGGTTTGGGAGGATTGGAAGGTTTGGGAGGTTAGGCGAGAGACCACTCCTTCAGCTTGCGGTGGAGTGTGCGGCGCGAGATGCCGAGGCGTTCGGCGGCTTTCGACTTGTTGTTGCGGCATTCGTCGAGTACCGCGAGAATCTGGGCCTTTTCCGTTTCGGCGAGCGTTGGCGAGGGTAGACGAGAAATCGCAACCCGTTTGTCCTCTGTCCTTTGTCCACTGTCCGCACTCCCGCTCCCCGTTCCCCGTCCCTCGCCTTCCGCAATCTCGACGGGCAGGTCCTCGGCCGTCAGCTTCGGCCCGGACGCCAGGACGACCATCTTCTCGACGGCGTTGCGGAGCTGGCGGACGTTGCCGGGCCAGGGATAGGTTTCGAGCGCCTTCAGGGCCGTCGGCTCGATGCCCGTGACGGCGCCGCCGTTTGCGGCGGAGAACTCCTTCAGGAAGCGCGCGACGAGCGGGGCGATGTCCTCCGGGTGGTCTTTCAGGGCCGGCATGCGGATGTCGATGACGTTCAGCCGGTAGTAGAGGTCTTCGCGGAACGTGCCGTCCGCCACCATCTTCGCGAGGTTGCGGTTCGTCGCGGCGACGAGCCGGAAATCGACGGGCTTCTCCGTCGCGCCGCCGAGGCGGCGGACGGACTTCGTCTCGATCGTGCGGAGAAGGGCGATCTGCGTCGGCATGTCGATCTCGCCGATCTCGTCGAGGAAGAGCGTCCCGCCGTCCGCCTCCTCGATGCAGCCTTTCTTGCCGTCCTTGAGGCCGCCCGTGAACGTGCCCGGCTCGTAGCCGAAGAGTTCCGACTTCAGGAGGTCGCCCGAAAACGCCGAGCATTCGACGGCGACGAACGGCCCCTTTGCGCGTTTCGAGAGGCGGTGGATCGCCTGTGCGGCGAGTTCCTTGCCCGAACCGCTCGGCCCCTCGACGAGGATCGTCGCGTCAGACGGGGCGACCTTGCGGATAAGCGTGTAGACGCGCTGCATCGCCGGCGACCGGCCCGTGAAGTTCTCCAGTTCCGTGCCGAGCTGGCTCTTGAGCTGGGCGACCTCCTTTTCGAGGTTCGACGTGCGGATCGCCTTCGCGACGCGCAGCTCGAAGGCCTTCAGGTCGGTCACCGGCTTCTGGAAGAAGTCGTCCGCCCCGTCTTTCATCGCCTCGACGGCGAGATCGACCGTGCCGTAGGCCGTGAGGAGAATCGCCGCCATCGCGGGGTTTTCGGCCTTTGCCTTCTTGAGAAGCTCGACGCCGCTTTCGCCCGGCATCTTCACGTCGGAGATCATCAGCGCCAGGTCGGGATTCGCGCGGACGAGCCGCAGGGCCTCGGTCGCGTCCGGCGCCGTGAGGCAGTCATACGACGGCGCGAACCACTTCGCGAGCATGTCGCGCAGGGGCTTTTCGTCGTCGACGATGAGAATCTTGGGTTTGGTCATGTGAAAAGGCTAAAGGGTGAAAGCAATTTCGGGTGAGTATACCATTTCAGGGCCTTGCGCGCAACGTTGGGGGCGAAGCTCTCCCTAGTCGAGTTCGCGCACGCGCTTTTCGAGGCGCGGCAGGCGGACGGTGAACGTCGTCCCCTCGCCGACGGCCGACACGGCGTCAATCGTGCCGCCGTGGTCGCGGACGATGCGCTTCGAGATCATGAGGCCGAGGCCCGTGCCTTTCTCCTTCGTCGTGCGGTAGGGCTCGAAGAGGTGCGCGAGCTGTTCCGCGTCCATGCCGAGACCCGTGTCGCGGAACGCGACGGCGACCGTCTCGTCGTCCGCCGAAAGGGTGATCGTGATCGCGCCGCCGTCCTTCATCGCTTCCAGCGCGTTCTTGAGCAGGTTGAAGAAGACCTGCTCGATCTGGTTCGCGTCGAGCGCGACCGTCGGCAAGGCGGCGGGCACGTTGAGCGTGACGCGGATCTTGCGTTCGACGAACTGTTCGCGCAGCGTGTCGAGGCAGCGCCGCAGCGGCTCGACCGGCGAGCCGGGCCGGAGGTTCGGGCGGTGCGGACGGAGTGCGGCGAGGAAGTCGCGGATGATGCCGTCGAGGCGCTTCACCTGCTGCATGCAGGTCTGGATCGTCTCCCTGTCCGTCGGATCGCGCTCGATGAGCTGGAGCGAGAGGGAGATTGCGTTCAGCGGGTTGCCGATCTCGTGGGCGACGCCGGCGGCGAGATCCTGCACGGCCTTTGTCGCGCCCGCGCGCAGCTCCTCTTCGGTGCGCGCCTTTTCCGCCGTGATGTCGCGGATGTAGGCGATCGTGCCGGCCTGCAGCGGAATCGTCTGAAGCTCAAGGACGCGCCGTTCCGGGTAGGAGACGGCGATCTCGCGCTTCGAGCCGACGCCGAGCGGCATGTCGAGCGCGCGGAGGGCTTCGGCGGGATCGGCGCCGAGCAGCGTCTCCGCTGCCGGGTTGAAGCGCGTCACGACGCCGTTCTCGTCGAGGACGACGATGCCGCGGTCGATCGCATCCAGCAGCGTGTCGACGGATTCGAGCTCCTGCGACATGAGCAGGTACTGCTCGCGCAGGTGTCCCGCGTCAAGCTTGCCGATGTGCCGGCGAACGCCTCGGAAAAAGTCCTTCATGGGACGTATTATAGCAAATCCGCGTCCGCGATGACCACACGGAAAGTCCTCACCTCGCGCGGGCCTCACGAGAATATGGTATAATGAGCGCCGTAAGGGAAGAGTAAGGAGTGCAAAGCCGATGGGCGCGTGGGTTCTAAAAGACGCGACAAGTTCGTGGGAAACGGTCTTTGACCGTGCGTGGGCGGGCGAACCTCAGTTCGTCTCGCGTGATGGCGCACAGACCGTTGTCGTCATCTCGCTCCGTTCTTACGAGGCGGCAAAACCGAAGAAAGCGACCTTATTCGAGACGCTGAGAAGTTGTCTGTTTGGCAGCATAGATTTGTCGTGCGAGCGGAATCATGAGGAGATGGGGCGGCCAGCAGGCGTTCCGTTGTTGAACCTAAAAAAAGCAGTTGCCCCC
>DCMF01000012.1 GCA_002321305.1 Verrucomicrobia bacterium UBA1629 | reverse complement strand
GAACGCGGACTTGTTGCCGATGAGAGATGCATTATACCAAATTTACTCTCCCTCTTTTCGCCTGAGGCGGCTTACGCGAGGCGAACCGGCTTTCGCGTCTGGGCCGCAAGGCGGCGGCAGACCGACGGGCCATATTCGGCCGGCGGACGCGGGGCCTCGTAGACCTTCATGCCGAGCCGGCGGGCCTTTTCGATGCCGTACGGCACATAAGGCTCCACCTCGACGGCCTCGACGCACGCCAGCTCGTCCGCCAGACGCCCCAGCGCGGCAATGTTTCCGGCAAAGTCGTTCACGCCCGGAATCATCGGACACCGCAGGACGATCCGCGCGCCGTGCGCGTCCAGCCAGCGAAGGTTCCGAAGGATCGCCGCGTTGTCGGCTCCGATCTGGGCCTTGTGCTTTGCCGCGTCCAGCCCCTTGACGTCGTACAGCCAGATGTCCGTCACGCGCGCCAGCGCCTCGATCGCCGCTGGCGGCGCATAGCCGCTCGTCTCGATCGCCGTCGAGATGCCCGCTGCCTTCGCCCGCGCGAAAAGCGCACGGACGAACTCCCAGCGGAACAGCGGCTCGCCGCCCGAAACCGTCAACCCGCCGCCGGAAGCAGCATAGAAGTCCCGATCCTGCAACGCCTCGGCCAGCACGTCCTCGACCGTCCTCTCGCGCCCGATCACCGTGCCGTCCGGATACCGCTCGATCGCCGGATTGATCGACTCGGGGTTGTGGCACCACATGCACCGCAGCGGACAGCCCTTCAGGAAGAAGACCGTCCGGATGCCCGGCCCGTCCTTGGTGGCGAAATGCTCGACGTCGAACACGACGGCCGAACGGCTCCTCTTGCTGCCTTCCATCGTTCGCCTCCTTTCCATCAGGGACGCGAGACCGTCCGCGAGATGATCTCGTCCTGGATCGTCTTCTTGAAGCGGACGAAATAGCCCGAGAACCCGGAGACGCGCACGCGCAGGTCGGGATACCTTTCGGGATGCCGCTGCGCATCGATCAGCGTCTCCCGCGAGACATGGTTCAGCTGAAGGTGGAGCCCGCCTTTCCTGAAGTAGGTCTCGACGAGCGCGACGACCTTCTCGAAATCGCGCTCGTCCGTCACGGTCGACTCCGGCAGCGACAGGTTGAGGATCGACGTGCCGCACATCACGCCCTCCGGATCCATCTGCGCCGCCGCAAGCAGGATGGACGTCGCCGCATCCGAGCCGTGTCCTGCCGAAGGCCCGCTGCCGAAGGACAGGAAGTCGCCGGCGCGGCGTCCGTCCGGCATCGCGCCGGTGAGCCGTCCGAACTTGGTGGCGTTGTCGTTGTAGCCCGTGTGGTTGCCGAACAGGAGCGGCTGCCCGAAATAGTCCCGCCGTCCGTCGGCGAAGCGGGCGACGGCCCGATGGTAGAACCGCGCCATCTCGTTCGTGAACGGGTCGTTCGCGCCGTAGAACCTCCCATGGGCGAGAATTTCCGTGCGCAGATCTTCATGGCCTTTCCAGTCCGCCGCAAGCGCCCGGACAAGCTCCTCCATCGTGCAGCGCCGCTCGTCGAACACGAACTGCCGGACGACGCACAGCGAGTCGATGACGTTCGGCGTGCCGAGAAGGTCGATGCACGACACCATGCGCGAGGCGCCGCCGCGCGTCGGACTCTCGGCCCGTTCGATGCAGCCCTTGAGCACGAGTGCCGACAGGACGTTGCAGTCTCGGGCGCGCAGGGCGTTGAACGCTTTCGAGAGACGGTCGGCGTCCGCCAGGTCGTGGTTCAGCTCCTCGACGAAGACCTGCGCGAACGCCTCCCACGTCCGGCAGGCGAGCGCGTCGGCACGGCGGACGGTGAAGACGCGCTCCAAGCAGCGGGCCGCGTTCATGTGGAATCCGCCGCAGGAGACGCCGCCCATGAACACCGCCTCGTTGCAGCCCGTGATGCAGTAGTCGCGCGCCACCTCCGGCGGAAGGCCGAGCCGCCGCTCGTAGGCCGTGACGCGCGGCACGTCGCCGTCGAGGGCGATGCGCTTGTTCGGGTCGCGCCGCTCACAGTCGAGAATGAACCGCAGGACTTCGCGCCGCGTTCCGGGATGCCAGCGGAACGACATCTCCGGCCGGCGCAGGTCGCACGCCATCGCGGCCTCCACGACAAGCCGCGAGAAGTCCGTCCAGCCGTCCTTGCCGTCCGGCGTCAGCCCGCCGACGGTCATGTGGCACTCGCCGCCCTTGTCGTAGTTGCCGCTCGCATGGGGCGTGTGCGCATCGATGAAGATGAACAGCTCCTGAAGGTAGTCCGTCGCCAGTTCGCGCGTCAGCGTCCCCTTCTGCAAATCGGCGAAATACAATGGCGCGAGATACTGGTCTATCCGGCCGATCGCGTCCGACAGGAGGTCATAGCAGAAGAAGACGCTCTGGACGCCCTCGACGAACGTGCGCGCGGGCTGCATTGGCACCCAATCGCAGCGCGTCGCCATCTCCAGCAGCGTCGCCTGGCGCACCGCGTCCCCTTCGGCCTCCGCAAGCCGCCGGCATGCCGCTGCGCAGTTCTTCGCCCGCGCCTCGATGCCGTCCAATGCCAAATCCATCCCGGCCAGGTAGTTTAGCCGTTCCGCATTCCCCGCCCATTTCCGCCGTGCGGCGGCGATGTCGCGGCGGACGCCGGCAAGGCCCTCCCGCAGGATCATCGGGAAGTCCGCGCACGTGTGCTGCCATTCGAAGATCGCGAGGCGTTCCTTCGGCTGAAGGTAGTATTCGCCGCAAGCCTCGCCGAACGCCCTGTGTCCCGTGCGGCGGTAGAGGTCGCTCTCGACAGACCCGTCGAACGGCAGCCAGCCGACAAGCTCCTCGTCCGCGCGAATGGCGACGGGCTGTGCGGAGATGTACTCCTTCAGCCGCTTGCCGATGCGGATCGCCTCGGGCAGCGTCAGGTCTGCCGGATCGTAGGCGACCGGGACGGCGGCGGGGAAGACGTCGTGGTCGAGCGCCCGCGCGAGCAGCCGGCGGATGCGCGAGCCAAGCGGGCGCACCCCCGCGCCGAACGGACGTTCAACCGGCTCGGCCGCCGCAAATGCGCGATGCGAACCCTCCAGCAGTGCGGCGGCCGACAGCCCGACCATGAAACTCTTGCGCGTCATCTTCATCTTGCCTTCTCTCCTTTCGGTTCAGGTTCAGGGACGAGATCCGTCCAGTCGTATTCCTCCAGCGCCCCCCAGACGCCGACGGCGAACGAGTCGTCCTTCGGATCGGGGTTTGTCGCCATCTCCGTCCAGCTCGGCGGCGGATCGTCGAACTGGACGCCGGCGAAAAGCTGGGGCTCCGCCGCGAACGCGTGTGCGGCGGCGATGCAGTCCCACCCCTTCGCCCGCAACTCGACCGGGCGACCACCGTGCGCATTTACGTCCGCCGCGCTTCGGAGAATGATGTTTTCCGCATCGCGTCCGACGACAGACCGTCCGAGGGTCGCCAGCATCGCCGCCTCGTTCTCGCGTCGACAGCCGTACGCGCCTTTCAGGTACCACCAACCGAACTTCGGGTGGTCGAACGGTGCCTGCCGGACGTCCACATCCTTGCGTAGGCGGGCCAGGGGTCGGATGTTCGCGCGGCGGCGGACCGCCGCCCGAAGTTCCGTGCGCGTCAACGGTTTGCGTGTGCGCGCCAGCTCTCGCGCCCGCGCGGCCACGAGCGCATAGACGCTCCGGAAGCCCGCGAGGTCACGCACCTGATGCGTCGGCGTGAAGAACGTGTCCGCCTCGCGGAACGGGAGCGGCGCTTTCTGAACCGGATCGTCGGCGACGCCCCGCGCGGCGACGCCGAACGCCCAGTAGGTCTCGCGCGGACGGGGCGGCTCGGCGCCGAGGAGGCAGTGCCGCATCCAGTCCACCTGCGCCGCGCGCGTGGCCGGCGGCAGCCCGTGGGGGCCGTCGCAGTGGAAATGCCAGAACGGCCCGGCAAGGCCCAGCCGCGCCGTGACGTTCGTGAATGTCGCGAACGTCTCTTCCGCGCCGCGCTGGGGGAAATAGTCCTTCCAGCGGCTGCCGACCGCCAGCTTGACGCGAGGCTGGCCCAGCGCGAGCATCGCCGCATGGTTCACGCCGTCCCGCAGCTGGCCGAAGTAGAACTGCTCGGCGTCATGGCAGCCGCGCGCGGCGAAGACCTCCCGCAGCGACGAGACGTAGCAGTTCGGGAACGCGGCGGAGATGCGCGCATCCCAGGCCTGAAGGTAGGCGCTCATCGTGCCGCCGCCCGACGTGCCCGCCACGCCCAGGCGCGTGCCGTCGATCTCCGGGCGCGTCTGCACGTAGTCGACGGCGCGGATCGCGTCCCAGATGCGGAAGCGCGCGAAGTTCCAGCCGACCAGCCAGCCGCGCGCGCCAAGCCGCGTATGCTCGCACGCGCATTCGCCCCACGTCGCGTCGAACCGGGACTCGCCCTGGCGGCGTTCGCCCTGCGAGAGCGGATCCCACGCAAACGCCGCAAGCCCCGCACGAGCCGTCCGCACGAAGAGGTCGGCATAGCACGGGTTGAGAATGCCGCGATCGGAATGTCCGAGCGGCATCATCACGCAGGCGTAAGGCGGCCTGAACGCCGCCGCGTCCGGCATGAACAGGTGGCCGACCACGAACACGCCCGGCTGCGACTCGAAGAGGACGTTCTGGAGGCGGAAACCATTCCCGTTGACGACAGGCCCTTCCTGCGCGTTCAGTGGCGTCTTCTCCGACGGCAGACCGCCAAGGCCCTTGAGCCACGCCGTTCGCCAGCCCGCCTGCCTCGCCGCCAGCTCCGCCGGCGTGCGAATCGCCGAGACCTTCGCGTCGGCCGCGCAGTCGGCCGCGCTCACCTCGTCCAACAGGTCTGCACGCGCGACGACGCACCCGATGGCGACGACCGCCGCCCCGACAAGGGCGGACATCCTTTTCGCGACCATCGCAGGCGTCTTCTTTTCCAAGCTTCTCATGCCGCGTATTATCTCATATCCCCTGCGTGATGTCATTGTATGCTCACGGGAATTTAGTGTATAATATGCTCACGAGCGAAAAGGATTTCCACACCATGACCATCACGAGTGCCAAACGGTTTCAGCACGCCTTTTTCCGGCGTGCTGGCAAGAACGCCGAGACGCTGCGCAGCCTTGCGGAGACCCTGCCTGGCGTGCGGTTCAACGTCGTCGACGACCGGGACCGCATCGTGGCCTTCAACCGCGAGAACTGCGCGAACTGCAACTTCCGCGACGAATACGAGGCCGTCGGGCAAAGGATCGACCAGCTCTTCCCTCCCGTCCTGGCCAACGAATACCTCAAGCTCTACCGCGAAGTCCGCCGCACCGGGCGGCCCGTCCTGAACCGGTTGACGACCCACGGAGCCGACCGCTCGACGACTCCGCGCGTTGCCTCCGTGTTTCCGGTCTTCGACCAAAGCGGAAAGATCATCGGCACGGCCTGCTTCTACCGCACACTGACGGAAGCCGGCGAGGCGTCAGACTGGTACGGCGCCGTCCAAAGGGTCGTGCGCTACATCGACGACCACTTCGCCGAGAAGGTCTCGCTCACGAGGCTCGCCGCCATTTCGCGGCTGTCGACCGCGACCTTCCGCCGCGCCTTCGCCCGCATCCTCGAAATGACGCCAGGCGCCTATCTCACGACGATCCGCATCAACCGCGCACGCCAGCTTCTCGCGGGAACGGACATGACAATCGAGACGATCGCGGCAGAGTGCGGCTTCTACGACCAGAGCCATTTCGTCAAGACGTTCCGCAAGTTGCGCCATGAATCCCCGACGGACTTCCGACGCCGCCTACGCTCCGCGCCAAGGCCTGTGCAGAGTTGAGGGAACGCATCGCCCGACGTCGCGCCCTCCGGCGACGGCACGCCAGGCCGAACCGCCTCGCGCCGGAGCGCCGCAGGGATCATCACTGGAATCCTCATTCAAGGACGCGGGCACCGGCAGTCCCGAACGTCAGCGGCGCATCTGCCGCCCCGTCAGGCCGTCACGCCGAGGAGGTCCTTGAGCGCGCCGACCTGGTGCGCGTCGCCGAGCGCGATCAGCTCGTCGCCGATGCGGAACTCGATCTCCGGGCCGACGTTCCGGTAGGTGTGGCCGTCGCGGACGACCGAGACGATCGAGGCCCCCGTCTTCGCGCGGATGTTGAGCGAGACGACCGTCTCGCCGACGGCCGGCGAGTTCGCCGTCAGGACGAGCCGATGGAGCGAACCCTCCGGCAGGGGCACCGTCATCGTCCGCTCCAGCCCGCGCCGCCGCTCCTCCTCCGTCAGCGACTCGTTGAAGCGCAGGATCGCGCTCCGCCCGGAGCGCAGCAGGAACCGCCAGCCGAGGACGGCGACGGCGAGCGTGACGGCCGTCGAGATCCACTGCGCAAGGCGGTTGTGCGGCAGGATCGTCAGGTTGATCGCCGTCCACAGCATGACGAAAAGCGCCGCCGCGACGAGAATCGTGAAGAGGCGCGCCGTCTCGCGGAACGCGACGAGCACGCGCGAGCGACCGCGCCCGGCCAGCAGCTCAGCCACGGCGGCGCCCATCGTCCGAGCCTCCAGGATCGCCAGCGGCAGCAGCGCGACGGACAGCAGGTTCGCCAGCACGAAGAAGATGAGCTCGTCGTAGGTCTCGAACCAGCGGGAGAACTTCGAGTAGTCGAAGGTCGAGAGGCGCGAGCAGACGAACGAGCCGGCGAACATCAGCACGGCGTAGACGCCCATGCGGATCGCGGACAGCCGGAGGCGCGCGAACGTCGGAGACCCCTTCCCGGCCAGGATCTTCTCGCGCCACGCCCAGTACGAGACGAGCATCCGCCGCACGCCCTGCGGCAGACGGCGCTCGGCGAAGTCGCCCGCGCGGTCGGAGAGGCGGATCATGAACGGGTTCAGGAGCGTCGTCAGGAGCGACGCGCCGACGGCAATCTGGAAGAGCGGCACCGTCGCGTCATTCTGAAGCCCCGCGTAGAGGATCGCGACCATGAACGCGAACTCGCCGATCTGCGCGAGACCGAAGGCGTTCTGCACGGACGTCTTCACGTCCAGTCCGCAGAGGAGCGAGGCGACGAGGTTGTTCACGAGCTTGCCGACGATGACGACGAGCGAGACGAGCAGCACCTGCGGCAGGCAGCGGAAAAGCGCGACCGGATCGACCAGGAGGCCGATCGACACGAAGAACACGGCCGAGAACATGGACTTCAGCGGGTCCGCAAGCGACGCAAGCCGCTCGCGCACGCAGCTCGTCGAGCCGATGATGCCGACGAGGAACGCGCCGAGCGCGAGCGAGTAGTCGAGCCGGTAGGCGAAGTACGACACGCCGAAGCAGCAGCCGAGGATCGCGAGGACGAGCGACTCGTCGTCCTGCCGCTTCGCGACGGACTTGAGGAGGCGCGGCACGAAGACGAAGCCGAGGACCAGCACCGTGAGGAAGAAGACCGTGAGCCCGCCGAGCGACTTCACGAGCGCAAGCGCGGACATCCCCTCGCCGGACGCGAAGCCCGTCACGACGGCGATCGCGCCGACGCAGATGATGTCCTCGCAGACGGACGTGCCGAGCACGTATTTCGTGAACGGGCGGTTCGACCAGCCCATCTCGCCAATCACCTTCGCGAGAAGCGTCGTCGCCGAGTCGCAGATCGCGACGCCGAGGAAGAGCGACGGCACGTCCGCCCAGCCGAAGAACTTCGTGCCGACCTCGTAGCCGAGCCAGATCATCACGAGCGTGTCCAGGACCGCCGCCGGCAGCGCGACGCCGCGGATCTTCTTCATGTCCTTCGCGGAGAACGACAGCCCCATGCCGAACATGAGGAAGACGACGCCGAGCTGGCCGATCGTGTTCGTCGAGGAGAGGTCGAGGAGGAAGCTGCCGCCCCACGTGTACGGACTCATGACGACGCCCGCGAGGATGTAGCCGAGGACCTTCGGCCACCCGAGCCGCGCGAAGACGACCGAGACGACGCCAGCCGCCGTCATCAGCACCGCCAGGTCCTGGAAGAAGTAGGTCTCGATCATGGGGCGCCCTCCTTCGCCGCGTCAGCGCATCAGGTCCTCGAACGCCTTGGAGATGCGCAGGAGCTTCGCCTCCTCGAAGCCGCCGCAGATGAACTGGACGCCGACGGGGAGCCTGTCCTTCGTGAACCCGGCCGGGACGCTCGCCGCGCACACGCCCGCGAGGGCGGACGGGATCGTGTAGAGGTCGTTCAGGTACATCGTGAGCGGGTCCTGATGCGCCCCGAACGTGAACGCCGGCGTCGGCGCGCACGGCGTCAGGAGCGCGTCCACCTGCGCGAACACCGTGTCGAAGTCGCGCTTGATGAGCGTGCGCACCTTCTGCGCCCGCCCGTAGTAGGCGTCGTAGTAGCCCGACGAGAGCACGTACGTGCCCATGATGATGCGCCGCTTCACCTCCGGCCCGAAGCCCTCGGCGCGGCTCTTCGTGTAAAGCGAGTAGACGTCCTTCGCCGCCGCGCTGCGGTGGCCGTAGCGCACGCCGTCGAACCGCGCGAGGTTCGCGCTCGCCTCCGCCGGGGCGATGATGTAGTAGACCGCCATCGCGTACTCGGTGTGCGGCAGCGAGACGGCCACGAGCTCCGCGCCCGCCGCCTCGCACCTCCGGATCGCCGCGTCCGTGAGGCGCTTCACTTCGGGGTCCAGCCCCTTCACGTCAAAGTATTCCTTCGGGAGGCCAAGCCGCACGCCCTTCAGGGTCGCGCCGTCCAGCGCCGCACGGTAGTCCGGCACGGGCTCGTCCGGCGTCGTGCCGTCGTGCGCGTCGTGCCCCGCGAGGGCCTTCAGGAGAATCGCCGCGTCCGTGACGGACTTCGTCATCGGACCCACCTGGTCGAGGGAGCTCGCGAACGCCGTCACGCCGTAGCGGCTGACGCGCCCGTAGCTCGGCTTCACGCCGACGCAGTTGCAGAAGCTCGCGGGCTGGCGGATCGAGCCGCCCGTGTCCGTGCCGAGCGCGGCGATGCAAAGGTTTCCGCCGACCGCCGCCGCTGAGCCGCCCGACGAGCCGCCGGGGACGCGCGTGAGGTCATACGGGTTGCGCGTCACGCCCAGCCCCGAATTCTCGGTCGAGGAGCCCATCGCGAACTCGTCCATGTTGACGCGCCCCGCCGGGATGAAGCCGTGCGCCTTCAGGTTCGCGATGACCGTCGCGTCATACGGCGAGACGTAGCCCTTCAGGATCTTCGAGGCGCACGTGCAGGGCTGGCCCTTCACGTTGATGAGGTCCTTGATCGCGATCGGAACCCCGAAGAAATAATCGGATTTTCGAATCTCCGAATGATCGAATGACGGACAGCGTCGGTCATCCGCCTCTTTTGCCAACGCAAGGGCCTGCTCCTCGTCAAAGGTCAGGTACGCGCCGATCTTCTCGTTTTCGGCGTGATAGCGATCGATGATCGCCTGCGTCAGTTCGACGGACGAGAACTCGCCCTTCGCCAAGCCCTCCTGGGCCTCCCAGATGCCTAGTTCATAGAGTTTCATAAAGCGGCCTCCCGCACCTTTCCATTCGACAATTCAACCATTCGATCATTCAACCATTCGATCATTCGACCATTCGATCATTCGACAATTCGATTATTCGCCTCTTCCTCAGCTCTCCGCGCCCTCGACGATTTTCGGAAGAAGGAACTCGTCGCCGACGCGCGCCGGCGCGTTGCCGAGCGCGACCTCCGCCGGCAGCGATTCGCGCACGACATCCTCGCGGAAGGCATTGACGAGCGGCCGCCCGTGCATCATCGGCTCGACGCCCGCGACGTCGACCGACGAGATCTTCTCCACGTACTGGACGATGTTCTCGAGCTGCGGCTGAAACACCGCCTTCTCCTCGTCCGTCAGTTCCAGCCGCGCGAGTTCCGCGACATAGGCAACGTCAATCTTCATTTTTTCCTTCCAGGTTCGAACTTCAGGGAGTGGATAGTATATCAAAAATCCCGTCCCCTGTCGGACGCCCCTGGAGGTTCTGCAATTCCCGCGTCCATCTGCCTCACGTCCCGGCGGGGCGGCCCAGCGCCTCAAGCCGGCGCGATGGCCTCACGACGCGCGCGGGCCGTGCGCGAGGACTCGGCCCTCAAGCGTCGCGTCCGAATGGACGCGCGTGACGAAGATGCGGACACGGGACTTGCGCGGCGCCGGCGTGACGGTCTTGCACTTCAGGTACTCGCCCGTCCAGCCGACGGTCTTGTTCTCGTCCTCGACGACAATCTCGACCTCCTGTCCGAGAAACCGCCGCGCGAACTGCTCGCGACGCCGCGCCATCTGCTCCGCGAGGCGATGCGCGCGCGCCGAGCGCACCGCTTTCGGAACGGCTCCGCCGAATCCCGCCGCCAACGTACCCGGACGCTCCGAATAGGGGAAAACGTGCGCGCGGTTGAACGGCAGACGCCGCAACAGCCCTTCCGTCTCGGCAAAGTCGAAGTCCGACTCGTCCGGAAATCCCGTCATCACGTCACAGCCAAGCCCGAGGTTCGGCAGGAATTTCGTCGCCGTCGCGACGAGCGCCTCGACGTCGCGCACGAGATACGGACGCTTCATCGCCGCGAGCATACGGTTCGAGCCCGACTGCACGGGAACGTGGAGAAAGCGGCAGACGTTCGCCGTCGCCGCCATTGCCCGCACGGTCTCAAGCGCACACGCGCCGGGCTCGACCGAGCCCAAACGGATGCGGCAGTCGGGCGACACGGCGGCCAGCGCGTCCACGAGCTCGGGAAGTCGCCTCCCTTCGGAGGCATAGAGCGCCAGGTTGCAGCCGGTGACGACAAGCTCGCGATAGCCCGCGTCCACGAAGCGCCGCGCTCGGTCGAGGACCTCGCCGAACGGCACGGATACGGAGGAGCCGCGAAACTTCGGCACAATGCAAAACGTGCAGCGGCCCGAACAGCCATCCTGCACCTTCAGATACGCTCGCGCCGTGCGCGTCGGGACGTGAAACGCGCCGTCCGGATCATGCCGTGCGGCGGCGGGAACGACGGGACTCTCGGACGCTTTCGACGTGAGGCAGCCGCAGACGCGCAGGGGGGTATGCGGATAGCGACGCCTCAGGTGATCGATCAGCTTCTCGCAGTCGCGTTGGGCGCGCGCCGTCACGCTACAGCCGCGCACGACGAAAAGGTCGGCGTCCGCATGCTGCGTGGCGACCTCCCAGCCCCTGGCGCGGTAGGCGGCCTCCATCTCAAGGGCCTCGGCCTTGTTCAGGCGGCAGCCAAACGTCTCAAAGCACACCTTCATGGCGGACGTCGCACGACCCCGCCTGTCATCGCACGGATACGGCCGGCGCCAGCGGATAGCGGCCGAACGCGCGACCGTAGACGGCAAGGCCGTTGTCCGACTCCAGGCGCACCGTCACGCGGCCGCCCTTCACGTCCTCCGCCCGCACGGGCACCTCGACGAGGAAGCCGTAGCTGCCGGCCTCGCGCAGACGGCCGTCGTGCGGCTGGGCGAGCCACGAGAGGATGCCGCGGCTGTCCGCCGGATCGTCCGGCAGGACCTGCCCGTGCGCGAGGCGTCCGTTCACGTAGACCTTCAGGTTCGCGGGAAACTTCACCGCGCTCGTCTGCGGATAGCTGTTCGGGTTCTTCGAGCGGTCGTTGGTGCCGCCGCCGAGCATGTCGTCGAGTCCCGCGCGGACATACGTCGCGCCGACGTCTTTGCCGTTCAGCCGCTTGGCGGAGAGCTCCGCACGGAAGACGCCGCCCGCCGCCGGGGCCGGAAGCGCAAAGGTGAACGAGCCCTTGCCGAAGCCGTTGAGCTTGAGGTCGCCGAGCACGTTGGTCGCGCCGATCGACCAGTCGGCGGCCACGGCGGCCGGAAGCTCCGCCCCCGCGACGGCCACGGTCGAGAACGACCAGAAGTTCGTCGCGACCGGCTGTCCGTCGGCGAGGAGCGTGAAGACGAGGCAACCGCTGGCCGGCTCGTCCGGCGCCGTCCATGCGACGTCCCAGAGCTTTTCGCACTGCCACGACCGCGCCTTGACGGCCGACGCCTCTTCAGTCAAGGGCTCCGTGCGTCGCACACCGCGCGCATCGAAGAACCAGCCTTCGCGCTGGAGCGTGAGCGACCGTCCCGCGTAGCGGTCGGTCACGAGCGAGACGCCGACGGGAATCGTCACCGCCGCGCCGGGCGTGACCGTCTCGCCCGTCTCGCGTCCGGGCGCGCCGGCGAAGAAGAGCGCGGCGTCCGCATGGAGGCCGGCGAGGCTCATCCCCGCCAGCTCCTCAAAGCCCGTCTCCTTCCACGTGCGGTCGAAGCGGACGTAGCCGTTCCACTCGTTCGTGACGTCGTGGTGCTCCGTGTAGAGCCAGCCCGCGCACTTCAGGTGGCGGCGGAAGGCGTTGATCATGAGGTGGTAGTCCCACGTGAAGTCGCAGTCGCCCGTCGAGCCTTCGTAGCCCCAGACGTTGCCGCATTCGGAGTTCATCATCGGCTCGTCGCGCTGGACGTGGCCGCCGATGTAGTTGTGCGTCGAGCCGGGGTGCGTCCCCGCGCATTCCTCGGCGACGCGCCGCTCCCAGCTGTAGCCCGGGCAGTAGGAGTGCCACGTGTTGACGTCCGTGACGACGTGGTCGCGGTTGCAGGGCGAGTTGTCCTCGATGAGCCGCGTCGGGTCGGCGAGCTTCGCCTTGCGGTACGCCTCGGCGACCTTGCGCTGCGTCGCGTCGCGGTAGGTGCGCCGTCCGCCCGAACCGCCCTCGGCGAGCCCTGCCGCGAGCGAGCGGTTCGAGAAGAGCCCCCACGTCTCGTTGAAGAGCGTCCACTGGTAGATCGACGGATGGTTGAAGTCGCGCTTGAGCATCCCCTCGAAGCACGCCCAGTGCTCCGCGAACATCGCCTCGCTTGCGTCGCCCCACGCGCAGGGGACGTCCGCCTGGATGAGCAGGCCGAGCCGGTCGGCCCAGTAGAGCTTGCGCGGCACCTCGACCTTGATGTGGACGCGGTTGCCCGTGAGCGCCAACCGCTTCGAGATGAGGATCTCGTTCTTCATGAATTCATCCGAAGGGAACGTGTACCAGCCCTCCGGGTGATAGCTCTGGTCGAGGCAGAGTTGCAGGTAGACGGGCTTGCCGTTCAGCGTCATGTAGCTGTCGCCGTTCGGCGTCTTGCCCACGCCAACTTCGCGGAAGCCGAAATAGGTCTTCACGGCATCGTCCGCAAACGTCAGCGCGACGTCGTAGAGGTGGGGGTCGTCGAGATCCCAGAGGCGGGGATTCGTCAACGGAATCTCGCCCGTGACGACCTGCTGCCCGACCGCGACGGGGAACGAAAAGGCGCGCCCGTCCACGTCCGCGTGCAGCACGCGCGCCGCCTTCGCCGGCGCACCGAGCGTCGCCTCCAGCCGGACGGACTTCCGCGCAATCGACGGCAGGAAGCGCACGCTGTCGAGGAACTCGTCGCCGCGCGCCTCCAGGTAGACCGTCTGCCAGATGCCACGCGCGTTGCCGTAGCCCTGCTTGCCCCAAAGATAGTGCCCGTCCTGCGCGGCCTTCGGGCTCGGATCCCACACGGCGAAATCGAGCGTCTGGGCCTCGCCCCACTTCACGAGATCCGTCAGCTCGAATTCGAACGGCACGTAGCCGCCGACGTGCGTGCCGAGCGTCTGCCCGTCGAACGTGCAGGTCGTGTCGTGGTCGGCCGCCCCCACGACGACGAAGACGCGCTTGCCCTTCCAGGCCGACGGCACCGTCACACGGCGACGGTAGTGGCCCGTGTCCTGCCCGGCTTCCGGCTTGACGCCCGACAGCGGCGAGCCCCAGCCGAAGGGGACGACGATCTTCCGATCCAGCTTGTCGGCGGCGAAGCCGAAGTCCCATGCACCGTTGAGGTTGACCCAGTCCGCACGCTCCCAATCGGGACGCGGATGCTCGGGGAGGGGAATTTCGGCAAAGGCCGAGAGCGACACAAGGCACGCGCAGCGGCAAATGCCCACGACAAGTTTTTTTGTTTGCATCAGCAGGACTCCAGTTTTTATTCGGCAGGTAAAATGAAGAGCAGGACGAGGTTCGTGAGGTTGAAGAGCGCGTGGTTCAGCATCGCGCACCAGAGGCGGCCCGTCTTCCGGTAGATCCAGCACTGCGCAAGACCGAAGAAGAAGAGCGCGAGAAACGCCGCGTCCGGCCATGGCTGGGCGAGATAGTGCGCGGCGGCGAAAAGCGTCGAGGAGAAGAGAATGATCGAATAATCGAATGACCGAATGATCGAATGGTCGAATGACCGAATGATCGAATGGTCGAATGATCGAATGGACGAAAGGGCGCCGCGCGTCTCTCCGGCCGCGCCTGTCCCCCGTGTCAATTCCCTCCGACGGGTCAGAAGCCGCTGCGGCAGACGGAACAGCAGCCACCGGAAGACAAGCTCCTCGACCGCCGGCATCAGCACGACGACCTGCGCGACGAGGAACGCCGCCGTGCCGAAGAGCTTCGGCGAGTCGAACGCCTGCGTCAGGTACTGGCGCACGACGTCGATGTTCTGCTGGTCGGGCAGGTCGATGCCGAGCCACCCCGCGACCGTCTTCGTCAGAAAGCACAGGCCGATGGTCGCAAGCGCGATCACCGGCCAGGCCTTGAGCGTGAACGTCAGGCGATTCACTTCGCCTCGACCTCGCTGCCCGTGCCGCGAATCTTCAGGTGAAGCTCGCGGAGCTGCTGCTCGGTCACGTAGTTCGGCGCGTTCATCATGAGGTCCTGCGCCTTCTGGTTCATCGGGAACGCGATCACCTCGCGGATGTTCGGCGTGTCGGTGAGCAGCATGACCATGCGGTCGACGCCCGGCGCGATGCCCCCGTGCGGCGGCGCGCCGAACTGGAAGGCGTTGTAGAGGCAGCCGAACTTCTGCTGGACGACCTCGCGCGGATAGCCCGCGATCTCGAACGCCCGCTCCATGATGTCGATGCGGTGGTTGCGGATCGCGCCCGACGAGAGCTCGATGCCGTTGCAGACGACGTCGTACTGGTAGGCCTCGATCGCGAGCGGATCCGGCCCGTTCAGCGCCTCCAGCCCGCCCTGCGGCATCGAGAACGGGTTGTGCGAGAAGATGATCTTGCCGGTCTCGGGGTCCTTCTCGAAGAACGGGAAGTCGACGATCCAGCAGAACCGGTAGCAGTCCTTCTCGCAGATCGGGTGCGTGAGGTGGCTGGCGATGTCCGTGCGCACGAGACCCGACAGGCGGTTGCACTCGTCCACGTCAGCCGCCATGAAGAAGAGCGCGTCGCCCGGCTCCATGCCCGCGAGTTTCTTCATCTCCTCCAGCTGCTCCGGCGAGAGGAACTTCGCGATCGGCCCCTTCAGCTCGCCGTCCTTCGTCCAGCTGATGTAGCCGAGGCCCTTGCCGCCGTTCTCCTTCACGAACGCCTCGCGCTTGTCGAACCACGTGCGCGTCTCGACGCCGACGATGCCCTTCACGAGCAGGCCCTTGACGAGGCCGCCCGACGTCGCGACGTTCGCGAACGCCTTGAAGTTCGCCCGCGCGAAGAAGTCGTTCATGCTGAACCACTTGAGCGGGTTGCGGAGGTCGGGCTTGTCCGACCCGTACGTCATCATCGCGTCGCGGTACTTGATGCGCGGCCACGGGGCCTCGTTGCAGACCCAGGTCGAGAACTTCCTGAACGTCTTGCCGACGACGTCCTCCACGACGGCGAAGATCTCGTCCTGCGTGACGTACGACATCTCGATGTCCATCTGATAGAACTCGCCCGGCGAGCGGTCGGCGCGCGCGGCCTCGTCGCGGAAGCACGGCGCGATCTGGAAGTAGCGGTCGAAGCCCGAGACCATCAGGAGCTGCTTGAACATCTGCGGCGCCTGCGGCAGCGCGTAGAACATGCCGCGGTGGAGGCGGCTCGGCACGAGGTAGTCGCGCGCGCCCTCCGGCGACGAGGCCGTCAGGATCGGCGTCTGGAACTCGTTGAAGCCCTTCGCCCACATCTGCTCGCGCAGGAAGCGGATCACCTGCGAGCGGAGGATGAGGTTCCTGTGCAGCTTCTCGCGGCGGAGGTCGAGGAAGCGGTACTTGAGGCGCACGTCCTCGCTCTCGTCGGCCTTCTCGTCGGGAATGTAGATCGGCGTCACCTCGGACGCGCTCTCCATCACGAGCTCGTTCGCCTCGATCTCGATCTCGCCGGTCGGCAGGTCGGGGTTGATCGTGTCGGGCGTGCGGAGCTTCACCTCGCCCGTCACGGTGATGACCGACTCCAGGTGGGCCTTCTCGACGAGGCCGAAGAAGCTGCGCGACGGGTGGACGACGACCTGCGTGAGGCCGTAGTGGTCGCGCAGGTCGACGAACAGGATGCCGCCGTGGTCGCGCAGGCGGAACATCCAGCCGGAAAGTCGAACGGTCTTGCCCGCGTCAGCCGCGCGGAGCTCGTTGCAGGTATGGGTACGGTAGGGATGCATGAATCAGTGTCCTCCTCGGATTGTGAGTGGCGTATTATACCATAATTGGCGCACGGGGAGAACAGGCGCAGAGACCCAAGCCGGGACTTCGGCATGAGAGTCAATCCGCACGCCAGGCGACGGTCAAAGCCTCCGGGCCTCGGCCTGGGCTTCGGCTGTCGTGTCCTTGCCCGTCACATCGCCCCTGCGCAGACCAGGCCGGCGCCGTAGAGCGTGAGGGTCGGGTCGATGACGAAGGGAAGGTCGAGGTCCTTCAGCGCCCAGCGGGCGAAGCCGCCCGTCGCCACCAGCCTGAAGTCTTCGCGGAAGTTCCGCCGCAGGGTCGTGACGATCTCGCGCACCATGCCGCGATAGCCGACAAGCGCGCCGAAGCGCATGGCCTCTTCCGTCGAGCGCCCGATGCGCGGGGCGCGTCCGCGCCCCAGCTCCATGCGCGGCAGCTTGGCCGTCCGCTCGAAGAGGTAGTCGCGCATGAGCGGAAAGCCCGGCGCGATCACGCCGCCGCGCCAGACGCGATCCGACGTGATGACCGCCGCCGTGAGCGCCGTGCCGAAGTCCATCACGAGAACGGGCGCGCCGTAGCGCGACACCGCCCCCGCCGCGTCCGCGAGGCGATCCGCGCCAATGGTCTCCGGGTGGGGGTAGGAAAGGGTGAGAAATGAGGGATGGGATGTGAGAGATGAGGAGGGGGACGGCCTTTGTCCTTTGTCCTTTGTCCTTTGTCCGCCTGTCGCCCGTGAGCCGGCCGCCGCAAAGTCGAGGTAAGAAAGCTGATGAAACGGGAGGCCCTGCCGCTTGGCCGAACGACGCCACTGCGCGTCCCGCTTCGGCACGACCGAGACATAGGCCACCCCATCCAAACGCCCCAAACCTTCCGAACCTTCCAAACTCTCCAAACAGTCAACCCCCTCGTCATAATGGCCGACCCGGCTCATGCGTCCGTCCGTCCAGAGGCCCACGGCCGTGGAGGTGTTGCCGACGTCAATGACGAGCAGTTTCATCTGCGTTCAGCGCCTGCTGTCCGGGAACCCCGGACGTCACAGCTCCCTGATGAAGATGTTGCGCCACTCGGTCGGGTCGCCGTGGCACTGGAGCTCCAGCTGCCCGGACGGGAAGATCGGCCGGCTGCGGTCCCAGTAGTTCTCCAGCGTCACGCCATCGACGACGAGCTCGCCGTTGAGCCACACCGACACCTTCTCGCCCTTCATGATCACGTGGAAGCGGTTCCAGTCGCCGACCGGGCGATCCGCGATCTTGAGCGCCGTGGACGGGTTCTTCCGGTTGTTGTAGAGGCCGCCCGAACCGATGCCCCACTGACTGTGCGCATCCCAGATCTGCACCTGCGGCGCGCCGCGCAGGTAGAGGCCCGAATCGCCCGTGACAGACAGGAGACGCCAGTCGGCCCACAGCTCGAAGTCCCTGAGGTCCTTGTGCGTCGCAAGCGAGTAGCCGCCCTTGCAGCCGTCGAAGAAGAGGTTGCCGTTGCGGACGTGCCAGTGCGCGTCGCGCTGCGCGTCGGCCCGCTTCTGCATCTCGGCGCGCTTCGCCGGCGTCGCCGCCTGGCGGACGATCGGGCTGTCGAACTTCTCGTCCGTCGTCACGCCTTTCCACATCGTCCGCAGCTGCTCGGGCTGGCCGTCGAAGTACGTCGTGAAGCCGGCGGGCGCCTTCATCGTCTGCTGCGGACAGGCCTCGCCCATCTTCGCGTCGTCGGGCAGCTCCTTGATGCGGATGTTCTTCCACTGCGTCGGGCTGTTGAGCCCGCACCAGCTGATGTGCCCCTTCGCGTTGCGGATGCCGGGGTGCGGCCGCCCGTCCGGCGTGTCACCGTCGCCCCTGAACGCCGCGACGTCGCCCTTCGTGACCAGATAGCCGTTCAGGTAGACCTCGATCTCGGTTCCGACGACCTTGACCTCCGCAAAGTTCCACATGCCCGGCTTGCGCACGTAGCTGCCGCCGCCCGTGAAGTTCTTGTCCTTGCCCCAGATCTGCTTGCCCACGTTGTCGCGGCGGCTCGGCACGATGCCGAAAATCGAACCGGCGTACTGGCAGGGGTTCAGCCTGTCCCTCTGCGCCGCCGCGTCGTAGTAGTCGCTGCCGCCGTCGTCCAGCAGCTGGATCTCGCACAGCCCCGCAAACGCCGCGTCGGCCCGTTCGTCCGGCACGCGGATGCCGAGGCCGCTGTCGCCGTTCGCGGCCAGCCGAAACTCGAAGCGCAGAATGAAGTTGCGGTATTCCCTTTCCGTCAGGAGGTTTTCGCCGTCGCCCGCGACCCGGCGATCTGGGAAGCACGCCAGCACGGTCTCCCGTCGGACCGTGCCGTTGGCGAGCTTCGTCTCGACCGTCTCGACGCCATAGGCTTTCGACCCGAACCAGCCGGTCAGGTCCCTGCCGTTGAAGAGGCTGACGAAGCCCTCGTCAACCGCCGCCGGGTAGGGCCCGCTGTCGGAACACAGGCAGCAACAGCCGCCCGCCAGGGCGGCGCCCACCGCCAGAGCCGCCAGCCGGTTCACGAGACGACCTTCCACTCGAGCGAAAGGTCGACCGAACCCGCCGAATGCGTGAGGCAGCCGAGCGAGATCGCCGTCACGCCCGTCGCCGCGACTTCCTTCGCGCGGTCGAGCGTGATGCCGCCCGACGCCTCGGTCTTCGAGAGGCCCTTGCACATCCGGACGCACTTCCTCATGTCCGCGACGGACATGTTGTCGAGCATGATCCACTCCGGCTTCGCCTTGAGCGCGCTCGCGCATTCGCGCAGGCTCTCGACCTCGACCTCGACCGCAAGCTTCGGGAACGCCTTGCGCGCCGCGACGACCGCCTGGTCGAGCTCGTCGGGGTCGCCGCCCTTCCAGAGCCGCCGGTGGTTGTCCTTCATCAGCACGCGGTCGTACATCCCCATGCGGTGGTTCGTGCCGCCGCCGCACGTGACGGCGTACTTCTCGAAGACGCGGAGGCCCGGCGTCGTCTTGCGCGTGTCGAGGATGAGCGTGCCGTAGCGGCGCGTCGCCTCGACGAACTTGCGCGTCAGCGTCGCCGTCGCGCACATCCGCTGCATGAAGTTGAGGGCCGTGCGCTCCGCCGCGAGGATCGAGCGCGCCTTGCCGCGAAACGTGAGGATCGTCTCCTTCGGCTGCACCGACGCGCCGTCGGGCTTCAGGATCTTCACCTGCACCTTCGGGTCGACCGCCTTCATCACGGCCTTCGCGACCGTCGCGCCCGCGACAACGCAGCCCGTGCCCTTCGCGTAGATCTCGCCCGTCGCAACCGCGTCGGGATCGACGAGCGCGAGGCTCGTCGCATCGCACCACGGCGCGGAGACGACCCGGTCGACGCTCGCGAGGTCTTCGTCGAGCGCAAGGCGCACGGCGGCCTTCGCCCGCGGCGAACGCATGACGTCCTTCATGCTCACGCGCCCTTGAGGAATTCCCAGTGCTGGAAGATGACGAACGTCAGGACGCCGGCGACGGCGAGCGCCGCGACGCCCGCGAGGACGGCGACCGTCGTTCCGGCGCCCGACGCGGCGGCCTTCTTCGCGTTCGGATCGGGCGCGTCGAGCTTGAAGCGGTCGGCGATCGTGGCGGCCGCAGGGGCGGAGGGAATCTCGGCGACGCCTTCGTTTGACGGCATCGCATCGGCCTTCACGGTCGGCCGTTTGACGGACATGGGCTTCTTGATAGTCATGATGAGAGAAATTATATCATGGTTTCAGTCCGAAAATCAAGTCGCGGCCCGATGCCATCCCCAGGAGGCGCAATGCCGGACACGCCCCCAAAGGCGGATCAGGCCAGGGAGTGCGCGCGGGCGGGCGCCGGGCGGCGTCCACAGACAGCACAGAGAACGGCGGCGAGGGCGAGCGACAGCGTCGAGTTGAGCGAATCGACGCACCGAAAGGCGTAGTCCGACAGCGGGAACGGCCAGCCGACGAACGCGCACAGTCCGTGCGCCGCGAGGAAGACGCGCGAGAGCGAAAGCCCGGCCAGTCCCGCGAGGCACCAGAGGAACCGCGACGACGGCACGCGCAGAAGTTCGCGCACGAGCGCGAACGCCACGAACCAGCCCATCGCATGGCTGTACGCCTGCGTATACGTCCAGCAGCAGGACGTGATGGCCGCCGGCATCAGGAAGACGAGCCAGTCCTTCTCCTTCCGCATCCGCCACGTCATCGCCGTGCAGGCGAGCGCGCCGACCGCAAGCCCCGCGAGGATGTCGCGTCCGCGCGTCGCCTCGGAGCAGAGGAAATACGGCCATGTGCCGCAGCCGAGGAAGAAACTCGTGTTCGCCGCAGGCCCCTGCAGCAGCAGATCGACGACCGGCGTCCGGCAGATCACGGCGGCGACCGCCGACAGCAGCAGACAAAGGCCCGCCGCGACAAAAAGGGACTCCCACTTCCGCCGCTGCAGCAGGGGGATCGCGAACGCCAGGCCTATCTGAGGCTTCAGCAGGACAACCGCCCAGCAGACGCCGGCCCAGACGCCATGCCCGCAGTTGAGCGCCCACGCCATCGCCACGGAAGCGGCCAACACGATGAGCGCGAAGTTGCCGACCGCCGTGTTCGACCAGATCGGATAGGACACGGCCAACAGGGGCAAGACCGCCAGCAGAAACGGATCCGCCGTCGTCGCCCGCCTTGGCAACCACAAAAGAAGCGCCAGCGCCAGCCCCATCAAAAAGCAATAACACTATCATGCAACAGGGTTT
>DCMF01000048.1:7746-8827 GCA_002321305.1 Verrucomicrobia bacterium UBA1629 | reverse complement strand
TTCCGTTCGCGCGGGGGCTTCCGTTCACAAGCACCGCTTTCATTTGTCAACCTCCTTCATTCTCACTTTTTTAAAAAAGTGAGAATTGGTCTCGGAGCCTATTTCTTCCGCACGGGCGGCAGCAGGTTCAGCATCGGCTGGACGGCGTCGCCGATGACGAGCGTCTGCGGCGCCTTGCCGTCCCACTTCTGGATCGCCTCAAGGGACACGAGCCCCGGATTCGACTTGAGCGCGTCGCCGCGAATCTGCATGGACTTCGCCTCGGCCTCGGCGGCGATGACCTTCTGACGCGCCTCCTCCTCGATCTCCTGCGTCTTGTTCTTCGCGCGGATCGCGTTCTGCATCGCGACCTGCTTGTCCTCGATCGCCTTCTCGAACACGTCCGAGTAGTCGATGTTGGCGAGGACGACGGAGCTGACGCGCACGGGCTTGCCCTTCAGCGCCTCCGTCACCTGCGTGAAGATCTGCTTCGTCGCCTGCTCGCGTCCGTTGATCAGCCTGTCGGCCTCCCAGCCGCCGACCACGTCCTTCGTCACGCCGATGACGGCCGGGGCGAGGATCTTGTCGGCATAGCGCGGGCCGATGCCGTTGTGGAGCGCGACGACCTGCGACTGGTCGAGCGCGAAGGTGACGACGATCTGGAACTCGGCGCTCTGCACGTCCTTCGTGTAGGCGTTCATCCTGAAGTCGACGCGCTGCTCGCGGCAGTCGTAGGTGACGAGCGAGCCGCCGATGGGGTTGTAGAACCAGAGGCCCGGCCCCAGCGGCTCGGAGACGACCCGCCCCCAGGCGAGCTTCAGCCCCGTATAGCCCGAATCGACCTGTCCGCAGCCGGCAATCAGCGCCAGCGCGCCGCACATCAAGATGCTATTCGCTTTCATGACCCGTATTATACCAAATGGATGGCGGCATCCGCTCGCGTCACTTCAAGGACATGACTACGCTGAGTCCCGTTCTCCTAGTCGGCAATGCCACGGGCGATAAACGCCTGGCTGACCGAATGGCAGAACGGATCCGAACCGACGACTTCAAACGGGAATGTCCGCCACCTCATATTATGAACACAGAGCCGCTTCGCGGG
>DCMF01000048.1:0-7696 GCA_002321305.1 Verrucomicrobia bacterium UBA1629 | reverse complement strand
GCAAGGGGAGTGTCGCGGGAGGTAGACTTCGCGCCACGTACGACTTTTTTCAAAGGTCAAGATTGTTTACATTGATGCGCACGATTCACACGCATGGAAAAAAGACGGCATCCGAATTGTTCGCGTAGTGAAATAGGTTGATGGATGGCGAACTGCAAATGCCGTCTTGCGTGCGACAGAGTCATTGGCGGATGCCGTAGTCGCCAAAAACAATACCGCTCTTGTCATTGCATAGTCTCGACGCCATATTCTGGGAACCGGCGATCCCCCGTCACGACCACGCAGCCGTTCAGCAATGCCGTGGCGATGATGAAGCGGTCGGCGGGGTCCTTGTGAATCTCCGGCAGTGCCGAGGCGTGAAGCATGATGGCGTTTCCGAGAATTCTCATTCCTTTCTCATGTCCCTGCCATCGCCAACGCCCCATGACAACGGAAATTGGTATACTGCCCACGTTATTGAGGAATAAGCATGATTGTCTATCACGGCAGCAGTATGGAAGTTCGTGAACCGAAACTGATTCGTCCGATTCGGACGCTCGACTTTGGCCCTGGATTCTATACGACATTGAATCGTAATCAGGCAATCGAATTCGCACGTAAAGTCGTTTTCCGACTCGGTGGCGTTGCGGATGCTGAAATTTGAGGGAAGCGAGGTCTGCGGATGAGCGAAAAGCAATATGGCGCATTCCTCGCGGTCTTCTTGCCGTCCGTCGTCCAGTGCGTGGCGGAGGCCGACGGCGTTTCCGAGAACGAGGCGACTGCACGGTTCTTCAGATCGAGCCTTTTCGAGAAGCTGGCGGACGAGAAATTGAAGTTGTGGCATTATTCCCCCCAAACGCTCTGCAAACTGTATCAGCAGGAGCGGGAGATCGGCAGAATCACATTTCCAGAGGAGGCCGGCTGATGAGCGAGGAAGGTGCCTACATGGTCTTTTGCATGGAGCTGTACCGACGCGAGAAGAACCTGACGGGAAAGCAGGTCGCCGAGTTGTTCACGCACTACAATGTCTACGATTACATCCGAAAGTATTTCGGCGCTTTCCACACGATGAGCGAAAAGCTTGTGTTCGGCGACATCGATGCCTACATCGCCCGCCAAGGGGCGTGAGCGATTTACAAAATCAGGTCTGACCTGATTTTGTAAATTCGCGGAGCGGGCATCGACGCGGCGGACGGAGTGCGGCTAGTCATATGCACTCATCCTATGCACTGGGGTCTGACCCCGTGGAAGTTCGGAGCACCCCACCGAAGACCAGGCCGCGCTGGCCGCCTGGCTCCGGGCGCTGCCCAAGCCCGTCGCGCAGATGGCCGCCTACGACTTCCGCGCCACGCAGGTCTGCGAAGCCTGCGCCGGCGCCGGACTCCGTCTACCAGAACAGGTCGCCCTGATCGGCGTCGACAACGACGAGCTGCTCTGCACGTCGGTGACGCCCGCGCTGTCGAGCGTCAGGCCCGACCATGTGCGCGAGGGCTACCTGGGGGCCACCAAGCTCGACCGGCTTTCCCGGCTGGGACGGCGCGCGACGCGAGGTGTTCTGCCGCATCAGCGGCATCGTCGAGCGCGAGTCGACCCGCCCTGGCCCGCCGTCCGCCACGCTCATCCGCCGTGCGATAGAGCCGCATCTGACGGATGAACGGCGCGAAGGGACAGGATCGCGTAGACGGCCACGGCGGCCTCGGCGATCGGGATCGCCCACCAGAGCGCCGCGCCGCCGAAGAGGGGCGGCAGGACGAGGATCAGCGCGCCCGAAACAACCAGTCCGCGCGCCAGCGAGACAATGAACGAGACCCTGGGCTTCAGCGTCGCCTGGAAGTAGTAAGTCGAGAACACGTTGAACGGCAGGAAGACGAACGCGAGCGCGTAGGTGCGGATGATGCCCGGCGCGACCGCCAGCACAGCGCCCGTCGGCTTCATGAAAAGGCGCACAAAGGCGTCCGGCACGGCGAACAGCAGGGCGAGCCAGACGACGCTGATGAGCGCCGCCGTCCAGATGGAATACCGCAGGGTCTGCGCGACACGTCCGAACGCCCCCGCGCCGTAGTTCTGCGAGAGGATCGGCTGCGCCGCCTGCCCCACGCCGTAGCCGCAGCACTGCACGAACGTGCCGACCATCACGACCACGCCGTAGACCGCCAGTTCGTCCGTGCCGAGGTAGCGCAGGATCTGGCGGTTGAACAGCACCGTGAGGACGCCCATCGCGATGTCGATGAGGAAGACGGAGAAGCCGACTTCCACGATCTTGCGCGAGAACAGGACGGGCGCAAGCGGCAGTTCCAGCCGCAGGGTGTTGTGGCGGCGGAAGAAGTGCGAGGTCATGACCATCACGGCGATGGCCTCGCCGATCACCGTGGCAAGTCCCGCGCCGAAGATGCCCATGTCGCAGGTGAAGACGAAGAAGTAGTCGCCGAAGACGTTGAAGACGCCGCCCGCGAGCACGCCGAGCGTCGCGAGCTTCGGGTTCCCGTCGTTGCGCAGGAACGCCATCAGGATGTTCGCGAAGATGAACAGCGGCACGCCCCACTTGACGGGCGTCAGGTAGCGCAGGGAGAGGTCAAGCAGCTCGCCCTCGCCGCCGAACAGGCGGATGAGCGGCGTCACGAAGAAAAAGAGTCCGATGGCGGACGCGACCGAAAGCACGACGCCCATCAGGAGCGCGGCCGTGAAGTAACGGTTGGCCGGCGCAGTCGAGGCGCGTGCGCCGCGCCGGACGGCGTAGAGGACGGAGCCGCCGATGCCGGCGAGCAGCCCCAGCGAGAAGAGGATGTTCCAGATGGGCGCGATGATGGCCATCGTGGCCACGCCGAGCGGGCCGTGGTACTGGCCGACCACGGCGGCGTCCACGAGCGAGTAGATGCTCGTCATCAGGGCCGAGCCGAACGCGGCCACCAGAAACTTGCGGTAGACACCGAAGACATTGTCCGTCAACACGTTCATAAGTCATTCTCCTTTCAACAATGATGATGAAATGGTGATGAACGCGGACTATTATATCACACGGTGTCAAGGGGGACGGCAAGCCTTCTCATGGCTGCAGCATGAAATTTTATATCAGATTCCGCACAGCACCGCCAAAATACGCCGACAGTCTCGGCATTTTCAAGCCAAAATCGCCAACTCAGTCGATGATTTTATCGATTCAAGCGAATCTCCGCATTTACAGCGAACCTCCGCATCACCGTCGCACGGCGTTTTATGGTATACTTTGCATCTGTTCGGGCGACGGATCAAGCGGATGCGCCCGGACGACATAGGCCGAGGGGTTGCTTAAGCGGCGCACCGCCGCGCTCCGCCCTTCCCGGCCGCAGAAGATGATTTAGCGTCAACGCTAACACGTCGTTCACACGAAATACTGGTACTATTTCAAACCCTGAACGGCATGTGAGTGATGATGCGCCCCACTGGGCGCATTGTCTCTTCATGTATTCAGGGTATGGCCTGTACCAGGGCTTCGTGTGAGTACATGAAGAGGGAATGCGCTCTTTTTCATGCACGCGAGGCGGTCTCCGCGACGGGATGTGCGCATGGGACATCGAAGTGGAAAACTTCCGTGGAGCGTGTTGAATCGAAGAAGGCATCCGCAGGGGTATGGGGGCTGTGTCGGCCGATAGCCGAATACTGCCGCAAGACACGGCATGAGATCCGGCGTTCGGATTCCCCGTCGGCGGCAAAAGGAGGCGGCAGGGAGATCCGCGTCGTCGAACTGTTTGCCGGAGTTGGCGGATTCCGCGTTGGGCTTGAACGTGCGTCAGAATCCTACAAGACGGTGTGGAACAACCAGTGGGAGCCGTCGACCAAGCGTCAGGACGCCTCGAATGTCTACCAGGCGCGCTTCGGGACGGCAGGGCATTGCAACGAGGACATCGCCACCGTTGACGTCAAGCGGATCCCTCAGGCCGACCTGCTTGTCGGCGGCTTCCCCTGCCAGGACTATTCCGTTGCCACGACATTGAAGAATTCGGGCGGAATCGAAGGGAAGAAAGGCGTGCTCTGGTGGCAGATCCACCGGATTCTCCGCGAAAAGGGGCGAGGCGCGCCGAAGTACCTCATCCTTGAGAACGTGGACCGCCTTCTCAAGTCTCCCGCAACGCAACGGGGACGCGACTTCGCGATCATCCTCGCGTCCCTGTCCGACCTCGGATATCTTGTCGAGTGGCGTGTCATCAACGCCGCGGAATACGGCATGCCGCAACGCCGTCGCCGGACTTACATGGTCGCCTATCGAAAGGAGACGAAACTTGCCGGGGAGGCGAAGGCGGGGCTGTCAGATCCGCGCAAATGGCTCGCCGGGCAAAGCGTGCTGGCGAGAGCCTTCCCCTGCTCTGCCACAGATTCCTCGTGCGGAGAGTTCGACATCAGCGGCACTCTCGCGGACGTGACAGCGACGTTCAACGTGGGCGGGAAGAAGACGAATCCGTTCCGTGATGCCGGTTTCATGGTGGCGCGGCATGTCTGCACGGCGGACGTCAAGCCCGCCTACAGCGGGCCAAGGCTGACGCTGGGCGAACTCCTCGTGGACGAGAAGGACGTGCCGGAAACGTTCTTCATCCGTGAACGGGATCTCAAGGACTGGCGATACCTCAAGGGGGCAAAATCCGAAGAGCGTACAGCCATCGACAAGGAAGGAAACGCATTCACCTACCGTTATTCCGAGGGTGGCATGTCATTCCCGGATGCGCTGGACAAGCCCTCCCGCACGATCATCACCGGCGAGGGCGGCGCCGGCGCGTCGCGTTTCAAGCATGTGATCCGGACTCCCAGCGGACGCTACCGGCGGCTGCTGCCGCTGGAGCTGGAACGGCTCAACATGTTCCCGGACCGCCATACGGATGGCGCCTCCGATGTCCGCCGCGCCTTCCTGATGGGCAACGCGCTCGTCACGGGCATCGTCGAGCGGATCGGGATCGTCCTGAAGGAAAGGATGTGAAGGAGATGCCGTCGCCTCCGTATGACGTGACATCGAAGGAGAGCATTCTTCAGCATGGACGGAAGCTCCTGGGGCATTCGCTTCGGGAAGTCAACCCGAACGCAACGGCGGACAACGTGGGACGCGGCGGACTCGGACAGGCGGTCGAGCGTTTCCACTTCAACTACCAGCCCAACAGCGAGGCGGCGCCGGATTTCGCGGAAGCGGGGCTTGAGCTCAAGTGCTCGCCCCTGAAGGAACTTGCCGACGGCAGCACCGTCGCGAAGGAACGCCTCGTCCTCAACATCATCAATTATCTGGACGAGGCCGGAGCGAGTTTCAGGACAAGCAGCTTCTGGAAGAAGAACGCCTTTCTCCTTCTGATGTTCTACCTGCATCAGGCTGGCGTCAGCCGGGTCGATCTCGTCTTCAAGTTGATCCGCAACTGGTCCATTCCGCCGGAAGACCTGAAGATCTTCGAGGACGACTGGAAGACCATCCACAACAAGATCCTGCGCGGACGCGCACACGAAATTCACGAGGGCGACACCTTCTATCTCGCCGCGTGCGAGAAAGGCTCTGCCGCCGGGGCGGAAATGCGCGAGCAGCCTGGCACGTCCGTCAGGGCGCAGCAGCGGGCGTATTCGATCAAGAAGTGCTACATGGACCAGATTGTCCTCGAATCCCTGCTGCATCCCGAAATGACAAGCGGCCTCAAGCTGACTCCGGCAAAAAGGCATCAGATCCTGCGGAAGCGCCAGGAACTCGGCGCGATCGTCCGGAACGTGGACGACTACGAGGTCGAAGAGACATTCGAAGACCTGGTGATCCGCCGTTTCCGCCCCTACATCGGCCTGTCGGCAGATGAGATCGCGTGTCGTCTGGACGTCGAAATCGGAAGCCCGAAGTCAATGTCGTACACGCTCTGCCGCGCGATTCTCGGCGTGAAGCGGAAACGCATCGCCGAGTTCGAGAAAGCCGGCGTTCTCCTCAAGACGATCCGCCTCGAACACGACGGCGGACTGAAGGAGGCCATGTCGTTCAGCACGATCAAGTACTGCGGAATCGCCCAAGAGGAGGAATGGGATTCGTCCGAGTGGCATGACATCCTGACGCGGAAGTTCTTCTTCGTCGTCTTCAGGAAAAACGCTGACGGCGACAGCCGCAAGGCCGTGCTGGAGGACGTGTTCTTCTGGTCGATGCCGGTGACCGACCTGCTCCAAGCCGAGGCGTTCTGGAAAGACACGCGCGACAAGGTCCGCTCCGGCGATTACGATCACTTCATGCGCAGCACGGAACACCCGGTCTGCCATGTGCGCCCGAAGGCGCAGAATGCGGCGGACACGGCGCCGACGCCGCAAGGAGGTTGCGAGAAGAAGAAGTGCTACTGGCTCAATCGTCCGTATGTTCTGAGGATCGTGGAATCCCATGCCCAAAAGGCACGGCATTCAGATCCGCAGATTCTGCACACCGTCTCGGAGGCGTTGAAGTACCGCGCCTATCTGCCGCTCTACTCGCTCCGAGCCGCCTGCGGACGCTTCGGATCGGAAGAGCGCGTCGAGCCGGAGGGATGGGTGAGGGTGCGGGGCGTTCACGCACCGAACAGGCGGCTTTATGTCGTCCGGGCGATCGGTCATTCGATGGAGCCGCGAATCCATGACGGCGAGTACAAGGTCTTCGAGTTCAGGGACGGGGCGTGCAATCCGGGCGAAATCGTCCTTGCCGAGCATACGGGCGTCGTCGACGCCGAAACGGCAGGCGCGTACTCGATCAAGCGGTTCGAGGAGCGCATCGAACACGGCGAGCGCGTCGAGGCGATGCTTGTGCCCGTCAATCGGGACTATCCGACGATCATGCTGCGGAAAGGAAGCAACTCGGCCCTGGACTATCGGATTGTCGGCACGTTGAAGGACGACGTTCGGGTCGTCTGACGACGGCTCATCCTCACGACAACTCTACCCCCGCATTTATATAAATGCGGGGGTAGGTTCGATGCGGTTTTGGACCAACGGAACCGACTGCTTCACGGCAGGGCCGCAAGCCGGATCAGGAGCATGTAGAGGCCCGTGCCGACGGCCATGGAGAGCATCATCTGGCGCTTCCAGAGCTGGAGGGCCACCGTCACGGCCGTGCAGACGAGCGCGGGGACGAGCCGCGCGCCCGTCGTCAGGGGCTCGCGTAGGCAGTAGACGACGAGCAGCCCGAACACGGCGGGGCCGAGCCACTTGCCGAGATAGGCGACGAACGGCGGCGTCGGACGGCCGGGGCGGAAGACGAGGAACGGCAGGAAGCGCGTGAGCGCCACGCCTGCGACCGCGAGCAGGATGGCGAGGACGATCTGGGGTGTCGTGACGGTCATGCGAGCTGCCTCCTCAGGAACGTGAGGGCGAGCAGGATGCCGCCCATCGCGGGCAGCATGAAGCTCTCTGCGCCGCAGGCGAAGAGAGCGAGCAGGGAGACGCCGATCCCGATCCACGAGCCGGCGTGCCGCCGCTCCGTGCGCCAGTTCTCGGCGAAGATCGCCGCGAACATGGCCGTCATGATGAACTCGACGCCCGCGAGGTCGACGTGGGCGAAGACATGGGCGAACGCGGTGCCGACGGCGACGCCCGAGATCCAGTAGCCCCAGACGAGGACGCTCACGACGGTCTGGAAGCGGTGCGGGTCGAGTCCGGGCGGCGGCGGATTCGCGTAGGTGACGGCGAAGGTCTCGTCCGTCAGCATCGCGACCATGAGGAACTTCCGCCAGCCCGCGCCGCGAAAGCGGTCGAGCATCGAGATGCCGTAGAAGAG
>DCMF01000045.1 GCA_002321305.1 Verrucomicrobia bacterium UBA1629 | reverse complement strand
CACTTTCTTGTCATACACCCGGGCGCACCGAGTCCCGACATCCAAATCTGTCGATTTGCCGGCTTTTGTCGGAACGTGGTATAATTCGCGCCGATTTCGTCGGGCGGGAGGTGTCTTACCCGATGCGCGGTTCAAAAACCGCGCTTGCTCTTTGAAACGGCGGGCGGGCACCGCCGTCCGCCATCGGCCGAACGAATGTTCAAATTTAGGTCTGACCTGATTTTGAACATTTGGGCGGCGAAACCTTTGCCTGCGGCCGCACACTGGGCCGACAAGGAGATGGCCTCGCGGAAACCCATCCGAGGCCCGCGAGGCATACGCGAATCAGTGCATGACGCTTTACGGAAAAACTTCGCCCAAGTGGAATATGCACTAAGACACAAAAGACATATCCACTTTTTTCGGCGGGAACAAAAAAAGGCCGTCGGGCATGCTTCGAGGGCGGGGCGGGGCGGAGCTCGAGGCGATAGCGACCGCCGCGCCGGACTCACTCGCGCAGGACGGAATCGGCTGCCCCTCGCAGCTCGAACACGCCATGGACAAGGTTGTGGGGTCTGTCCCTAGGGTTGTGGGGTCTGTCCCCAATCCGAATGCAAAGAAACGGCAATAAACAAGGATTTTTATGCAGCTATCCTGAAAATCTCATGCGGAAATTCTGACGGTATGCAAAGGGGCAGGCGTGCTGTCGCGAGTGGAGTGTGCGAACGGTCGGGCTGCCGGAGCGATCGCGACAGCGCCTTGAGCCTCGGACAGATCTCGGCGGAGTCGGCGTTCGTCCACGCGAAGGGAATGGTGCTGAACTTGTCGGGCTTCACGGGATGGAGGAGTCTGCGGTTGCGCGCGATCTCCGCCTCGTTCATGCGGCAGATGCCGTCGGGAATTCGGCAGCAGGCGCCGCAGCATCGGCACTGGAATGTGCGTCCAGTCGGCATCTTCCTGCCCTTAACGCCGCGCCAGCACGAGAATAGTGGTAGCATCCTTTCCGAAGGCCGCGCAGACGCGGCAGGGCCAAGCCGACGAACAAGCCGACGAGGAAGACGCCCAGCACGGTTCCTTCGCGGACGCCCTCGACGCGGTGCAGCATCGCGCACGACGCCACGAGGGCCGACAGGACGAGCGCGGCGTCGAAGCACATCTTGACCCGTGACAGGCCGAACCTGAACGTCTGCGCAATCGTCTTCACCAGCGCATCGCCCGGCACGCACAGGAAATCCGAATGGACCTGGCAGACGATGCCGACCGCCAGAAGGAGCGCCCCGCCGACCAGCATCAGGATCTGCAGGGGATAGGCCGTCGTCACCCACGGCCGCGTCAGCCACATGCCGCCGTCGATGCACGCGCCGAAAAGCGCCGTCGCCGGAATCTGCAGCAGCTGGAACGGCGCGAAGCGCCGCCGCAGGAGCGCGACCTGTCCGAGGACGAAGAGAAGGTTCATGAGGAGCGTCAGCGCGCCATAGGACAGCGGCGTCACGCGCGTCAGCACCCACGGCACACTGGAGATGGGCGTCGCGCCCAGCCCCGCCTGCGTGGACAGCGCGACGCCCAGTCCGGCAACGGACACGCCCAGCATGAACAGCAGCGCGCGCCTCTTCCAGTCAAAAACCAACATCTCCTCTGTCGCCATTTGGCGCAAATTATACCAAATTCTCGTCTCGCATAACGTCGTCGGCCGAGACAGACGCTTTCAGCGCACAACCATCCGAATGGCTGACTTCACGTCAGGCGACCGTTTCTTGCTATAATATGCGGCACTGAATCTCTGACATCCACGACAAAAAGGCTCTTCAGAGGTTTGTGAAAAAATTCATTGGGGATTTTGGCCAGTCTACAGGCCCGGGACTCATTGCAATTTAATCGGCTGATGCGCTTACGCAAGCGAAACCCAACGTTTCCATGAGGCAAGGGGGGGCTTGACGGGAAGCGCAAGACCGCATACAATGCCTTTCGTTCGTCGCAGGGACAGAAAGGAGACTGAATGCGGTCAAGCACGAGGAAGTATACACAACAGCTGGACGGATTTCAAGTGGTCAGGGAGGACCTGATCGTCGAGTCGTCGCGTACGCACGGCAGACGGCAGCCGTCAGGCGCCCGTCAGAACGAGACGACGGCGCCGGCAGCCCAGCACCAGCCGCTCATGTCGACGGACAGGTCTCGTCCCTCGCCGACGTCGAAGCGCGTCGCGCCGCCGAGCCGCCAGTCGAAGTTCGCATAGAGGCCCAGGCTCTCCGTGAAGAGGTAGGTCGCCTGCACGCCGACGATCCCCTGCGCGGCGAACCTCGTCTCGCTTTCCGTCGCGCCGTCCGACCCGGCATCCGCCTCGTCGATCACGTCGTGGACGTACGGCGGGATGTCGATGGCCGTCCGCTGGCCCCACGCCCAGTCCTGCCGTCCCGTGTACTTGGCGTTGAGCCAGTCGAGCGCCGCGCCGAGGCGCAGACCGAACGACAGCGCGTCCGTCGCCTTCCACTCCGGCACGAGCAGCAGGCGCAGCTCGCCGTAGCCGAGGTCGAGCGAACCGCGATTCGCCTCGCGGTAGTCGAAGTCGACGACCGTCGAACCGTCTGTGGAGACGTCGTGCGAAGCCTGTGTCCGCGACGAGCCGAAGCTGTCGGACGCCTTCTGGCGCGGACAGAACGTGCCGCCGATCCCCGCCCAGAGGCCGAAGCGCTCGTTCTGCCAGACGCTGTACTGCACGTCAAGGTCGGCGCCGTAGGCCTCCACGCGGTCGGAACCCATGCCGAGGACAGACGCCTTCGTGTCGCCGCGCCCGAACCCGCCGACCGTCAGCCGCCAGTTCCGCGCCGTTCCCTGTCCGTCTTCCGCCGCGAGCGCCGCGCCGAGTCCCGTTGCCGCCGCAGCGGCCATGATGATGAGTTTCTTCATTCCTCTTCTCCTTCTTGTTTGGTTGTTGTCTCTGCCTTGACCTTGATGAACGTGCACGAGCCGAGCGCGACCGTCAGGTCGGCCTCGCCCCGTGTCGCGTCCCGCAGGTACGGCGTCAGGTCGAACGCCGTGCCCGAAAGGTACCGCATCTTCCGCGTGAGGTCGCGCGTGCCGTAGACGTGGACGCAGCCCGTCGCGAGCGGCGCGCGGATCGCGTTCCCCACGCCCGGCGTCACCTTGATGCGTACGTGCCCCGTCTGCGGCTCGAACGCGACGATGCGCAGCGTCGGCGTCGCGTAGGTCGCCGTCGCGGACGTCCCGAGGACGTCGAGCTGCGGCGCGATGCCGAGGTCGGCGGCGACGGGCACGAGCGCGGCGTCGCCCCGCACCGTCACGGTCGTCACGTCCGGGTGCGCGGCAAGCGCGTCCGCAAGCAGCGCCTTTACCTGCGCGCGCGTCGCCGCCGGAAGCGTCCCCGTCTCCGCGACGACCTCGACCGAGCCTGCGACCGTCACGTCGGCGAAGTAGGTCGTGACGCCGCCGGCGGTCTCGGCGCGCACCGTCGCGTCCGGCGCGTCCGCAAGGCTGAACGACAGCCCCTTCGTCGGCGTCGCGAGAAGCTGATACGTCCCCGTCTGCCAGCCGCCGGGCGGCGCGTCGACGGGGACAGGCCCCGCCGCCGCGACCGCGCCCGACACGCGCACGGGCCGACCGTCCGCGTCGGCGACAAGCCCGTCGCCCGCGCCGAGCGTCAGCGAGCCGAGCGCCGTCTGCGGCGCGACGCGGAACGCCTCCTCCAGCCGTGCGGCGGCGGCATCCGCCGCGAGCGACCGCACCATGCCGTTCACGACCGTCAGCGGATTCGCCGCCGAAAGGTCTGTCACGCCGTCTTTCGCGCCGAGCTGGACGTCCAGCAGCGTGACGTCCGAGAAGAGCCCCGCCGTGCCGTCGCGAATTGAGAACCGTATGCGGAAAATCTCGCCGCCCTTCGCTTTCTGCGCAAAACGGCCGAGAATCACGCAGATCTGACCGCTTTCCGTATCGACGTAGCTCATCGCCTGCGGGTCGGACGCCGCACCCGCCTCGACGCCGAGGCAGACGGCGACCGTCGGGTCGTAGCCGACCGTCACGACCGCCGCGCCGACGTCCGCAAGGATGTCCACCGCGACCGGCACCGAGACCGTCGCCCCCGGATTCGCGACAAGCGTCCCGGCCGAGACCGTCCGGGCCACCGCCGCCGACGGCGCCAGGGCGGCCCACGCGCCCAGGAAAAGAATTCCGCACCTTGTTCTCGTTTTCATCTTCCCTCCTCCTTCGCCGCCGCAATATACTGAGCCAGGAGCGAGACGTCGTTCGCATCGACCTTGCCGTCGCAGTTGACGTCCGCCGCCGTCAGGGCCTTGCCCGTCAGCCGGTACTTCTCCATCGCGGCGATGGCGCGCTTGTTGCCTGTCGCGAGGACGTTCAGGTAGGCGATGTACTTGTTCAGCCTGTCGAGGTCGGCGTCCGTGTACCGCCCGTCGCCGTCGATGTCGCCGGGGTCGTACCGGCCGATCTCGCGCACGATCAGGACGGACGACGTGACCGGCAGCTGCGTCTTCAGCACGCCCGGCAGCCCATTCGCGCCAATCGCCGAGGCGGCGGTCACCCGCACCTGCGCGTGCTCCCGCAGGCCCGCGATCCGCGCGGCGGCGAAGCGGAGATGATAGCGGTTGTCCGTGCCGGACGCGGCGAACGTCAGGCGGCGCGCGTTCGCGGCCAGCGTCTCGACCGTCGCGGCCTCCGCCGTCCCGTCAAACGACGTCTTCGCGGCGTCCCACTCGACCGTCAGCGCAATCTTGGCGAGGTCGCCGGCGGACTCCGCGCCGACGTTGACGACGAACGGCTGCCCGCTCTCCGCCCGGACGTCCAGCGCGGACAGCGCGAACGTCGGCGCGACGGGCGGGTTCGCGTCCGTGAGACGAACCGTGCCGCCCGCACACGTCACGTTGGCGGCGAGAGCGTCCGCACAGGTCGCCGCGCCATCCGAAAGCGTGACCGCCGTCTCCGTGACCGAATGCTGGTCCTTCGCGCAGAACGTCAGCGTGAAGTCGCCGCCCGCGTTCGAGATGCGCAGGGGAGGGACGGCCTCCGTGCCGTCCGCGCCGGACGCGCCAACAAGCCCCTTCAGCTCCAGCACGTCGGCGTCCCACCCCACCGTTGCCGAGAGCCGCGTCAGCGTCTTCGTGCTCGTGACCGTGACGGGCAGAGAAAACCTCTGGAGCGTCCGCACATGCGCGTCACCCGCCCGAACCGACACGTTGGCCGGCACGAGCGGATGCGCGTCGCGGATCAGCACCGTGCCCGCCGCGTCGGCGATCGGGTTCGCGACAAGCCCGTGCGCATCGACCGCCGCCATCCCCGTCAGGCGCACCGCCGTCCGCGTGACCGTGTGCTGGTCCTTCGCGTAGAACGTCAGCGCGAAGTCGCCGCCCGCGTTCGAGAGCGTCGCCGTGCCGCCAGACGGGGCGCGCACGACGGACGCGCCCACAAGCCCCTTCAATTCCAGCACCGCATCGTCCCACGCGACCGTCGCCGCGAAGTTCGTGAGCGTTTCCGTCGCCGTGACCGTGACGGGAACCTCGAACGACGTGCGCGTATCGGCCGACGCGCTCCCGATGCCGACGCCGACCGTCGCGGGCTGCCATGGGTTCGAGTCGATGAGCGCGACGACGCCTTCGACCCGTGTCGGCAGTTTCGCGACGCGCTCGTGACAGTCGATGCCGTCGCGCGGCACGACCGCAATCACCGTCGAGGCGACGTCATGCTGCTCCTTCGCGTAGAACCGCAGCGACACCTCGTCCGGCACCGAACCGACATACGTCCGTTGAGCCGACCGGAGTTCCAGCACCGCCTCGTCGTAATCGACCGCCAGCACAAGGTTCGTGAGCGCTTCCGTCGTCGTGATCGCCAGCTTCACGTCGAACTCTTCCATCGTCCGCGCCGTCGGACACGCCAAAGACATCGCCACCTCGGCCGGCTGCAGGCTGTAGAGATCCTGCAGGTACACCGTGCCGGACACCGGCACGTCAATCGGATGCGCCGTGAGCCCGTGGCTGTCAACGGCCTCCGCCGCGACGACGGAGACGACCGTATTCGAGACCCAATACTGCTCCTTCGCGTAGAACGTCAGCGTGAAGTCGCCGCCCGCCGTCGAAAGCGTCGCCGCGCCGTCGGACGGGGCGCGCACGGCGGTCGCGCCCGCAAGACCCTTCAGCTCCAGAACCGCAGCGTCCCATTCGACCGTCGCCGCGAAGTTCGTCAGCGTCTCGGTCGCCGTGAGCGTGACAGGAACCTCGAACGTCAGGCCCGTCTCTGTCGACACGTTGCCGACGCCGACGCTGACCGTCGCGGGCTGCCACGGGTTCGAGTCCGTCAGCACGACCATGCCCGTCACCTCGGCCGGCAAGACTGCCGCGAGCCCGTTGTGGTCAAAGCCGCGCTGCGGACGCACCGTGACGACCGTCGAACCGACCATGTGGTTCTCCTTCGCGTAGAACCGCAGCGTCACCGTCGACGGCACGCGATGCGTGTAGTTCAGGACGCCCGACCTCAACTCCAGAAGTTCCGCGTCGTAGTCGAGCGCCAGCACGAGGTTCGTCAGGGCCTCGGTCGACGAGATCGCGAGCGTCATCTCGAATTCCGTCTCGGTCATCGTCCGCACGTCACCCAGCGTCATCGCCACCTGCGCCGGCACGAGCGGATGCGCATCATGCACGAGGATCGTCGCGACGACCGGCACGGACGGCGCGACCGCGAACCCGTGCGCGTCCGTCACCGTCGCCGCCACGAGCCGCACCTGCGTCATCGTCACGTCATGCTGGTCGCGCGCCACGAACGTCAGCGCGAAGTCGCCGCCAGAGGTCGAGAGCGTCGCCGTGCCGTCGGACGGGGCGCGCACGGCGGTCGCGCCCGCAAGACCCTTCAGCTCCAAAACGGCGTCGTCCCATTCGACCGTGAACGTGCCCTGCGTGAGCGCCACGTCACTCGTCACCCGGAACGGCACGGTGACATCTTCGAGCGTGTCGACCTTCCGGTCTTCGGTCGTGACCGAGACGCGCGCCGGTACCCACGGATGCGCGTTCTTGATGAGAACCGTCCCCGTCGCATCCGCCGCCGAGACGGCGAAGCCATGGCAGTCGACGGCGGCGACGTCCGTCAGGCTCACCCGCGCCGCGAAGTTCGTCGCCGCCGACGTCGGGTCCTTCGCGTAGAACTTCAGCGCGAAGTCGCCACCCGCCGTCTGGACGGCACACGAGTTTTTGACAGGATTCACAGGATTCCCGGCCAATCCTGTCAATCCTGTGAATCCTGTCTGAACCCCTCGCAGCTCCAGCAGCGTCTCGTCCCAGGTGACCGTCGCCGCGAAGTTCGTGAGCGTTTCCGTCGCCGTGACCGTGACGGGCAAATCGAACTCGGTCTCGCTGTCGACCGCCGCGTCCGCCACATGGACGGCGACGATCGCCGGCACGAGCGGATCGGAATCGGAGATCTCGACCTTGGCGGACTGCGGCAGGTCGAGCGCAACCGCCCGTCCGTCGAGGGCCTTCACCGTCGCGGCCGTGAGCGTGACCGTCGTCTCGGTGACGTCGTGGACGGGCAAAATCGCAAAGTCCAGCAGCAGGAACCGCCCCGCGCCCGTCGCGATCTCGCCGCCCTGCGAGGCGAAGCGCCACGTGCCGGCGGACGGCACGGAGGCCGTCCCGCCCCCGGCCAGCCCCGCCGTGAGGCCCGTCGTGCGGATGCCGCGCGGCGCCAGCACCGCCGGGTCGTAGGCGAACGTCAGCGACAGCCCCTCGGCGGAGATGCCCATCGAGTTGTTCATCGAGACGATCACCGTCACGTTCGACCCCGTGAAGCCGCTCGTGCCCGTCAGCCACACGCTCGGCCGGAACTGCACGTACACCGCGTCCGTCGGCATCGACTCGTGGACGGTCGGCGTCGAGTTGCCCGCGATGTAGAAGCGGCTCACGCCCGTCACGCGATACCAGTAGTCGCGCAGCACGCCCGGCCGGTCGCGGTAGCGCGGCAGCGGCGTCTGGTTCGCGATGCGCGCAAAGCTTTCCGCGTCCGGCGCACGGTAGACGTTGTAGCCTCGGATGCGCGGCTGGCTGTTCGGATCCCACGTCAGCAGCACGTTGTCCGCACCCGGATACGCCCGCACGTTCGTCGGACGTCCCGTGCGCGGATCCCGCAACAGCATCAGCTTGCCGTCCGGCGTGCCGATCAGCACGTCCGGATCGCCGTCGTCGTCCCAGTCGACGAGCGATATCGTCATGCCCTCGGCGAAGCCGACGCCCGTGCCCGCCCAGACCTTGTGCAGCAGCTTGAAGCGCCACGCGCCGTTTGCCGCGTCCGCCGCCGCCGTCACGTTGCGGTAGAGCCAGATGTGCCCGACCGAATCGGAGGCCAGCAGATCCGTCCGGCCGTCCGCGTCGATGTCCGCCGTCGAAACCGACACGCCGCCAATGACCGGCGTGTCGAGCGCGAGCGTCCACCCGTCGGCGGCAAGCGTCCCCGCCGCCGTGAGCGCAAAGAGCCGTCCGTCCAATACGCCCGGAATTCCGACGAGCCCCGTGTCAACAAGCGTGCCGTCCGCAAGCGTGAAGGCGTAGATCGGCCCGCCGCCGTCGGACACGTAGAAGACGCCGTTCGCCGTGCAGACGAGCGGACGCGCCATGTCGTTCAACAGCCGCCGGAAGTTCGCCCAGGCGTCACCCGGCGTCGTCGGCGCGAAGTCGGGATTCGCCGCACTGCCCTTGTTCAGGAAAATCTGCAAGCCGCCACGCGAGACGACAATCAGGTCGAAGAGCCCGTCACCGTCCACGTCCACCGCGAGCGGACAGGCGTTTTCGCCGAACGTCGCGCTCGTCCCCGCGTTGCCCGCAAGGCCCGACGTAAAGAGTTCGGCGTATTCGCCGCCCACGATCGCGCCGCGCATCTGCTCGAACGGCTGAAGGTCGGCCTCCAGCTCTTCGCTCAGCGCGAAGATGACGCCACGGCTGAACGTATCGGCGAAGAGCGGGTTCGTGCCCTGCCGAATCTCTTCCGCGAAAGAAAGCCCGTCGCCGTCCGTGTCGCTCGTCGGCGCCGTCGTCTCGTTGCCATACCAGTAGAGCGAATTGCGCGTGGCCGCGTCCGCGCGGCACACGGCGACCAGCTCGACGTCGTTCGTCGGCATCGCGAACGCGAGCCGGTCGAGCGCGCGCCCGAACACGTCGCGCGTCGCAACCGCCACGCCCGCCGCCGTCCAGTGCGCGAAGTCCGAGGTTGCCGGACTGTAGGCCGTTGTCGTGACCGCGACGCCCGGCGCGACGTTCTTTGTCACCGTCGCGAACAGCGCGCCCGCCGGCTCGCACCGCACGACCAGCCTGAAGAACTGCGGCTTCGCCGACACGCCGACAATGCCACGATTGAACGTGTCGGCAAAGAGCGGGTTCGTGCCCTGCCGAAGCTCTTCGGCGAACGTGACGCCGTCGCCGTCCGTGTCGCTCCCCGGCGCCGTCGTCTCGTTGTCGTACCAGTAGAGGGACTGGCGCGCCGCCGCGTCCGCCCGGCACACGGCGACCACCTCGACGTCATTCGTCGGCATCGCGAACGCGAGGCGGTCGAGCGCGCGCCCGAACGCGTCGCGCGTCGCAACCGCCACGCCCGCCGCCGTCCAGTGCGCGAAGTCCGAGGTCGTGGGGTTGTAGGCCGTTGTCGTGACCGCGACCCCCGGCGCGACGTTGTTCGTCACCGTCGCGAACAGCGTGCCCGCCGGCTCGCACCGCCGAATCAGCCGAAAGAACTGTGGCTTCGCCGACACGCTGACGAGGCCGCGAGTGAAGCAATCGGCGAAGAGCGGGTTCGTGCCCTGCCGAACTTCTTCCGCGAACGTGAAGCCGTCGCCGTCCGTGTCGCTCCCCGGCGCCGTCGTCTCGTTGCCGTACCAGTAGAGAGAGTTGCGCACCGCCGCGTCCGCGCGGCACACGGCGACCAGCTCGACATCGTTCGTCGGCATCGCGAACGCGAGGCGGTCGAGCGCGCGCCCGAACGCGTCGCGCGTCGCCACCGCCGCGCCCGCCGCCGTCCAGTGCGCGAAGTCCGAGGTTGCCGGGCTGTAGGCCGCCGTCGTGACCGCAACGCCCGGCGCGACGTTCTTCGTCACCGTCGCGAACAGCGCACCCGCCGGCTCGCACCGCACGACCAGCCTGAAGAACTGGGGCTTCGCCGACACGCTGACGAGGCCGCGAGTGAAGCAATCGACGAAGAGCGGGTTCGTCCCTTGCCGAATCTCCTCCGCGAAGGAAAGCCCGTCGCCGTCCGTGTCGCTCGTCGGGCCCGTCGTCTCATTGCCGTACCAGTAGAGGGACTGACGCGTGGCCGCGTCAGCACGGCACACGGCGACCAGCTCGACATCGTTCGTCGGCATCGCGAACGCGAGGCGGTCGAGCGCGCGCCCGAACACGTCGCGCGTCGCCACCGCCGCACCCGTCGCCGTCCAGTGCGCGAAGTCCGAGGTTGCCGGGTTGTAGGCCGTTGTCGTGACCGCGACCCCCGGCGCGACGTTGGTCGTCACCGTCGCGAACAGCGTCCCTTCCGGCTCGCACCGCAAGACCAGCTTGAAGAACTGGGGCTTCGCCGACACGCTGACAAGCCCGCGTGCGTACGCATCGGGGAAATGCGGATTCGTCCCCTGCTCCAGTTCGCGCGCGAAGCCGATTCCGTCGCCGTCCGTGTCACTCGTCGGCGTCTCGTCCAAGTCCCCGTACCAGTAGAGTTCCAGCCCGTCCGGCATCCCGTCGCCGTCCGCATCAAGGTCGGCGCGCACGTAGTGCGCCGTGTTCGTCATCGTCTCGTAGAGCGAGAACGCGACCTGCTCGAAGGCGCGTCCCCACGGATCGCGGTTCGCGAAGTCCTGCACCGCCGACGTTGACCAGTGCGTGAAGGTGTAGCCCGTCCGCGCCGTCGCGTTCGAGGTCGTGAAGCCGTCGCCGGTATAGGGCGTGAGGTCGATCGTCTCGACGATTTCGCCGTCCACCTCGATCTGCTGAACGAGGTGGACCTGATGCGCGACATCCGCGCCGGCGCCCTGCCCCAACAGCAAAGCCCCTGCAAGAATCACTGTCTGATAGATGCGAGACATCGTGCTTAACTCCGAGCCGTGTGGCTCTCGCTACCGCTCCGCAGAATAGGTTGTCGAAAACTACCCCATTCCCTGCAAACGGCCAGGACGACGATTGCCTTGGGGATGGCTTCTGCGAAGCCATCCAAAGCCTGTGGAGCGGTAGCGAGAGCCACAATCATCGGAGTTTTTCTCTCTTACTTACGGCTCGACCGTCTTCACCGCAAACTGGCGCAGGCCGCTCGGCTTCAGCGAGATGCGCGCGGCCGCGTTGACATACGCGAGATCATCCCCCGACAGGACGCCATACCCCATGCGCGTGAACAGCCAGACGAGCGTCTGCACCTCGTTCTTCACCGTCGCGCCGTCCGCCAGCAGCAGCCCCGCCGCGTTCGTGAGCCGTCCGTTCGTCAGCGTCAGCGACTCGTCCTGCCCCGCGTAGAGCCAGAGCAGCGCATTCAGCACCGCTCCCGACGTCAGCGCCGTGTCCGAATACTGAATCGCCGCATGGTTCGCCGTCGCGGGAATCGTGACGAGATGGAGCGGCAGCAGCTCGTCTTCCGCCACCATCACCTCGAAGCGCACCTTCGAGAGGTCAGTCGCCCAGTCCGCCGCGACCTGCCACGAGAGCGTCAGCGCCTCGTTCGCCGGGACCGCATCGCCGACGTTCGCCTCCGTGCCATCCGCAAACGTCAGCGCCGGCACCGCCGTCGCGAAGCTCCGCTTGCCGTCCTCGTAGGCGAGCGCACGCACCTTCACCGTCTCTTTCGGACTCGTCACCTTGTACACGATGTCGAGAATCGTCGGGTCGCTCGGACGCATCCGCGCCGACAGGATCTCGACGCCGCAGTAGTCCGGCCCCGTGCGGAAGAGCGTGCCCGAGCCGTCGTCGGCGATCGGCCGCCACGTCGCGTCCGTGTCCGTCTTGTACCAGATGCCCTGATACGACGCGCCACCCGCGAGCCCGCCGCCGCTGCCGTTGTTGGCGACACGGAAATCGACCGCATGCCACCCCGCCTCAACGAACGAGATCGTGCCCGTCCCTTCCTTGCACTCGCTCGTGTTGCGCGCAACGACCGTCTGCTCATCGACCGTCACCCATGCATAGTCGTCGAAGAACCCGCGAAACGTGTAGGTCTCGCCCGCACGAAAGAACATGTAGCCCGTGTAGGCGAACGTCGTCTTCTCGCCGATCGTGTTGTCGTACATGCCCGCACCGTCAAGCGTGACGAGCGGCTCGCCGCCCATCCGCGCGTTGCTGGTGTCGGAGGCGCTGCCCGTGAACGTCACGCGCTGCAGGCCGGGGACGCCCAAGCCCGTGACGTCAAGCGCGCTGAACGAGGCCGAATAGACCTCCTCCTGCGCGACGCCGCCAAGGTAGGTCGTGTAGGTGAGCGTGTGCGTGCCATAGGTCGTGTTCGTCCAGACGCAAGCGCCAACGCCCGTGCCGCGCGCGAACTCTTCGCCGTCAACGGCGATCGCGATTTCGGCCGTCGCGTCGCCGCCGACCCACATCGCGTCGTAGACGAGCGTATGCACCGCGTTCGTGCCCGTCTCGTAGCGGACGCCACGCCGCGAATCGACGAACGTCGCCGGCGAATCCGCCGTGCAAATCACCGCCGCCCAACACGGGCACGCCACAGCCGCCCCCGTCACCACCATCATCAGTTTCTTCATCATCTTTTTGTTCCTTTCAAAGTTTTTTGCTTCAACCATATGCGCCAGCCTCAGTCAGTAATTTAACTCCGATCCGTCTGGCTCTCGCTACCGCTCCGCAGAATGGATTGCCGAAAGCAAATCCATTCGCAACAAACGGCCTGAACAGAGATTGTTCTTGGGCTGGCTTCTGCGAAGCCAGCATGAGCCTGCGAAGCGGTAGCGAGAGCCACAATCATCGGAGTTAGCACCATATTCAGCAACCGCCTCTTTAATGCATCGCTCAAGGCGACGTCCAACGCCCGTTTCGTCAAGATGCTGCCCTGCGCTCTGCCGCCGCGTTACGACCCCTCGGCCGAAGACTCGCGCGAACTCGCCGCCGACCGATTGCTCATTCTTTCGGGCTTCACCAACACGACGCCCCATATCTCGGCCCTTGCCATGCGACGCGACCCGGCCGCCGCCCACCTCTTTCGCGCCAACTGCCTCGCGATGAACGACCTCGCCGCCGCGCTCTGCGAAAAGGCGCAAACGCGGCTCTAACCAACCGCCGTCGGGGGTTCGGGGGGCGTCCGAACAGTCCTCTTCCCTGCCGGGGGTTCGGGGGGCGCCCGAACAGTCCTCTTCCCTGCCGGGGGTTCGGGGGGCCGCGCCCCCCGTCCGTTCGGCTCCGAACCGCGCGTTCGCCCTCGCCCTGACGCGCGCGCGCCGGGCCTCGCCCCTCAACCGCTCAATCTGCCGATTTACGCCCATTTTGCGATGCCCTTTAGCCCTTCGCGAACCGCCCGTTTCTCGCCCGCGCTTTCGCCTCAGTTCGATTTAGGGCGGCAGAACAGCCGGAACCCGCCGCCGCTGCTCTGGGGAGACGGGCTGTTGTAGTACCGATAGGCAAAGGCGCAGTACGACGCATCGCGGTCGCACGAGCCGCCGCGCAGCACCCGGCTGGAATTGCCGCTCGAATAACGCTCCAAACACCACTCCCACACGTTGCCATGCACGTCGTAAAGTCCCCATGCATTGGGCAGAAGCTTTCCAACAGGCTGCGCTGAATTGCCGCTATTGGACCTGTACCAAGCATACTTCCCCAACCCCGACTCGCTGTCGCCACAGAGCCATTTCGTCGTCACGCCCGCGCGTGCCGCAAATTCCCATTCGGCTTCGCTCGGCAAGTCAAGCGTCGTGAGGCCCGTCTTTTGGCGCAATTTGCCGATGAAACTTGACACATCGACCTTTGTCGAAGTTGGCCAATCGTACGTTTCCGCATCACCGCGAATCGAGTTGTAGGATACCATATCCTTCGGCTTTGTGCTGGTGCTGGTACTGCCCATCACCTTGTCCCACTGCGCCCCCGTAATCAGAAAAACTCCCGCGTAATAAACGCCATTCGTTCCGTCGATACGCCGCAGAACGATCTTATCCGTCTTATAGGCATCGCCCCAGCCTCCCGTTGGCATGGTATTGAGAAACGACACAGGGTATTGATCTGCCGTTGAACCGCCCGAAATGTCAATCACGCGATAGCGCGGATAATCTGAATGATACGCTACCGCAAACACAGCTTCAGGCGAATAAACTTCAACGCCTTGCGCTGTCATGTCCCAAATGACACGATGACTCCCTTCGGTCGGATTGGTGTCGCCCGTTAGGTTCGTCGCAACGTACTTCTTTCCCGTTGTTCGATCTGTCATTTCCACCGACAGTTCGGCAACCTTCCCTTCGGGTAAATCCGCCGTCGGGTCACCGACCACCTCAAACGAGATATCCACCAATCCATTCCACGGGTACCTCTGCCGTGCCACAACGTTTTCAATTGTCGCAGAAAAAGACGGAAGACACAGAAACAACCACAACCAAAAAATCTTCTTCATACTTATCATGTCCTTTTTATAATCCTACAACAGCTTGACACACATATTCATTTTCTGCGACCCAAAGGCGCACCTCTTCAATTCCTTGTGACGGCCTATACGAATTCCGTGCCATAATCCGAATTTCTTCTTTAGGATCAATAGCAAGTGTTTTTCTAAACCATTGTATAAGCACGTTCAACAAATCAACACCTTTCTCAATCGAGATCTCTTCACTCTTCACCAAATTAGGCTTGTTTGGTTTTGTTCCAAACATCTCATCCTTGTCATGATTATCCGACCAGATTCTAAGAATCACCGTCATAGTCAACTCCTTAAAGTCAAAGCATGACATCACTTTTTTGAACGACCCATTGCTTCGTTCTGCCTAATCCTAATCTCTTCTTCAATTCTAATTTTCAATGCCTCCCAATCAGCTCCATGCGTTTCATATTCTTCATCAACGGTGGGGTTTTTATCTGCTGCCACATCACGGTTCACCATTTTCTCATGAAGTTTCTTTAACTCTTCAAGACTATATCTCTTCAGGTCTGAATACTGATCTATTGGAATGTCAGAATACATTCCTACAGGATCTTTCTTCAACGGAGTTTTCATTTTACAGCCTTTCAAACTTGACATTCCACACCCCGAAATTCAGCCGTATCGCATCAATCTGAATCAGCAAATCAAGCACAACATCAACAAACCACTCATAAGAATTCCAATCCAACTCATGTTTGTATTTGATCTTATCCGCATACTCTTTCAGCAAGTCCTTGAATACTTGATGCTTCATGAGTTCGTCTTTTGAACAATTCGGATTGTTCTCCACATACTCCACAACCTTTGAACAATCCAGTGGCACTTCGCCACAAACAATTTTATTCTTCATCTTGTTGGTCCTCTAGAAAATTCAACTCCGAGCCGTGTGGCTCTCGCTACCGCTTCGCAGAATCGACCGCCGAAGGCATACCCATTCCCCACAAACGGCCTGAATGGCGATTGCTCGGGGGCTGGCTTTTGCGAAGCCAACCGAAGCCTGCGGAGCGTTAGCGAGAGCATCAATCATCGGAGTTTCAACATCTGTCATTTAAACTTTCAACCTAAATTAAGCAGTTG
>DCMF01000064.1 GCA_002321305.1 Verrucomicrobia bacterium UBA1629 | reverse complement strand
CCACGAAGTTCATGCAGGAGGCCTTCGACCTCGGCAAGAAGATTGTCGCGGAGGTCTTGAAATGAAGGCTCTGCTCGTCAATGGCAGTCCCCGTCCGCATGGCAACACGATGCGGGCGTTGGAGGGGGTCGCGACGGCCCTGCGGGCGGACGGCGTGGAGACGGAGATCGTGCAGATCGGCGTGAAGCCCGTGCGTGGCTGCATCGCCTGCCGGAAGTGCGCCGAACTCGGCGAAATGCGTCTACGATCTCATTTGAAAGGTAGCGCGTGAGAATGGGCGAGACGATGCAGAAACAGACGATGAAGCGGCTGAAGGGGTTTGACTACCGCCGCCCGTTCTTCTACATGGTCACGCTCAAGCGACTGAGGGGGTTTCGGCCGTTTTGCGAAATCTGCCGTGACAATCCGCCGCCGAAGGATGCGCAGGGCCGTGCGCGCTATCTTGTCGCAAATGAGCTCACGGAGGCGTTCGCGAACGTCATTCGCGCGTTCCACACGCATTGGCGGGGGCTGTGGCCGATCGAGACGTTCATTGTCATGCCCGATCATCTTCATCTGCTCATCCGCATCAGGGATACGGGCGACCAACTTGCGCTGGGCAAATACGTCTATCAGCTGATGAAGACCCTCTCGGCGGTCTATTGGGAGACGGTGGGGGAAATGGCCGACAGGGCGGCCATTGACAGAACACGGATTCCCCCTCCTCCTCATCAGAGTGTTGTGTTGCCCGCCCCGTCGGGCAACGTTCTGCCCGCCCCGTCGGGCAACAAGCCTTTGCCCGTTTTCGCGCGTGATTGGCACGACTGGATTGTGAAGAAGGATGGGCAACTCGCCGCGTTCACGCGCTATATTCGCGAGAATCCCCAGCGCGCCTGGCTGCGGCAGCAGAACCGCCGCTATTTTGGGCAGGTGACGAAAACTCGTTTCCTTGGGCGCGACTGGTTTGCCTATGGAAACCGCGCGATTCTCGACCTGCCCGTTCTGAAGGCGATCAAGGGCCATCGGACGACGAAGCCCGATTCTCCCGAATGGAAGGCCCTGATAGACGAATGTACGCGAATCGGACCGGGCGGAGCCGGTGTCGGAACCTTCATGAGCCCGCTTGAAAAGGCTTGTGGAAACGCCCTCGCGGCGGCTGGCGGAAAGTGGGTCGTTCTTTCGCCCGAAGGATTTCACGAACGCTGGCATCCGGGACGGCGGTACGAGCGGTTCTGCGCGGAAGGGCGCATGCTCTTCCTTTCCCTCTACCCCGTCTTGAATCGCATGCCGACGAAGAAGGAACTCTACCAGCGGTGTCACGAGATGGGCGATCTTGCCGTGGCGGGGTTGTCCGAATCGAGAGAACAAGGCGCGTCGCATCAGCTGCGGAGAACGGAAAATGAATGAAACAGCACCCAAGTGGAAAGTCCAGGCCTCGAAGCGACTCCTCACGAAGCCGTGGTTGACGGTGCGGCAGGACACCGTCGAGCTGCCCAACGGACACGTCATCCCCGAATACTTCGTCTTCGAGTACCCGGACTGGGTGAACGTCATTCCCGTGACGGACGACGGGCGCATCGTCCTCGTGCGCCAGTACCGGCACGGCATCGGCTGTGTCTGCTGGGAGATTCCCGCTGGCGTGGTCGAGAAGGCGGACGCCTCGCCCCTCGCGGGCGCCCAGCGCGAACTCCTGGAGGAGACGGGCTTCTCCGGCGGCGTCTGGGAGGAGCTGATGCAGATCAGCGGCAATCCGGCGGCCTACAACAACATCACGCACTGCTACGTCGCGCGCGGCGTCCGGGCGACGGACATCCCCCACCTCGATGCGGGCGAAGACCTTGCGTGGAGCCTGCACACGCCGGACGAGGTCTACGCCTTGCTCGAACGCGGCGCATTCGTGCAGTCCCTCATGGCCGCCCCGCTCTGGAAGTTCTTTTCACAATGCTCTCTCGACAACAAACAGAAAGGAGAATGCGAATGACATCACACTATGCGATGGACGGGAAGCTCGTGTCGCTGCTTGGCTACGGGGCGATGCGGCTGCCGACGACGGACGGCGGCCACGCGAACAACTTCGTCCAGGATGGCTACACCGCCTCGGCAATCGACCAAGACCTCCTGAACCGTCAGATCAAAATGCTTCTTGACGGCGGTGTGACCTATTTTGACACGTCGCCTGCCTATTGCCGGGGCGAGTCGGAGGCCGCGCTCGGCACGGCGCTGAAGGCGAGCGGCTACGCCCGCAAGGACTACATCATTGCGACGAAGCTCTCGAACTTCGCGCCCCAGCAGTATCCGCTTGCGGAATGCAAGAAGATGTTCGAGAACTCCCTCAAGTACCTCCGGACGGACTACATCGACAACTATCTTCTCCACTCCGTCGGCAACGGCAGCGGCTTCGAGACGTTCTCGAAGCGCTATGTCGAGAACGGCGCGGCGGACTGGTGCGCGGAACTGCGTGCGCAGGGGCGCATCAAGAACCTCGGCTTCTCCTACCACGGGGCGAAGGAGGCCCTTGACTGGTGTCTCGAACGCCACGACAAGTACCGCTGGGACTTCGTGCAGATCCAGATGAACTACGTCGACTGGCGGCACGCGAAGGAGGTGAACGCGCGGAACCTCGACGCGAAGTACCTCTACGAGACGCTTGCGAAGATGGACATTCCCGTCGTCATCATGGAGCCGCTGCTCGGCGGACGCCTCGCGCGCTACAACTATGCGCTCGCGCAGGAGCTGACCCCGCTCGACCCGGAGGCGACGCTCGCGAAGTGGGCCTTGCGCTTCTGCGGCACGTTCCCGAAGGTGATGACCGTCCTTTCCGGCATGACGCGGACGGAGCATATCGAGGAGAATCTCGCGACGTTCTCGCCGCTCAAGCCGTGCAGCGACGCCGAGCTGGCCGCGCTGGAGCGCGCGGCGCAGGCGTATCTCAGGCTGGAGACGATTCCGTGCAACAGCTGCAACTACTGCATGCCGTGTCCCTACGGGCTCGACATCGTCGCGCTCCTGCAGTTCCGCAACGCCATCCTCTCGGCGAAGACGATGCCGTCCGCGAAGGAGGTGCTGCGGGCCTATGCGAAGGCCGTGCCGGAGGAGCTGCGTCGCGCCGACCACTGCACGGGGTGCGGACGCTGCTCGCCGCACTGTCCGCAGTCGATCGACATTCCGCGCGAGATCGCGGCGATTGACGAGTGGATCGACGGTCTGAAAGACCAGGTCGTGGCGAGAGGGTGAGCGGCTTCGCCGCCGCACGAAGGGGTACGCGCGAAATCCTCGGCGAGATCGCAATCGCTCGGGTCTTCGTATGGGAGGCCTGGTTCTCACTTATAATTATAAGCGAGAATGCGCTGTGCAGCGTGCTGCTGCGCTGAAGCAGGGGCGGTGCACTTCTGCGTCCAAAATATGGTATAATCTGATTCGTTCGCGGAAAGGCGCCTCGATGCGGGGCAGACTGATGCGGATAATTGATCTTTGATATCGGCGGTACGCGCCTACAGGGAGTTTACCGCCACCATCAAATGTGCGCAAGCGCATTTTTTGCTTCTGCCGAAAACCGCTAATTTGACGTACTGAAGCGAAGAATGTGGCTGCGCAGGCCCGCATACAGGGGGGCATTGTGCCCTCTTTCGGTATGCCCGCTCTGCGTGCCCGTTCTTGGTGTTTCAGTACGGGTTCTTAGCGGTGCCCTCGGTAGAGATATCCAGAACGAGGCACGCGCTATTTTTGCCGCCGCGTCATGCGCGTCGCCTCGCTGTTATTCAACGGGACGCGGTGGAGGATACGAAAGGTCAACGAGCGATGTGCGAACGGCTGTGTGTGGTGATGCCCGTCTATAACGAGGAGGCGGCGATAGGCGGCGTTCTCAAGAAATGGTCTGATGCGCTTCTTGCGCTTGGGATCGACTTCGTGATTCGCCCCTACAACGACGGCTCGAAGGATGCGAGCCTTTTCGTGATGCGGGAGTTCATGCGCCAGAACCCCAATGCGCGCGTCGAAGTGCGAGACAAGCCGAATGGCGGACACGGCCAGACGATTCTGACGGGCTATCGCGAAGCTGCCCACGACGGCTTTGACTGGGTTTTCCAAGTCGATTCTGACGACGAGATGGGCCCCGACGGGTTCGCCGAATTGTGGAACAGGCGGAATCTGGAGGGAGGATATGACTTTCTTGTCGGCATTCGTGACGGTCGCGTCCAGTCGCTGCCGCGCAAGGTCATCAGCTTCATTTCTCGCTGCTGTGTCCGCCTTTTCTACGGCAGGAAGACCATTTGGGACGTGAACACGCCCTATCGTCTGATGCGCGTTTCGGCCTTCAAGCCGGTCTTTGAACGGATTCCTCTTTTGACGTTCGCGCCGAATGTCATCCTGTCGGGCGTTGTCGCCCGACTATGCCTTCGCTTTTTCGAGACTCGCCTCCCCCAGCACGACCGCACGACGGGCGAGGTCAGCATCAGGAAGTGGAATCTGCTGAAAGCGGCGGCCAAGAGTTTCGCGCAGACGATTCTCTTCTCCTTCTCGCCGTTCTTTTCGCGGCTCAGTCCCTTCTCGAAGGGCGTCATTGCCCTGATGTCCTGTCTGGCGATCGCTTCTGTCGCCCGCGCCGTCTATGCCGGATGCGTCTTTCATGTTGATTTCCAGTGGATGCCGGCCAAGATCCTGATGGACGGCGAGAATCCGTATCTGTATTCCCTGAACCATCTTCCGTGGCGGTCATGGGTGCGGATAGACGCCAACCAGATTCCTTCGTGCCTGTTAATGCTGTCGCCGTGGACACTTCTTGACTATTCCGTCGCCTGTGTCGTCTGGACGGTCTGCAACTTGGCCTTTACGGCCGTTTTCTTCTGGTATTTCCACAAGACCTTCTTCACGGACGAATTCCGTCTCGCGCCGCCCCTTCACATGGGCTTCGTCTTTCTCGTCCTGCTTTGCCTTTCGGGCGCGCCATGGCGCATCCTCGTGGGCAATGCGCAGCATCTCATGTTTTCGCTGGCGTTCTTCATGCCGTCACTTTACTTCCTCTTGCGCGGACGGCACGTTCTTTCGGGCGTTCTGATGGCGCTTTGCTTCTTCAAGTACACGACCGTCGCGCCGTTGCTGCTCGTCTTTGTCGGCCTTCGCGCGTGGAAGGCAATTGCCGTTGCCGCCGCTTTGCACGTCGCGGCGACATGCGGTGCGGCGATCTGTCTTCACGAATCGCCAATTACGCTTGTCGTTCAGTCGCTGCAAGTCGGTGCGATGCTGACGGGGCAGGGCACCTCGGACATACCGTCCTTCCTTAACTGGATTGGCCTTCCCTTTGCAAAAGAGGTCGCCTTGCCGCTTTACGCCGTCTTCGGGCTTCTCGGCCTTTACGTCTGCCGAATCGCTCGAAAGGACATCGTCCTCGCTTTGGCGGCTTTGGCCGTTCTTTCGAACGTCATGTTCTATCATCGCGGCTATGACTACGTCTCGCTCGTCTTCACAATGCCGCTTGCCGTTCGGATGCTTTGGGGCGGTACGCGGCTGTCGTGGCTCGACAGGACGATCCTTGCCCTGATTGTGGTGGACATCCTTTACTTGTTTTTTGGGCTCTGGGTGCTGAACAGCGTTTTGATTCGGAAGCTGGGCTACCCTGTTGCCGGCATCGACAAGTTCCTTTTGGTGCCGTTGGAGCATGTCTTGCTCGCCTTGCTGGTCGCCAAGATTGCTCTGACAGGAAGAAACAGGATTGACGGAGGGATCTGTCATGAATGAGGATGCCATCGTCGCCGGGGCGGGGATTTGGGGTTGCACCGTCGCGCGGCGGCTCGCTGAGGCGGGGCGCAAAGTCCTCGTCCTCGAAAGACGCTCCGCCGTCGGCGGCAACTGCCGCTGCGAAATTGACCCTGCGACGAACATCGAGATCCACACGTATGGCTCGCACATTTTCCACACGCGCCTCCCGGACGTTTGGGCGTTCGTAAACCGCTTTGCGTCCTTCAACGGCTACCAGCACAAGGTCCTCGCCCGCCACGACGGCAAGACCTATTTCCTTCCGCTGGGGCTGACGCTCATCAACAAGTTCTTCGGCGTCGAGCTGAAGCCTTCCGAAGTGTCGGCGTTCATGGCGAACGAAGCCCATTCGCGGGCGATTTTCGATGCGTTCTTTCGCAATTACACGTCCAAGCAATGGGGACAGTCCCCCGAAAAGGTCGATTCGTCGGTCATCCGGCGCGTGCCCGTCCGACGGAGCTACGACATCAACTACTTCAACGACTTCTGGCAGGGCATCCCGACGGACGGCTACAGCCACTTCTTCGGACGGATGCTCGACCACCCGAACATCGAAGTTCGTTGCAACGAGAAGTTTGCGCTCTCGCCGGGCCAGACCTCGCTCGGCAGCCCCGTCTACTATTCGGGCCCTCTTGACGCGCTCTTCTGTTTCAGGTTCGGCCCCTTGCCGTGGCGGACGCTCCGCTTCGAGACCGAGCGGCTTCCAGTCGCCGACGCGCAAGGGACGAGCGTCGTCAATTACGTGGACACGGACGTGCCGTTCACGCGGCAGCACGAGTTCAAGCACTACCATCCGGAACCGAGCGGTCTGCTTTCGCAGGCGGAGAGTCTCAAGTCTGGCGCGGAGACAATTGTCATGCGGGAGTATCCGGCGGCCTGGCAACCTGGCGACGAGCCGTATTACCCCGTGAACAACGAGGAGTCCGCTTCGCTTCTCGCAAAATATCAGGCAGAGGCGGCGAAGGTGCGCGGTCTTGTCGTCGGCGGACGCCTCGGCGGCTACCGTTATCTTGACATGGACCGGACGGTTGAGGCCGCGTTGAAGGTGGAGATTGGGGAGTCCGCGTCCGAGGCCGCCTCGTGATGCTGCGCGCGTCTCCGCATTCGCGCGAAAAGGGGTCTCACTTATAATTATAAGCGAGAATTGTGGTATAATGTGCGCATGAAAGAAAACGACTACTGGAAGGTGTGCGCGGCGCTGGACTGCGAGCGGCGGCTCTCGCTTGTCGGGTTTCTGCTGTCCGCCGAGACGACGGAGTTCCCGTCCGTATGCGAACTTGCGGAGCGCTTCAAGGTGAGCGAGCCGTCCATGAGCGTTCATCTGAAGACGTTGGCGACAGCTGGACTCGTCACGTCGAAGCGTGCTGAACGGCGCGTATTCTATCGGGCGTTCCCAACGACGGAAGCCGGCGCGCGGACGCTTTTGGCGTTGCGCGACTTCTTCCTGCAACGTCCTGATGCGCAGCGTGTTCGCCGTCTGCTCGATTACGTCCATGCGCTCTCGCACCACCGGCGAAACGCCATCGTCCGCTGCCTATCGGCCGAGCCGGGGCTGTCGGTAAAGGAGCTCTCGCATCGGACGGAGATGCCTCCGCAGACGGCAGACCGTCTCTGGGGTCAGCTTGGCAAGGCTCGGATCGTTGACCTGCGCGGCACCGTCGTGCCGCCCGTCCGCCAGCCTGAAGCCGTCTTTCTCGAACTGACGATTGGGAAACCCGTTTCTCACTTATGATTATAAGTGAGGGTCATGGAGGCGAAAGATGAGTTATCGTGAAATGAGACGGGCGAAGCAGGCGCTTTCGCCGGAAGAGTGCCGGGCGGTGCTGAAAGCCGCCAAGCGCGGTGTGCTGTCCATGATCGGCGACTGCGGACGCCCGTATGGCCTCTACCTGAATCCCCATTACGGCGAATCCGACGGAAGAATCTATTTCCACGGTTCGCGAATTGGGCACAAGGTCGAATCGCTGCGGAAGGATCCGAGGGCCTCGTTTACCGTGATTGACGAAGGCGTGAAGGACGAGGACGGCTGGGCCTACACGTTCCGCAGCGTCGTCGTCTTCGGCCACGTGGAATTCGTGGACGACCCGGAAGCGGCGATCCGCATCTGCCGCGCCCTTGCGCAGCGGTTCAATCCGAACGCGGCGGACATCGAAGAGGAGATTCGCCGTGCCGGCGCGGCGGTTCAGGTGTTCGCGCTCGTGCCCGAACACATCTCCGGGAAGCGCGTACATGAGGCATAAGAATTTAAAACCTGGGAGGTGAACACATGAAGACAAAGGTCAAATCAAGGTTGACGACGCTTGCGCTGCGCCTGGTGGCGCTGGTGTCGCTCGCCGCCGCGTGCGGCGCGTTCTACGGGCTCCCCACGGCGAAGGCGCTGCGCATCCAGCCGACGCCGACGCTCGTCTTCCTCGTCGTCCTGCTGCTGACGCCGCTCGTCGGGCGCTTCTTCTGCGCGTGGCTGTGTCCGTTCGGCGTGCTGCAGAGCGTCGTGAACGCCGTGACGCATCCGAAATCGCACGTCCGCCGCGTCTGCACACGGCTTCCCGAAACGAAGCCCCAGCGCGCCGTGCGGTGGAGCGTCCTCGCGCTCGCGGCGGTCCTGGTCGCACTCGGCCTCGGCTCGCTCGGCTGGGCGGTGACGCCGTATGCGCTCCTCGGCAAGGCCCTGATCGGCTTCGTGCCGGGACTCGTCCTCGCGGTGGTCGTCTTCATTCTCGCGGCGGTCGGTTCGGGACGTCTCTGGTGCAACTGGATCTGCCCGATGGGGACGCTCTTCAACCTGCTCGCGCAGAAGGCGCGGCATCCGCACAGGATCAACCTGAAGGACGGCTGCGGCAACTGCCGCAAGTGCTTCGCCGTGCCGAAGCCGTCCGCGCAGCCGCCGAAACCAGCGGCCGCCGCCGAGGCGTCCGCCGACGGCGTGACGCGGCGCGCGGTCGTGACGAGCATGGGCGCGCTGGCGGCCGCCGACCTCCTGGGCGAAGCCGAGAAGACGACGGACGGCGGCTATGCGCCAATCTCGCTCCCCGGCGTGCCGGCGCGTCCGGCGGAAGTCCTGCCGCCGGGCGCGGTGGATCGGACGCTCTTCAACCGCGTCTGCGTCGGCTGTGGCGTCTGCATTGCGGCGTGCCCGGAGAAGTGCCTCGTGCCGTCCACGTCCCTCAAGACGTTCGGACAGCCGAAGATGGACTTCCGCCGCAGCCACTGCCGGTTGGCGTGTCCGCAGAAATGCGCGGCGGCGTGTCCGGCGGGCGCGCTGAAGCTGCTGGATCACGTTGCGCGGCGCGACATCCACATGGGCCACGCGATCTGGAAGAAAGACCGTTGCCTGCGCGCGACGGAGGGCGTGCCGTGCACGGCGTGCTCGCGCAAGTGCCCGGTCAAGGCAATCACGCTCGTCGCGGGCTTTCCCGTCGTCGACAAGGAGAAGTGCATCGGCTGCGGCGCGTGCGAGCACGTGTGTCCGGCGCGTCCGCTTCCGGCGATCTTCGTCAAGGGCTTCGAGCGTCAGCGCGTGGTGCGTCCGTTCGACGCCGAGGAGCTGGTGGCGGAAATGAAGGGACTCGTCCTGCGCGGCGAAGCGGCGGCCGTCACGGCGACGGACGGCGTGATCGGCGCGCGCGAAAGCGGACTCGGCGTCCGGCCGCTCCTGAACCTGCTGGACGACGGGAAACTGCGCAGGGCGATCGTCGTGGACAAGGTGATCGGGCGCGCGGCGGCGGCCATTTGCATCGTCGGCGGCGCGCGCCGCGTCCATGGTCTCCTCATGAGCGAGGAGGCGAAAGACCTGCTGACGGCGCAGGGCGTGCGCGTGTCGGCCGACCGCCTCGTGCCGAAGATCCTGAACCGCGACTTCAGCGCGTCGTGTCCGCTGGAGGCGTCCGTCGCAGGGGAAAGCGATCCGCGAAAGATGGTCGAATCCCTCAAGGCGTTCGCCGCACAGGGTGTCGCTCGATGACCGGGTGCGGATCGTTTCTGGCGGCGGTTCTTCTCGGATTCGCCGCTTCTGCGGCGCTGGCGGCGGCGACGAACGAGGTCGCAACCTTGCCGTCCGTCGTCGTGACCGCGAGTCCCGTCACGCAGACTGAAAACGTGTCGAAAGACGGCGCCGAAAGCGTCCTCGTCGCGCGCGAGCAGCTGGCGCTTCTCAATGCGCAGGACATCCAGACTGCGTTGCGGCAGGTGCCGGGCGTGACGATCTCGCGCTATTCGCCGATCGGCAGCTACGGCGGGGCGCAGGGCGGCAGCGTCTACATCCGGGGCCTCGGCACGGCGCGCCCCGGCGGCGAGGTGCGCGTCTACACGGACGGCGCGCCGCGCGAGTCCGGCATGTCGATCTTTCCGAACACGAGCACGTCGGCTTCGTCTACCAGCGCACGGACAGCCGGGTCGAGGATCCGGGCGAAGTCGGCCGGCCGACGCCGCGCACCGACCGCTTCGACCTCGCGACCGACCTCTACACGCTGCGCTTCGACACGGAACGCGAACGCCTGACGGGCTTCTCGCTCGTCGCCTTCGAGCGCGGCGTCATCGACTGGTACCAGGACGGCCTCTGCAGCACGCCGGCAGGGGCGATGGACGGCAATGCGCACACCGAATGGCTCAACTTCAGCTTCCGCAACTTCTACGATGGGAACGTGTGGGAGGGCCTTTGGCTGCGCGGCGGCCTCGACCTCACGCACGAGGACGGCGAGGCCGAGACGCGCAACCTGCGAAACGGGCGCATCCCGTTCGCGACGGACGGCACCCTCACGACCGTTGCGCCCTACGTGGGCGCGCGCTACGATTTTCGCCTTTCGGACGACTGGACGCTCACGCCGTCCGTCGGCACGCGCTACTATTTCCACAGCCAGTACGACGGTGCGTGGGCGCCGGAGGCCGCGCTCACGCTCGACTGGCGCGAGAAGGCCCAGCTGTTCGTGACGGGCTCGCGTGGCGTCCACTATCCGGGCGTCTACACGCGGGCCGTGGCGACGGACTATGCGCGCGACACGCTGGACGCGGAGGTGATGGACTACCTCGCGGGCGGTGCGAAGGTCGCCCTCGACGAGGCGTTCGACGTCCTCGCGACCGTCTTCCACACGGACGTCCAGGACCGCATCGACCGCACCGCGCGCGGCTACGTCAACGCCGGCGGCATGCGCGCGACGGGCGTCGAGCTCTCGGCGCACTGGAGGCCGACGGACGGCCTCGCGTTCTTCGCCGGGTTGACCTACATGAATCCCGAGACTTCGCCCGTCTCGCGCCTGCCGCGCTGGACGGCGACGGCGGGCGGCACGTGGACGATCTGTCCGTATCTCAAGTGGACGCTCGACGGGCAATTCATCGACAGGATGTATGCCTATTCGGTTCGATCCTCGGCCGAGGCCGTCCATCTCACCGAGCTCAAGGAGGGCGTGCTGATCAACACGCGCCTCGCCGTGCCGCTCGAATCCCTGACGCCGCTCGCGGGCGAGGTCTTCGTCGCTCTGGAGAACCTGGCTGACCGCAACTACGAGTACTATCCCGGCTATCCGATGGACGGCATCCTGTGGTATGTCGGCTGTCGGCTGAAGTTCTGAGTCTTTCAGAATGAAAAGAAGCGAGAAGACAGACGCAGAAAAGGACCTCACGGAGGCAGAGGTCGCGCGCAGCCGCGCGGAACACGAAACGAATGGCCTCTAATCGTGCGCGCGACCAACGCCGCAAATGGCGGTTCGTGGTGAAAGAAGGAAAAGTGTTGTAATTACAGCCACGCGCCCGTCCTGCGCGAGGACGATCCGCGTCAGCTGGTCGTTCTCGCCGTCTACGAGAAGGAGGGCATCCGCAACGGCACGCCGACGCGGCGACGGCGGCTGTCCGAAGTGCGGTTCCCGCGCCTGACAGGCGACAAACGCCCCAGGGCTTCAGCATGAAAAGACGATTTGCTTTCTGGGCGACAGTCGTCCTCGAACACGAGCGCTGTCGCGCGAACACGAAACGGCGCCGCCGCGAGACCGCGCGCTGCGCGGCTGAGGGTGCGACCGCGCCGCCGGGGCCGAAAACTCCGTTTTCGC
>DCMF01000065.1 GCA_002321305.1 Verrucomicrobia bacterium UBA1629 | reverse complement strand
CGAGACGTTCGTCGCGATGTTGAAGCCGCTCGTCACGTCGTCCATCGTCACGGGCGTCACGCCCGTGACGAACATGCGCGTGATCGGCGCGTCGGTGTTGGTCGCCGCCGCCTTCAGCTCGTTGAAGAACTGCTTGAAGAAGCCGTCGCCGTGGCAGAGCGCCTCGTACCGGTCGCGCGACTCGGCGAGGATCGTGTTCGTGAAGTTGTCGTACTCGTCGATGCAGACGTAGAGCTTCGCGCCCGAGCCCATCAGCTTGGTCGTGAGGGCGTTGAGCTTCTCGTGGCACGTCCGACTGTCGCGGATCGCCTCCGCCGCGCCGGCGGGCAGCTGCGCGGCATGGCGCGCGGCGAACTCGTCGATGACGCCGCAGCTGTATGCGTCGAAGCTCGCCTCCACGCGGTCGGCGCGCTTCTCGACCGACGAGAAGTTGAAATAGAGCCAGAGGTACTTGCCCCGCTCCGCCGTCGGCTCGCGCCCGATGTCGAGCCCGCCGAAGAGCTCCTCGAAGCGGCCGGCGTAGTCGACGTCGTAGTAGCACTGGAGAATCGAGCAGAACAGCGACTTGCCGAAGCGGCGCGGACGCAGGAACATCGCGTAGCGCGTCTTCTCCAGCTCGCGGATGAGCGCGGTGCGGTCCACGAAATAGCCGTTCTCCGCGCGGATGAGCGCGAAGTCCGTCACGCCGTACATGATCTGCTTCATCTTTTCCATGACGCCTATTATAGCAAATCTACGGGACGAATTGACGGGACTCATGGAAACGCCCCTTCCGGCGGCAGATCATCGTCCGCTCGCCGCCGATCTCCACGTCGAAGATCGTGTCCTCGCTCTTGCGGTCGTAGTACGACACGACCCGCACCGCATACGGCGCCGCGAACGTCGGCAGGTGGCGGATCCTGAAGTTTTCCGCATGATGCGCCGCGCGCCACTTCACCTCCGGCACGTCGTCGTGGAACGCGGCCTCACGCGCGGCGGGGTCAATCGCGAAGACAAGCGCAGGCCCTGTGCCGGACGCCGGGCGAAAGACGAGGCGGAACGGTTCGCCCGGCTGCGCCGTGAACGTCTGCGGCGCGACGGGCGGCACGATCTCCGGCACCCATTTCTGGCCGAGCGTGCCGTCCGGGTACTGGATCAGCTCGCGGAAGACGAGCCAGCCGCCCCAGCCTTGCAGGTGGCTGAGCCATCCGGCCAGGATGCGGCGGCTGCCCGCAAACGGCGCGACCATCGGGACGGACAACCCCTCGTAGGGCGCACGCCCGTCCTTCGTCCAGTCCACGTAGGTGCCCGGCTTGCCGGACGGACTGTACGCGAACTGGTTGAACCCTTGAAAAAGATAGTGGTGGCCGTTCCACGCGAACGGACACGGGCAGTCGCCGTTCGTCGGCACCTTGTCGTCGTACACTTGCCAGTTGTCCAGATCCCGGCTCGTCCAGAAGCCGCGCATGCCGTGGTAGCCCGCCACAAGGCCCAGCGTGCCGTCCGCGCGGTTGTAGATCGTGGGGTTCTCCGTCGCGTGGACGATCCGGCCTGACTTCGTGAAGTGGATGCCGTCTTCCGAGACGGCGTAGGTCGCGCCAATCGGATAGTTCGGGTCTTTCGTGCAGCGGCTCGTGTGAAGGCCATAGGCGAGATGCAGCTTGCCGTCGTATGCGAACGGCGTCCCCGTCCCCAGCGTCTCCCACCAACTCTCGATCGGCACGGCGTGCGGATGCTCCACCCAGTGGACGAGATCGGCGGAGGAGATGTGCGCGAAGAAGTGTCCGCCCGTCCCCGCCTTCGAGGCATGGTGACGCCGGTCGTAGAGGTAGAAGACGTGGAGGCGTCCCCGGTAGCAGCCCAGCGCGACATCGCCGACCCAGGCGTTGTGGTCGGCGGGCGTCCAGTACTGCACGCTCCCCGCGATCGGGCGCGCGCCCTTCACGAGCGGCAGGGCGTCCGGATCGGCCGGCGTCACGAAGTCCGCCCTCTTCACGCGCGCGGAGAGGACCTGCGCCTGCGCCGGATCGGCCGGCGGGCACGGCCGCAGGAGCATGTCGTCGTCCATGTGGCCGTCCACGGCAATCGAGACGTGCGTCTTCGCATAGTTGAGGACGACCCGCCGCACGCCGCCCGTGCCACCGAGGAAGCCGAGCGGCAATCCGACGCGCGACGCCTTCACGCCCGGCATGTGCGCCTCCAGGACGGGACACGTCCCGTCCGCCATCCGAAACGGCAGGTAATTCCCCTCGCGCGCGTCATACGCCCGAAGCGCCGGATCCCGCCCCGCCTCACGCAGGTCGAGCGTCAGGCAGCCGGGAATCTCGTAGAGGCGTTCGCCGCCCTTCACGCCGTCGAGATCGACGTCCAGCCGAATCGTGAAGCCCGGTTCCGCCACCGCCGAGCAGACGCCCAGCGCCAGCGCGGCAATCAATCCACCTGTCATCATTCCCGTTGTCTCCTTCTTTGTTTCTTTATTGATGAGGCAGTTGCAAAACCCCGGCCGCGATCTCCTCCAGCCTCCGACCCTTGGTCTCCGGCACGAAGAAAAGCGCCCAGACAAAGTGAAAGACCATCATCACGCCGAAGAAGGCGAAGATCGCCCAGGCCGGGACGGCCTCCGCCGCCAGGAACCAGACCCTGCCGCGCGTCATGTCAGCCCTCTCCAATCGCGAGCTCGTCCGGATCGACTTCCAGCGTCAGCGCCGTGCCGTAGGCGACGTCGTCCATCTTCGGAAACAGGAGTTCCAGCATGTCGTCGGGCTGGAAGTGCTTCGGCTTCGTCTCGGGATGCGGATAGTAGATCAGCCCCGCGACGCGGCTGCCGTCCGGCAGAATGCGTCCGACATGGAAGAACGAGAACGTCTCCGCCGGATCGACCGGATGCCACTTGACGAGCGGGAACGTCCACGGCGCGCGGACGACCCGATAGCGGCACGGCGCGATGGAGACGTTCAGCGTGCCGGGATAGTAGGGCGAGAGATCCAGCCCCAGCCTCTTGAAATGGGGCATCTGCATCCGCAGTGTCCCGCCCGGAAAGTCGGGGTTGCCGTTCAGCCCGGACGCCACGCGGTGCCCCCGGATGACTGTCGCCGTGAATCGTTTTTTCGTGTTCATCTTTTCTTCTCCAAGGGCCTTGTCGAGCGGCGCACGACCAGCGGCGCGTCCAGCAGGCATTCGCGCGGCGCCAGCGTCGGGTCTTCCATCCGGTCCGTCAGGCAGCGGAACGCCAGGCGCGCGATGTCCTCGCACGGCTGGCGGCAGGTCGTGAGCGGCGGCTCGACGAGCCGGGCGTGCTGCACGTCGTCGAAGCCGACCACCTGCACGTCTTCCGGCACGCGCTTGCCCAGGGCGCGCAGGGTGACGATCAGCCGCGCCGCGTGCGTGTCGTTGCCGCAGATGACCGCATCCGGCGCATGGCGTCCCGCAAACGCCCGCCGGACGGCGGCGGGCGCGTTCACGTCCAGGGAGATCTCCGCCTTCTCGCCGTCCGGCAGCAGGCTGCGCACGCCGCGCGCGCGGCTTCGGACGCTGTTGGCGCAGTTCCGCCACGTCACGAAGCGGATGCGGCGCGCGCCCGTGCGCAGCAGGTAGTCCGCCAGCCGCCGCCCCGCCTCGAAATTGTTGATGCCCACCACGTCATAAGCGCTGCGGTTCGGCGAGGCGACGAAATCCCAGTCCAGCAGCACGACCGGGATCTTCGCGCGGTCAAACGCCGAGACGATCTCGCGGTTGATGCGCTCCATGTCCGTCAGGAACTCCAGCGGCTTGTAGATGACGCCCGCCACCGGCGTCTCGACGAACTTCTGCGCGATCTCGCGCGCCAGCCGCGCGCGGACGGCGGGGTCTTCGGACGAGGCGTCGCCGTAGAGCAGCGTGAAGCCGGAGGCCTGCGCCAGGCGGGACAGCTCGCGGCTGATGGGCGGGAAGATCTCGCCGCAGTTCAGGTCTGGCAGGAGAAGGCCGATCGAGCCGGCCAGCGCCTTGGCCTTGCGCGTCAGGAACGTGCCGCGCCCCATCTCCTGCACGACCAGGCCCTTGCCGCGCAGCTCGCGCAGGGCCATGCCGACCGTGGCGCGCGACACGCCGAAACGGCGCGCCAGCGCCCGCTCGCTCGGGAACGGGCGCCCGGGGCCGTAGCGGCCGTCCGCGATGTCCTGTCGCAGCGTCTCGACGATCTGCCTGTGTTTCTCTTCGCGCAAGTTGCCTCTCCTCGTCTCTCTGACGGGTAGTATAGCATACTGCGCACGGCGAAAACGAACTGGCTAGGCCACTTTTTGCCGTCTGCGGCGAAAGCGTCTTAACGCCGCTGCGCAGGGGGCGTCGCCGCGTCGTCTCATTTCACCTTGCCCCCCTTCTTCTCCTGCTCCTCGCCCCCTGGCGGCGTCGCGCCGTCCAGCGACTGCTCGTGGATCGGGATGCGCACGATGCGCACCATCGGCGCGCGATCCGTCCGCGAGCGGAAGCTCTCGTCCGGCCTCTCGATCTGGAACGTCAGCTCGACCTTGTACGGCACGGCGTTCGACTCGGCGAACGTGTCCTCGAAGTTCCGCTTGTCGTTCTCGCCGTCGCCCGCACTGCCGCCCTTCGGGTCCTCGGCCTTCGCGAGGACGCGGCAGTTGAAGCCCGTCACGCCGTCCGCGACGAGGATCGGCTGGTAGAGGTCGGCGTTGCCGAACGTGTAGTCGGTGTCGTCGCCGTCGTCCTTCGGGATGAGCGCGGCGTCGCCGCAGAGCCGCGCGTAGAGCCCCGTCTTCTGGATCGGCTCGGCGTAGTCGTCGTTTCCCTCCTCCAGCACCATCACCTGCACACGGTGGACGGTGTCGGCGAGCGCGCTCTTCGTGCCGACGATCGCCGGACCCGTCTTCGACCAGGTGATGACGTCCGAGCGGTCGGGGCTCTCGCCCGTGCCCCTGTCGTCGAGGACGAACCCGTAGTCGGCGTTCTGTTTCCCGTCGTGCGGATAGTACATCGAGCGCAGCCCGGCCACGACCTGGTTGAGGGCGTAGTCCGTGCGCTGCAGCTTGTCGAGGTAGTCGGCGGAGACCTGCCAGCCGCGCGAGACGGACTGGAACGTCATCACGCTCAGCGCCGTGAGGACGCCCACCAGGAGCGTCGCCAGCAGCATCTCGACGAGCGTGAAGCCACGACGGCTTGAGACCTTTGTTTCCGCCTGTTCCATGTTCGTCGCTGTCTTGTTTGTGTTTTGCGCAGCATCAGGGGAAGACCTCTTCGAGCCGCACGAGGTCGCGGCCCCGGAACTCGTAGCAGATGAAGTGCACCGGCGTCCCGCCCGCGAGCGCGGCGAGGTTCGGGTCGGCCGCGTACGCCTTCAGCTGCGCCAGCGCCTCCGCGTGCTTCGCCGCGACCTCCGCGTCCGTCGCGTCCGCCTTGGAGTGCTTCATCTCGATGAGGTAGCTCTGCTCCGGCACGCACCCTTCGGGGAGCGTCCGGTCCGGGAAGAGCGCGTAGTCCGAGTAGCCGC
>DCMF01000100.1:354-9307 GCA_002321305.1 Verrucomicrobia bacterium UBA1629 | reverse complement strand
GCACCCAGCCCCGCACCGTGGTAGCGGTAGCCGCCGAGGGCGGCGAGATAGTACGACCGGCGCGTCACGGTCGCGGACTTCTGCACAGTGAAATGTTCCGCGTTCCACGCGCCCGCCGCATGCGCCGCCGTGCACTTGTAGAGCGAGCCGCCCTGCACGACGTAGTCGCCGACCGCGTAGGCCGTCTCCTCGGAGAAGCCGAAATCGGACGGCGTCGTTTGGCGCGAAAGCCAGTCGCATGCACCGCTGTTAAGATTGTCCTGCGCCTGCTTGTCCTTCGCGGCCGGAAGATAGACGTCGCGTGCTCCGGCCGTCGTATCCGCACACTGGCGATAGTTCTGACCGTCGAGGCCGACGCCGCCCGCAATCTCGCGGTAGCCCTTCGCCTTCAACTGTCCCTCGAAGGACTGCGCGTCATCCGCGAGCGCGTAGGTCTCGTTTTCGATATTCTTTGCGCCGGGCGTCACGTCCGCCGCGTCCTGCGAATAAAGCCACGCGCCGTCCCATGTGACGGTCGCCTTGCCGTCTGCGTCCGATACGACCTTGCGGCGGTTGACGAGCGTCACGTCCTCGATGTACCAGCCGGTCGACGACCACAAACCGTCCTCGACGCCCAGGAACGAGATGCTGTTCGTGGTCGCGGCCGTGTTTACCGCGCCCGTGAATTTGCCCGCGGCGAGGACGAAGTCCGTCGCGCCGTTCGTCGTGGCCTGCACATTGGTCGTGCAGATGCCGGGGAAGATGTTCTTGCTGAAATCGTTGTTGTTCGCCGCGCCCTGCACGTTGACGCCAAAGTACAGGTAGGCCATGTTCTGCAGAAAGCCGATTTCCGCCGTGCCCGCGATGCCCCACGTGCGGTTCGTCTCGTCCGGCGCGATTGTCACCGCCTCTTCGCCCTCGAACGACAGCGTCGCCGTCAGCTTGTTCAGGCGGCGGGCAATCGTCAGGCAGTCGTTGCGGGTGCCCGGAACGTACTGTTTTCCATTGCCCGCCTTCCACTGCGGGGCATTGACCTTCGCGCCGTCAATCGTCACCTGCGCGAGGTTGCCAATCGGATACCGGGCGATGTAGCCATGCGCACACGCGGTCGCCGCAAACGTGCCGTCAGACTGCCGCACGTACTGCTCGAAGAGCGGCAGGAGGTGGTAGTTCTCGTCCACCTGCGAATTCGCGTACCATTTGACGATGCAGACGACCTTGTTCTCCTTGAGCGTGCCGTCCGACTGCTCGATGGGCATGTTGACCTCTTCCTTCGTGGTCTTCATCCACACCGGGTCGTAGCGCATGATTTTGTTCTCGCCGACCGTCACCTTGCCGTCCGTATAAGAGAGCGTCCCGCACTTCATGTTCTTCAAGCAGTCCAGCCGCTCTTCGATCGGCACCCAGCCGTCCGTCACGATGTCCGAGATGACGCGCTTCGTCGGGGTCTCGCCGTCCGCGAAATCCCAGAGCGCGACCTCGGTAAGTGATTCGTCAATCCACGTTTTCTGCCCGGCGTCCCAGTGGCCGAACAGCGTCTTCGCCGTGCCCCCCGTCGTAATCTTGACGCCGAGGTACGAGTTGCCCGCCTTGATGCGGGCGTCGGACGAGGCGGAGGGGTTGTCCGAATACGGCTGGGCGCGGAAGACTTCCACGGTCTCGCCGCTCGCCTGCTTCGAGTTTACGTAGACGGTCGCCGAGCCTCCAATTGTGAGGTCGACGCGCGTGCCGGTCGTCGCATAAGCCGTCGAGCCGAGGCGGACAAAGACGGTCGCCGGCTCCGTCAGGGCCGCGCCCGTGAGCCGCACCGTAAACGCCGCCGCAAAACCCGTGAGCGCGGTGAGCGGCTGGGTGTAGTCCTCGCCGCCCGGGATGCGGACAATCACCTTCGCGCCCGTCAAAAGCGCGGTCTTCGTCGCCGCGTCGCTCGGAACTTCGAACGTCTGCCCCTCCCAGTTGAAACGCACGACCACGGTTGCCGTCGGGGTCGCCTGCGCGGACTGGAGTTCCGCGACTTTTTGGGCGAGCGCGTCAATCTTCGCGTTCGTCTCTTCCTGGTCTGCCTTCGTGGGCAAATAGATTTTGGTTGCCATGATTTCGTCCTTTCAATGTCAAACTTCGATGTATTCGTAGCCCGCGCTCAGCGTATTGGGAGCGGCCGCCTCGAGCCCCTTGATGGCGGCGATTTTTGCCGGGGCCTGCGAAAGGCGCGTATAGTCCGAGACGTCCACGCGCTGGGCCGCGAGAGCCGCCTTGATGTTCTTGTTCGCCGTGACGATGGCGTTTACGTTTTCGACGAGGGTAGACATTACTTCACCTCCTCGAGGAGGTCGTTCGCTTCCCCGACCGTATCCTCGATTGTTTTCGTCTTCTTCTTCAGCCACGCGACACCCGCCGCGAGAGCCGCGAGAAGTCCGCCCACGGTCGTTGCCGTGCCGCCAATCGGGAAGCCGCCGTAGGCTTTGGCGATTTCGTTCAGCACGGTCGCCTGCTCCTGCGAAATGTTCAGCCCGACCGTCAAGACCGCGTTCGAAAACGCGGCGGACTTCAACTGCGCGGTGTTCGCGGACGAAATCTTCCCGTCCGTCTCGCTCTTCGTGTAAGCCCCGACGTCCCCCGCGCCGAGCGTAATATCGGCTGAGAGAGCCTTGCCATTCACCTTTCGCCCCTTCGGCACGGCACCAACTTCCGACGCGGTGTACGACGGCTTTGTCGCCGCCTTCGCCCACGCCTTGATGGTCGGGTCGGTCTCCTTCTGCACGGCCGTCATCGCCTTGTTGGAAACGGCGGCATAATTGCCGGGGGTTGCGGCGGCCACTTTGCTGTCGACTTGCGCCTTGGTATACGCGCCGACCTGCGCCGCCGTCACCTTGTGCGGATTGTCCGTGCGGGCGGCATGCTTATCGGCGGCGCTCTTCGCCGCGGCCGCGGCCGTGGCGTTGGCGGACTCCGCATTCTTCGCGCGGGTCGCCTCCGCCGCAATCGCGACGGCGTTCGTCGCGTCTTTGCGGTCCACATACTCTTTGGTCGCAGTGATGGCACTTGCCGCAAGCGCGGATGCGCAGGCGGCGACAGTCAACAACAGTCTCATGGCTTGTACTCCTTCCACTCCCCGGCGAGGAGGATATAATCGCCGGACCAGGTCGCGCCCCACGCGCCCATGTCCGCGTCGTAGGCAATCGTCTGCTTGGCGTAGTGCTGCACGTCGTCCACGACCGTCGTCTTGCAATAGATGTCCCCGCCCTTGATCTGCAGGGACGCGACGGCGTCGCCCGGGATGTCCGTCGCGGACGCGGCGCGGATGTCCAGATCCCCGACCGCGAGAATCGTCTCGTGCGTCGCCTCGCCCGTGCCGAGCGTCGCGACCGCGCGGAACCCGTTGGTCACGTATCCGTACGACGGCAACACGGAGCCCGCGAAAACGACCGACCACCAGCCCGGCGTCTGGCAGACGGCGGGTGCGGTCGCGGGAGCGCCGTCCGCGTTGACGATCGTGACGGCGACGCCCGCAAGCGGCTCGCCCGCAATCGCCTGCGGCACGAGCAAGTCGAGCGCGAGCGCCGAGCCGGCGAACGTGCGCAAGGGCGCGGTCGGAAGCGACGGGTCCTTGGCCTGATAGCGGAGGTTGAGCGTCACGGCGTCACCTTATCCGCCGCGAGCGGAATCTCGAGCGTGAACGTGTAGGACGGATAATCGCCGTTGGGGTTAGTCTCCGTCAAGGGCTGCGTGAAGATGCCCGAGACGCCCGAGGCGAGCGTGACCGTCGGCTTGCCGATGACGCCCTTATCGGAGACACCGACGATAGAGCCGCTGATCGTCAGCTTGCCACCCACAAGGTCCGATGACTTGACGACGCCGTCCACCTGCGCGGTGGCGATCGAGCCCTCCGCCGTGAGCGTCGAGTCCTGCAACTGCCCGCCCGTGACCGTAAACTTGCCGAAGGTCTGCGCGTGGTAAAGCCCGGAGATCGCGACGCCCGCGAGGGTGGCGGTGCAGTGAGCCCTGCCGCCGTCCTCGATCTGCTGACCCGAGGCGGAAATCGTCGGGGCTTCGCCCGCGCGCGTCGTGATCGTGATGGACGCGAGCGCGATGGACTTACCCTCAATTTCCCGGACGCTACCGAGCTTGACGGAGGCAAGCGTCGCGTCCGCCGTCACGACGTAGTCGCACGAGGGCGCGATGATTTCGTCGCCGAAGGTTTCGTTCGCGACGATAAAGCCGTCCGGACCGGACGCGGAGACGGAGCCTTGCGAACGGTTCTCCGTCGTCGAGGCGACCTCGATGCCCGCGGACGCGAGGCCGAAATAGTCTGTCTTGGTTTTCAGTGCCATTGGTTTTTTCCTTTCTACTTGTGGATGACCGAGCCGCGGATAGAGAAGGTTAACGTCTCTGTCCACGCGGCGCGGTCAGAGTCGTATTGCTTGCCGGACGAGCCGCCCAAACGCAGCTCGCCAAAAGAAAGTCCGTCCACCGCGAGTTCGGCGGCGGCCGCCGGCGGGTCGTCGTGGAGCCGCTGGAGCGCATCCACAAGCACCTCGAGCGTCTGCTCGTGCGCGGCGCCGGTCGGGTCGATTTCCTCGCGCGTCGCAAGCGCGAGAGAAATCTCGAAGGAGACGGGCGAAAGGGAGAACGCGTCGTTCGCGCGCACCCCGCACGCGATCGCGAGATAGACGGCCGCCGCGGCGGCGCCGTCCGATTTAACCGCACCTGCGTCCGCGGCCACTCGAGACCCCACAATCTCGACGGGAAAGGTTGAAACCGTCAGTGCGTCCTTAAACAGTTCGGAAATTTTCCGTTCGATGGCTTCCTCGATCAACATGCTGCTCATCCTTTCTTCTCGGCGCGCCGCGCCTCGAGCGTCCAATACTGCCGCGCGGTCGCGACGACGGACGTAATGCGGTAGCCGTCACGTCCCCACACGGCGATGGCGTCCCCGATGCGCGGGGGCGCGGACTCGGACCACGCGTTTTCCCCGAGGCGCGAGAGGAGGACGGTGATGGTCGCGAGGCCCTCGACGTCCGTCTCCGCAAGCGGGTCGCCCGCGCGCGACTCGTCGATGACGCACGCGGCGAAGGTGCCGCGACAGGCGTGACCTTCCGCGTCCGTCCACGCGATCGTCGCGCAGTCGCGGTCGAAGAACGGCGCGAACGCCGAAGGATTATCAAAATCGATTGTCATATTCAAGTCCCGTAAAAACGCCGCCAGCCAAGGAGTAAAACAACGGAGCAACCAAGGAGCGGCTGGCGGCGTTTTTACGGGGGCAGGTCGCCCTGCCACCCGTCCGCACGGATCAGGCCGTGACGAGCTGGACAAAGCCCGGCGCGCCGTTGCCGTTCTGCTTCGCGAGCGCGACGCCGAAGAGGGCTTCAGCCGACCACGCCGCGACGCCGGCCGCCTGGTCCACGACGACGCGCGTCCCGATGACAAGCCCCGTCTCTTCATCCGTCGACTGCCCCGCCTCGACGAGGTTTCCGACCGCCCCGAGGATGGGCGCCTTGTAGCGGTTCGCAACGATCAGCGCGTTAGCGGGGACGGCGAAGCCCACGCCCTTCTCCGGCGCATTGCCGGACGTCGGTTTTGCGCCCGAGGTCTTCGACGCGTGCGGCGCTTCGAGCACAGCTTTGAAGCCCAGCCGCGCGCCAATCAGCGCCGAATTGACGACGCCGCCCTCGCCAACGACCGAAGCCGGGAGGAGCGAGACGAGCGTGTTGTAGGCGTTCGGCTCGAGGAGGAGCACCGTATCCGCCGGGTCGTAGCCCGCGCCCGACACGGCCGCGCGAATCTTGACGAAGTCCGCAAAGGTCGCGGTCGCCACCGTCTTCTGCGCGTCCGCCTTGTCGTACGTCAAGACGCCCATGACCGCCTCGACGAACGCCTTGCCGATGGCGCGACCGGCGGTCGGCGCGAGCTGTCCCCACACCGGCGCAAGGTCATCCTCGAGCGCGTCCAGATCGTTGAGCGTGTAGGCGGAGATCTTGTCGCCCGAGAGGACGACGTCCGCGTACTTGATGGAGTTGGTGGAGGTCACGTAGTTCTGCGAGGTCTCGTTAAAGTCCTTCGCGGTCGCGGCCATGACGGGGATGCGCACGGTCGCGCCCTTGTCGCCAGGCTTCGGCGAGGCGTCCAGCACAAACTGCCGGACGAGTTCCATTGCGGGGCGCGCGGCGAGGATAACCTTGTCCGACGCGCAGATCAGTCCCTTGCGGGTCAATGATGTAGCCATTTTGATTTTCCTTCCAGATTGATTTTGTTATTTAATTTTGCCCGTCGCCTTGTCGCGACGGAGTTGTTCCCGCGCTTCGGGGGTGCGAGCGGACGCCAGCAACTGGTCGTAGGTCTTCGCCTCTTGCGCGGTCAGTACGCCTGCCGTCAGCAGGCTACGGGTGTCCCGCAGATGTTGCGCTTCCGCCTGTGCCTGGGCAAGACCGTCGCGCATCTGCGCGAGTTCCGCTTCGGCGGCAGCCGTGCGTTCTTTCTGCGCGTCGAGGTCCGCCTGCCGCGCGCTCAACTCGGCGGTCACCTTGTCGAGAGCGGCTTTGGCGTCTTCGGCTTCCTTGCGGGCGGACGCCACGTCCGCCTCGTACTTCGCCAATTCGGCGACGGCGCGTTTCTGCGCGTCGGCGAGCTGGCCCTGCAAGTCGTTGATTTTGCGCGACGCGCCCTTATAGCGCGTCTCCCAGTCCGCGGGTTCGGGGTCCGCCGGTTTCGCGGCGGCCGCGGCGCGTGCGGCGTCGACGGCGGCGCGTTCGGCGTCGGACATTTCGCGGTGGGCGAAGAGAGCCTTGACGGCGTCCGGCGCATTAGCTAGCGTGCGCGTCGTCGCGCGTGCGGCGTACTTGACGTCCGTCGCGACGAGCTCGCAGGCGAGTCCGTTCGCGACGCACTCGCGCCCCGTGTACCACGTCTCGGCGGACATCAACTCCGCCAGCTTGTCTTCCGCGACGCCCGGAAATTTGCCGCGGTAAAAGCCAATCATGACGGACTTCATTTGGTCCATCAGCGCGGCCTGCTTGCGCAGCTCTTCCGCGTCGCCGACCGCCATGCCCCACGGATTGTGGATCATCCAAAACGCGGCCTCTTCCATCTTGATCGCGTCCGCGGCGCACGCAACGACGGTCGCCATCGAGGCGCAGAGACCCGTCACATGCGCGGTCAACTTCGCCTTGGAGTTCTTCACTGCGTTCGCCATCTCCATGCCCGAGAGCACGTCGCCGCCGGGGCTGTTGATTTCCAGCACCGCCTCCTCGCCGTCCTTCAAGCCGTCGAGAAATTCGTGCAGGCTCTTCGGCCCGCAGAACGACCACGCGCCCGAGGGCGAGTGATAGTCAAAGTCGGCAATCTCGCCGTCCAGTTTGTAGGTCTTCATTCTTCTTCCTTTCCGCCGGGCGCGTCGATGCGCAATCCGGACGCCGTTTCAAGCGACGCGTGCGGGACACCGCGCGCGTTGCAATACGCTATCTCTTCCGCCCACGCGTCGACGTGGGCTTTCCAGTCCGCGCCCAGTTTGTCGCGGAGCAAGATCGTTCCGTTCTTCAGGCCGCTGTTCAGCGCGGACTGTTCGTCCACGGGGTTGACGGCGCGTGCCGCGGGGTGCAGCCACTTGACGCATGTGCGGCGCCAGTCCGGCGGCAGCGCGGCGTCCGGCGGGATGAGCCCGCGGGCCTGCGCCCGGCGCGACCAGTTGCCCAGCGCCCAATCCAAGACGTCCGTCTCGAGACGATGAAACTCGTCGGCAAATTCCGCGTTGGAGAGGAGGATTTCCGCCTGCGTCGCGGAGTACGACGCGTCCGCCTTGCCGGTCGCGTGCACGTTGCCCAAGCCCAGCGCGAAGGCGACGCCGCCGTGAAGCCAGCGCGAAAACTCCACAAGCTTCTCGTTCGGGTGCGTCGCGGACAAGATTTCCATCTTGACGCCAGGCGGGAGGAGGTCGAAGATGACGCCCGCGTGGCGGATGTTGTCCACTTCCAGCGGCGCGCGGTCGTCCACCGTAGACGCGGCGGCCGCCTCGTCGTCCGTGCCGGGCGCGGCGTTCGGCGCGATGAGGTCGGGATCCAGCGCGGCGTCGATTTCGGCAGTGTCGCCCGCTTCCGTCTGCGTCAACGTGCCGATCAACTGCGCGTTTTTCTTCGCCGCCTGCAGCTCGAATCCCTGCAGGTCGGAGAGGTCCGCGACCGTGCCGAGCGCGGGCCACAGGCGCGAGGAGCCGCGCATCTGATTGACGCGAGCGAGTCCGCGCACGATGGTAAAAGGCGAATCCTTCCACGCCACGCCGGCGGGCTTGACCAATGTCCACGCCGCACGCCGTCCCTCGCGCTCGAGATCGTAGACGGACGCGCCGCGCTGCGACCACGAGACGATGACGCCGATGGTCTTGCCGTCCGCGTCCTTGACGATACCGTCGTGCTGGGTCGCGCCCGCGCCGAAGACGCGGCGGAAGTCGCCCTCCGAAAGGTTGCCGATGCAGTCCGGCTCGAACATGATGATTTGACCCGTGTCGCCACGCGTCAAATCCCAGTCGTAGACCAGCACAAGGTCGCCACCCACGCAAAGCGTGCGGAGGACAAGCCGTAAGAGCTGCTGCAGGGAGAGGTCGTCAAAGTATTCCGCCGCCTGCGTCCAGGCGACAAACGCCTGCTTGACTTGCGCGCCCGCGGCCGCGTACGCCTCGGGGAACGCGAAGACGGCTTTGCCACCGACGTCGCCGACGACATTCAGCTCGAGCTGGTGCAGGATCGCCTCGAGATGCTCGTTCTCGCGGCACGCCTGGCGCGCCGTCGCAACGAGACGGTTGCGTTCCGCGATCGGGACTTGACCGAGCTCGTTCGCGGTCTCCGGCGAAATCCACTTGCGGTTCAACTGGTCCGGCCCGAACACGACGCGATAGCCGCCGCGCGCCTGGATGCCGAGGCGACGGGCGAGTAAGGCGCCCACGCGCCGCTGATCCCCGCGGGTAAGGTCCGCAAAGCGCGGCGCG
>DCMF01000100.1:0-252 GCA_002321305.1 Verrucomicrobia bacterium UBA1629 | reverse complement strand
GAAATCCTTGATCATCCCCACACCCCCAGACGCGTGGTGACGATGTGGCGGACGCCGGCGCGCGAACCGGCGGCGAGGTCCGCGAGCCGCGCGGCACGGGTCGCGAGGTCCTTGCGGTACGCGCGCAGCTTGTCGAGGTCGAGCCGCGTGTAGGACTTCGATCCGCCGGACGACGAGAGCGTGGCGGTCGCCGTCCCCGAGAGCGCGATCTCCTGTATCGCGCGGTCGAGTTCCGCGATGTCGCGGTGGATC
>DCMF01000046.1:14643-16208 GCA_002321305.1 Verrucomicrobia bacterium UBA1629 | reverse complement strand
GCTCTCCTATACCTTCTGACGGACGGAGGCTTTGGCGTTCTGGAGGCGGTAGGCGCGCATGGTCAGGCCGAAGCGGCGCTTGAAGGCCGTCTGGAGCCACGGCGCGTTCGCGAAGCCGCAGGAGCGGGCGATGGAGCCGATGGGTCGGTCCGTCTTCGACAGAAGCTCGCAGACTGCCTTGAAGCGTTCGCGGGCGATCAGCTCGCGCACCGTCCCTTCGCCCTGCTCCTTAAACCGCAGGTCGAGCAGCTTCCGGGAGATGCCGAGGTGCTTGGCGACGGCCTCGACCGTGACGTGCCGCCGCGCGTTCTGCTGGATGTAGGTCTTGGCGGCGGCGAGAATGTGCGCGGACGGCGCAATCGGGATGGACGAGTCGCGCTCGCAGATCTCCACGGTGGCGGAGACCTCTGCGCGCTTCTTGGGCGTCTTCCCGGTCGAAAGCCGAAGGGAGACCTTCTTGGCCGCCGCGAAGCCGAGGCTTTCATACGGCAGGACGACGCTGGAGACGCTGGGGTTGGCGAAGGACGTGACGACGGGATCGTCGTCAACGCCGAGGACGACCACCTGTCGGGGCACGGGGATGCCGTTCTGCTGGCAGCACCGGATGAGCGCGACGGCGTCACGGTCGTAGGCGCAGAAGACGGCGGTGGGCTTGGCGAGGGCCTTGAGCCAGCTGCCGGTTTCGTCGGGCTTCCCGCTCTGGGTGCACGCCTCGACCGTGCGGCCCTGTCTCTGGAGCTCGCGCAGGAATCCCTCGTGCCGTTGCCGGATGAAGCTCTGGCCGGATGCGTCGGAGTAGAAGCCGAATGACGCGAAGTTGCCGAGGCCCAGAAGATACGCGGCGGCTTTTTGTCCGATGGCCGTGTTGTCCGTGGCGTAGAAGTAGATGTCCGGGTCGTCGGCCGAGGGCGTTCCCGGACTGCCGAAGACGCAGGTCGGCGGATGATGCCGGCGGCGCGCCGCATAGAACGAGAGGATGTCGGGCGCACAGTCTTCCTTCGCGAAGATGGCGTCGAAGGGCTTCGGGGCGTCTGCGAGTGCCGTGTGCGCCTCGGTGACGTCGGCGACCGTCACGTCCCAGGACGCCTTGCTGCGGGCGAACCGGGCGATGCCCTGAAGGAACTGGCGATTGGACTCATATCGCAGATCCAGGATGATGAGAATGCGTGTCGTGTCTCTTTTCTTTCGCATGTTCATGTTAAGGAAGTAGTATAGCAAATATCTTAAAGGAGTGCTTATGAAACCGTCGAATTGTTGTTGTTGTTGTTTCTAACACAGAGCGGCCTGTGGCCGGGCGATGAGAGGCGACAGGGAGAGTGCTTCGCGCAGACCTGTCTGATTTTCCTCGCTGTCGCAAGAATCGCTCGCACAGGACGCGAAGCGCGTCTTTCGCGACACTCCTCTTGCCCCGCGAAAGCGGCTCTGTGTTTCATGAGAATGAGAACGTAATGCGGAAAATCCAAATTGACGGCTATTCCCGTTTCCGTATATTATTATTAGCCAAGAACCAATATACATTCTGACTGGGAATGTGTTATAATTACGCCCGTCAGCGCCCGTCAGCG
>DCMF01000046.1:0-14527 GCA_002321305.1 Verrucomicrobia bacterium UBA1629 | reverse complement strand
CAGCGCCCGTCAGCGCCCGTCAACAGACACGTCCAAAAAAGGAACAAGGCAATGAAAGAAGATCATGCAACGAAGATAACGGCTTGTGCGCGCCTCCTGGCCGGCTCGGCGCTCTTGATTGGCGCGGCGGGGGCAGCACCTCTCGTCGGCGGCGTCGGCGACCATCCTGCGGTGTCGGTGGATGGCGGCAGCGTCGTCACGCAGACGGAGGCGGTCGCCGTCTCGTCGGCCGCGAATGGTCTCGCCAAACGCGGCGACGGCACATATGTCCTTCCGTCCGACAGGCTTCTGCTGCGTGATCGGTTCATGCTGAAGACCGGCGCCGGGACGGGCGAGTTCCGTTTCGTCACGTCGGCGGAGAGCCCTGCATTCCCGCAGCCGGACGTGATGGCGGAAGCTGCGTTCTGGGTTGACGCCTCGCGCGTCCACGCGCTTGCGACGACCGTGACCACGAATGTCGTCGCGAACGCAGACGGATCGGAGACGACAAACTTCGTCTCGAACGCCGAGACGTGGTACGACGTGCGCGACCTGGAGGCGATTGCCGCCGGAAACGCGGGCACGTATCCGCGCGCCGTCGCCAGCCGCGCGCTTACGTTCGGAGACGGCGAGACGCGCGTGCCGTCCGTCGAGACGCTGGACGGACGCGCGGTCGTCAACTTCGGCTGCGGCCGCACGGGACGGTACATGATGTGGCGGACGCCCGCCGGCGGCACGAACCGCATCGACGGCATCCGGCACCTGTTCGCCGTCCAGTGCATCACGAACAGCTGGGGCTACCTCCTCGGCTCGCACGGCACCGACAGCGCGAAGGTCACGCCGGGTTCGCCGAACGAAAGTTCCCTGGCCCTGGTCAAGGGAACGCCCCTCTGGCATTCGTCCAATCACGAGATCTGTTCGGGGCGCACCTTCCAGAACGGCGTGGCGGTCGATGGCTATACGGCAAAGGCCAGGCTCGGCTTTCACCTGCTGGAGTTCGTCACGCAGGAACTGGCGGTCGACGGCTCGGACTGCTTCTTCAGCGACCACGACTACCAGACGTCGGCCGCCACGGGCGGTCAGGGCGGCAGTGGCGACCGTGTCGGCGGCGACTTCCTGTCCGAGGTGCTGGTCTTCACCAATCGCCTGACGGAAGCGCAGCGCATGGCAATCGAGGCGCACCTCATGGCCAAGTGGCGACTGCAGGCGGAAGCCCCCGACGTCACGCTCGTCACGAAGGACGGAACGACAACGCGCGTCTCGACGGACGGCGCGGCTTGCGACGCCTCGGTGGTCGGGAACGGACGTCTCGAAGTCGCGGGCGAGGCGACGGCTTATCTTCAGCCGATGACGGACGACCGGCTTGTCGTCGCCTCGTCGCCTGTCACGCCGCGCGGCGGAACGGCCGATTCGGGCAACGAAGCGGCCCGTTCGACGGCCGCACAGGACACGGCGGCCTTTGCGGGCGAAGTGCGTCTCGCGGACGCCGCCTATGTCAACGCGCCTGTCCCGCTCGCGCTGGAGGCCGGCGAGACGGTGACGGCGAATCAGGACGCGACAGGGCTGTGCGTGCGCGTGACGGCGGATGCGCAGGCCGATGCGCTCGTCAAGCGCGGACGCGGCGAGGTGTCGCTTGCGCGAATCCCGGCTGCGGTGCGTACGCTGTCCGTCGTGGAAGGCGTCTTGCGTCTCGTCGCGCCGGGACGTCCGACGGGCGTTGAGGCGGGCGCGAACGCCGGTGTCGAGGCCGTCCTTTCGAGCACCGACTGGGCGAATGTCGAGACGGGCGCGACGGTGACGGTTCCGGCGGACGGCGTTTACGAGCTAAGTTTCTCGTGCCGTCGTGACGGCAAGTTTTACGATCAGCCGCTTTATGTTGACGTCATCCTTTCCTCGGACGCGATGGGGGAGACGGCTGTCGGCCGTGTGGTTTGCGTCGGCACGAAGCCTTCGCGGTTCTATCGGTTCCGCACGCCGCGCCTGACGGCGGGCGCGTATGCGCTCGCGCTCAAGCCCAAGAGCGCCGCAGAGTCGGCGGAGACGTCCGGCGCCCAGTTCGACGGTTTCCGCATGGTCTGCGTCGCGGATGAGGCGGACACGCCGAACGTGCTGGCGAACGGCGACTTCGAGGACTTTGCGTGGCCGCTTGCGGCGCCGGGCTTCTCGGCGGCGGCGGTTGGAAATGCTGCGGCCGGCTGGAAGTTCGAGCAGGCGGCGGATCGAGCGGCGGACACCGCGCCGTCGGTTGCGCTCGTCACGCCGGGGGCGATGGACGCGACCTCCTGCTATTGGGACGCGCTGGGCTATCGGCAGGGCACGGCGGCCGTCTGCTTCTTCAAGTCCGGCGGGACGCTGACGCGGACGAACCTGACGTTGGCGGCCGGCGCCTATCGCGTCCGCGCCCGCCTCGCGCGTCAGCGTCATCCGTGGGGTTACGTCGGGGCGGCGGCTGCCTCCCTGACGGCCACGGTGACGCCGCAGGGCGGCACGCCGATCGCGCTCGGTTCGGTCACGCAGGAGGCGCGCGCGGCGACGGTCGTCACGTGGCCGACGGGCTTTGCGCTGGCGGAGCCGACGGCGGTCGATCTCGCCTTTGCGCAGACGGCGGACACGATCCTGGTTGCCGACGATTTCGAGATCGTGCCGGCGCGCGACCTGCTGGCGAACGGCGGCTTCGAACAGGATGTCTCCACGACTACTTCGGATGACGGGAACTGGAAGAGCGAAGGGATTGGTGTCGCCCGTGGCTGGTATGGGAGCGAGAGCCATGACAAGAGCTACTCCAAGAGTTATTTCGCCGGGAACAATTACATGCGCATCCGGGCGGCGGGCCTTGTGCGCCAGCAGGTCACCTTCCCGGTGGCCGGCGTCTATCGACTGGCCCTGCATGGACACGCGCCGTATGGGGGCACCGCCGATTCGGACTTCTCCGGCAATTCGCTACGCGCGTGGTGGCTTCAGCCGCAGGCGGACGGTACCGTCGTCACGAACGAGATCGGGCGGACGTCGTTCGACGCGCAAGACGAGCAGAGCCGGAACTTCCTCCGCTTCAGCTGGGACTTCCGCGTGCCGAAGGCCGGCACGTATGTGCTGGGCTTGCAGGGAACAGGCATCCGCGACGCCACCATGCTGGTCGATGACGTGTCGCTTGCGTGGATCGACGAGGCTCAGGTCGAGGCCGCGCCCTTGGCCGACCCGGAACTGGAGCTGCGTGTCGCGGCCGGCGCCAAGGTCCGTCTTGACTATCCGGGCGCATTGACGGTCCGCAAGCTCTACTTGGGCGGCAAGCGGGTGCGCGCCACGACCTGTGATGCGGACGGGAATCGGACGGTGACGGTTTCGGCGGTTGACTATCCTGACTTCTTCACGGGACCGGGTTCGGTGACCGTCTCGATTCCGAGCCGAGGCGTCCTCTTCATTCTCCGATAGGAAGGGCACGGTCACAATGGCATCGAGATCGCGACTCGTGAGGCTGGCCGTCGGCGCATGTGCGCTGACGGCCCTGCCGTCTGTCTGCGCCGGAACACTGGAGGACGGCTTCTGCAATCCGCCGGCCGAGGCGCGTCCGCGAACCTGGTGGCACTGGGTGGACAACAACATCACGCGCGCGGGCATCACCAGGGATCTGGAGGCGATGAAGCGTGCCGGCCTCGGCGGCGCGACGATTCTGGACGTCAGCAGCTTCGGCGGCGGACTGAAGGGGCCGGTGAAGACGCTGTCGCCCGAATGGTTCGATTGCGTCAACCACGCCGTCCGCGAGGCGAAACGGCTGGGTCTGGAGCTGTCCGTCGCCAACTGCCCCGGCTGGAGTTCGTCGGGCGGTCCGTGGATCCGTCCCGAAGAGGCGATGAAAAGCATCGGCTTCACCGGGACGACCGTTGCGGGCGGACGTCGCCTGTCGCTGACGCTGACGCAATGCGAACTGCCGGAGAAGTACGGCAAGGACGTGGCGGTTCTGGCGTTCCCGGCGATCTGCGGCGACGGCTATGACTTCAAGGCCGATGTCGTGAAGACGACGATTCGGCACGATGCGTCGCTGACGTTTCCGCCGGGATTCCCGCACACCCAGTATCGGTATGTCCCGGAGACGCTGTGGGACGGCCGGCCGTCCACGTGCGTCATGTTCAACCCGTCGCTCGCGAAAGAGTCAGAGGCGATTGAATTTGAGCTGCGGGAGCGGCGGCAGATGTGCGGCGTCCGCATCGACCTGTCGGGACCGCCGTGGGCCAATCGGGCGCGCTACCGCATCCTCGTCTCCGACGACGGCACGGACTGGAAAGAGCATTGCGTCACGCCGTTTGCCGTAAAAGACGGCGGCTTCGTCGCGTTCCCGCCGGTCACGTCGCGCTTCTTCCGGCTGGAGCCGCGCGATTGCGGGTGGCTGCCGATTGCCGCGGTGAACTTCACGCCGGGGTGGCGCATTCCCGACCTGACAAAGAAGACGTTCTTCCACCACGGACTTTCCGCCTCGGCGCCGACGTATGTCCGTGACCTGCCGCCGATGCCGAAAGAGGGGGCGGTCGATCCTGACCGCATCGTCGATCTTACGGCGTCCGTCGCCGCTGACGGGCGGCTCGTCTGGGATGCACCGCCCGGACGGTGGACGATCCTGCGCTTCACGCTCTACACGCGGCAGTCCGGCAACCATCCGGCGAACCCGGAAGGGCGCGGCCTCGAGTGCGACAAGCTGTCGAAGCGCGGCGTCGAGGCGGCGTGGCGCGGCATGATGCGTCCGATCCTCGACCGGGCGAAGGCTTCCGGGGCGGACGGCGTCGTCAAGTACACGCTGATCGACAGCTACGAGGTCTGGCCGCAGAACTGGACGGAGGCGATGCCGGCGGAGTTTCGTGCCTTGCGCGGCTACGATCTCGTGAAGTTCCTGCCGGTCTTTTCGGGGCGCTACGTGAAGGACGCCCTGACGAGCGAACGTTTCCTGGAGGACTTCCGCCGCACGGTGTCCGACCTGTACGCCAAGTACTACGGCGACTGCTTCCGCCGGCTCGCGAACAGGGACGGCGTGCAGCTGGAGCTGGAGCCGTATGGCGGGCCGTTCGACGACTTGCTGCAGGGACGCGGGGCCGACGTGCCGATGGGCGAGTTCTGGCAGGGGCCGTCGTGGGGCGTCGGCAACGCCAAGCTCGCGTCGAACGTCGCGGACGTCTACGGCAAGCGGTTCGTGCAGACCGAATCGTTCTCGGCGGGTGACCGGGCGGCGGCCTGGACAGGCAGTCCGGCGCGCCACAAGCTGCAGGGCGACTCGGTCTTTGCCCAAGGCGTCAACCGCCTCGTGTTCCACAGCTTTGCGCATCAGGCCTACGAAACGCCGGGGCCGGGCCTCACGCTGGGGCCGTGGGGCTTCCACTTCAACCGCCACAACACGCTGTGGCCGTTCTACCGAGGCTGGCTGGACTACGTGAGCCGCGCGCAGTTCCTGCTGCAGCAGGGGCGGACGGTGGCGGACGTGCTGTACGTCACGCGCGAGGACACGCCCGTCACGCCGACGTTCCAGCCGGCGACGCCGTATGGCTGGAACGCCAACGCCATCGACGCGCGGACGTTTGCGAAGGGCGTGCGTGCGATCGACGGACGCGCCGAGATTCCGGGCGGCCGCCGCTATGCCGTCGTCGTGCTGCCGCAGACGGAAATCGTCTCGTCGTCCCTGCTGGCGAAAGCGGATGAACTTCGCGCCGCCGGCGTCGCCGTCGTGCGGGGGCCGAAGCCCGTGCGGTCGTTCGGCCTCGCCGGCGGCGCGGCGCGCGACCGGGCCGTCGCGGCGTTTGCGGCGGGCACGTGGGGGCGTCTGCACCCGACGGTCGATGCGGCGCTGGCCGCGCAGCGGGTCGCGCCTGACTTTGCGGCCGAAGGCGATGCGGACTTCCTGCGGCTGCAGAAGGGGAAGGAGGCGGTGCAGTGGATTCACCGCCGGACGACTGACCGCGACATCTACTTCGTCGCGAACGTGCGGCAGTCCGAGGCGCCGCTGGCATTCGTCGCGACGTTCCGCGCGGTCGGCGAGCCGGAGTTCTGGGACGCCGAGACGGGTTTGCGGCGACCGGCATCGAGTTGGCGCGTGAAGGGCGGGCGCATGGAATTGCCGCTGGAACTTGAGCATGGCACGAGCGTCTTCGTCGTGTTCCGCCGGGAGCGCCCGCCCGCACAGGCGGCGCGTGGCGCTGGAGCGGTCGGCGTCGACGCCGCACGTTCGCCGGAGGCCGTCGCGACTGTCGACTGCTCGACGGGCTGGACGGTTCGCTTCCAGGAGGGGCGCGGTGCGCCGGAGGGGGCGGTGCCGTTCGGTACGCTGACGCCGCTGAACGAACGCCCGGAGCCGGGCATCCGCTACTTCTCCGGCACGGCCACGTATCGCAGGACGATCGACGTGCCCGCCGAATATGTCGCGCGGGCGAAATGCGCGCTGACGCTCGACTTGGGGCATCTGCACGACATCGCCGGCCTGACGGTGAACGGACGTGATCTCGGCTTCTTCTGGCACTATCCCTTTCGCCGTGACGTGACGGACGTGCTGAAGCCGGGCAAGAACGTCATCGAGGTGCGCGTCGCCAACCGCTGGATCAATCGGCTGATCGGCGACGAGCAGGAGCCGGAAGTCGGCTCCTGGTTCAGGAAGGGCGGCGGGCCGCTTCTCCTGCGCGAGTTCCCCGAAGGGTATGTTGACGGGAAACTGCCGAAGGGCCACTTCGCGTTCACGACCTGCCGACCGTATGCGAAAGACGATCCGCTTCAGCCGGCCGGTCTGATCGGCCCCGTGCGTCTCCTGGTGCAACGCCGCGAGTAAGAGGTCGCAAAACTTCGCGTGAGAATTTTATCCTGTCAGTTTCGGAGAATCGTATGAAGAGCCTTATGAATTCAATTAGAAAGAACCTGGTCATTCTATTCCTCTCGCTTGTGGCGTGTGGGGTTTCGGCGGCACAGGATGTCCTCGTGCGCTATCCAGACTACCCGGCGGCGATCGAGCGCGACGCGGCGTATGCGGTTCGCGTCCGGCAGGGCGAAGAGACGCGTCGCCTTGTCGTCTGGAACCACTGCGAGAAGTCCATGCTCGAACGGCGGACGCGCGGCGGCGACGTGAACCGCCGCTTCTGCGAGTTCGCGTTCGCGGGCAGTCCCGTCACGGTGGACATCGCCGTGCGCGAGGACGTGGCGTGCTACAAGGTCTTTCCGGCGCGGAAGGGGCTGAAGCACGCGTTCCGCAACGGCGTCATCTCCGTCACGCTGACCGAGCCGACCTACTTCGGCATCCAGCTCAACGATTACGACAAGACGATCCTCTCCGTCTTCGCCGACGCGCCGGAGAAGGCCGAGGACATCCCCGCAGCGGGTGCGGCGAACGTGATGCGCGTCGAGGGCTGGCTGGACGCGCCCGGTGCGGACGGCGTTCTGGAGATCCCGGCAGACGTCCGCGAGGTTTATCTGGCGCCGGGCGCCGTCCTGAATGCGCGGTTGAAGATTCGTCATCCGAACGTCCGCCTGCACGGGCGCGGGATGGTGCTTGACCCGATGAGCGACATCTTCCGCTATGACCAGGTTCAGAATCCGATGCGCGGCCTTGTGCTTGTCCAGGCGAACGACGCGACGGTCGAGGGCGTCAAGCTCGTCGATGCGCGCACGTTCAACTTCGTGAGCTGGGGGCGGAACATCGTTTTCCGCAACGTGAAGATCCTGTCCACGATGATGTGTTCGGACGGCTTCACGAACGGCGGCCGGAACCTGCTCGTGGACAACGCCTGGGTCTATGTCGGCGACAACGGCCTCGTCGTGAACGGCATCCGGGACGCGACCTACCGCAACGTCGCGATCGGCACGTCCTGCAAGGCGATCTTCCCGCAGTGCTCGAACAGCCGGATCCGGATGGAGGGCGTCGACGTCTTCCGCGCGGACGAGGGCGTGATCGCGAACGAGTACAACGGGGCGCTGCGCCGCAACAACAAGTGGAGCGAAATGGGGACGGGCCTCCAGAAGCGCGAGCCGGGGCCGCAGGATCTCGAGCCCCAGTCCGAGGAGTTCCTCTTCGACGGGCTTTCGGCGATCGACGCGACCTACGTCGGCTACGTCTTCCGCGGACGGAACATGGGTGACCTGCCGAAGACCTTCGTCTTCCGCAACCTCTCCGTGCCGCACGTCCCCGGCCGCGACGGCTGGCGCGGCATCGGCGTGACGAACGGCGTCTCGGTCGCCGTCCAGAACGACTCGGCGAAGTGGCTCAACACGAGCAACTACCGTCTCGCCGTGACGAACCTCTACCTCGCCGGACAGCGTGCGGCGGCGTTTCCGCCTTTTGCCGTCGAGCCGAAGGATGCGGCGATACTGGATCTTTCCGTCGTGACGGACAAGACGATTCCTCGCACGGTCGCCTGTTCGCCGGATCGCGTCGAGGTCAACTGGACGTGTCCCGACACGCGCAAGCGGCGGCTGCCGACGCCGCCCGCCAACCTGCTGGAAGACCGTCCGGCGACGCGGAGCATCTGGCAGCGCAACCCCTCGTGGAGCGTCAAGCTGGATGCCTGTTCGCGCGACGAGACCGGCGCGGTCGTCTATCGCCTCCGCCAATGCGAGCGGAATGCGGGGATGCAGGCCGTCCTGACCGAGCGCGTGAAGGCGGCGGGCTTCGGCACGTACCGCCTCTCGTTCGAGGCGAAGACCCGAAGCGAGACGCCGTTCGCCCTGCAGGTCTGGACCGTCACCAACGAGAAGCAGAACCGCGTCAGCCTGGATGCCGTGCGGGACGGCGCGTGGCACTCCTACGAGACGGATGTCGATCTGTCATTCGATCCTGCGCAGACGGATCTCGTCGCGCTGATGATTGCCGCGTCCGCGCCGACAGGCGAAATCTGCTTCCGCAACTTCCGGCTGACGCGCGCGGGGCGTCCCGCGCCGTCCGCAGCGCTCAAGAAACGCCTCGACGCGGGCCTTGAGCGGTATGGCATCGTCCATTTCTCGCTCAACACGTTCACCGACCGCGAGTGGGGCTACGGGAACGAGAGCCCCGCGCTGTTCAACCCGTCGGCGTTTGACGCCGACCAGATCGTCCGCGCCAGCAAGGCGGGCGGCCTTCAGGGGCTCATCGTCGTCGCGAAACACCATGACGGCTTCTGCCTTTGGCCCACGAAGACGACGGGACACAGCATCGCGAAGTCGCCTTTCCGAAACGGGAAGGGCGATTACGTCAAGGAAATGCAGCTGGCGTGCGAACGGCACGGGCTGGCGTTCGGCGTCTACGTCTCGCCGTGGGATCGCAACAGCGCGGCGTATGCGACGCCCGCCTATCGCGAAGCCTTTCGGCAGCAGGTCCTGGAACTCTTCTCGGGCGGCTACGGCCGCCCGTTCGAGCTGTGGTTCGACGGCGCCAACGGCGGCGACGGCTGGTATGGCGGCGCGTGCGAGAAGCGGACGATCCCGCCGGACTACTACCGTTTCCAAGACTTGATCGACGAGGTTCGGGCGCTCGACCCCGACGTGTGCGTGTTCGCCGACGGCGATGCGGGCGACTTGCGCTGGCCGGGCAACGAGTCCGGCGACCTGCATCCCGATGCGCGCGCGACCACGGCGGCGCAGGGGCAGAAGCCGACGCCCGGATGGGAGGATGCGCGGTTCAAGGGCGACGTCAGCGGTGCGCTGTTCAAGCAGCCGGAGTGCGACTTTCCGCTTCGTCCGGGCTGGTTCTGGCATGCCGCGCACGACGGCTTCGTCCGTTCGCCTGCGTTCCTCATGAAGACCTACCTGCGCACGTGCGGCAATGGCGGCACGATGAACGTCGGGATCGCGCCCGACCGGCGCGGCCTCCTGCCGGAGGCGGACGCTGCGGCGCTGTGCGGCTTCGAGGAAATGCGCCAGAGGTTCTTCGCGACGCGCGTCGAGCCGAAGGACGGCTTCAACGTCGTCGTCCTGCGCGAGGACGTCTCGACTGGCGAGCGCGTGGACGGCTGGGAACTGGTTGTGGACGGGCGGACGGTGGCGACGGGCGCGTCCATCGGCGTCAAGCGCATCCGTGTCTTGGATCGGGTCGAGAAGGGCGCACGGGCGGAAGTCCGCGTGACGAAGGACTGCGGGCCGCCGGGACGCATCACGTGCGAATTCTTCGCCGTCGATCCCAAGTTGGTCGCCGAGGTTCAGGCGGCTGAGGCACCCGCGTCGCCGAAGCCGTCGTTCGAGAATGTCGGCATTCCGACGGCTCAGACGTCCACGAGCCGAGTCTTCCTGTTCAAGCATCCGCGCACGTTCTCGTCCGTCACGCTGACGCCGGACAAGGCCAATGTGGACGGCACACCGGTCGTCGTGCGTCTCGCGTTCTCGGACGACGGCGAGACGTGGCGAACGGACGAGATCGAGCAACGGCTGGACAACGTTGCTGCGAACCCGATCCCGCAGCGGCTGGATCTTGGGCGCGAGCGGACGGCGCGCTACATTCGCGTGACGGCCGTGCGCACGCTTCGGGATGGCGCGCCGTTGGCGGATCTCGCGCTGTCCGTCTCGCCGCCGCCGTCCTCGCCATCGCCGACGCCCGTGCAGGTGAAGCTGGCCGCAGGGGCCGATCCGCAGTGGCGGGTGTCCGACGCGGCGACGGCCGAGGGCGGCGTCGAGACGCACCGCATCTCGCTGACGCGCGCGGCGGACGCGGCCGTGCCGCCGGTCGTCGAGATCGCCTTTGACGTGCCGGTGGGCGCGGTCTCCCACTACTGGCAGCCGACGCGCAAGAGTTCCACGCTCTTTGAGGCTGCCGAGATGTCGAAGTTCTGTTACGGCACGCCGGTCCGGTCGTTCGTGGACGACGGCGACCGCAGCCGGCTGACGCTGGCCTGGAGCGAGTGCGTCCGCCGGGTGGACTGCGCGCAGCGGATCGTCCACGAGAGGCCGGGCGAGTTCTACTTCCGCGTCACGCTGAAGGTCTTCGCCGAGGCCGAGGCGCCGCTGAAGGACTGGCGCATGGATCTACGGCTCGACTTCCGCGGCCGGCACTGGTCGGACGCCGTGCGCGACGCGGCGGACTGGGTGCGGCGGTCGCTGCCGGCGGCGGACGCGGCGGCGCCGGAGGCGGCCTACGGGAGCGTCTACTCGACCTGGTACGCCTTCAACCGCGCGTTTGACGCGGCGACGCTGGAGCGCGAGTGCGCCGAGGCGGCGAAGCTCGGCATGCGTACGCTCATCGCGGACGACGGCTGGCAGACGACGCACGGCGACTGGGATCCCGTGCCGGCGAAGTTCCCCGACATGCGCGCACACGTCGACCGCATCCATGCGCTGGGCCTGAAGTACGTCCTCTGGTATGCGCTGCCCTTCATGAACGAGCGGAGCCGTCACTACGCGGCGTTCAGGGGCAAGTACCTGGCGTCCGGCCCGTTCTGGGAGCATCGGCTCGGCATCCTCGACCCGCGCTTCCCGGAGGTTCGCGCGTTCCTCGCCGGCCAGCTCGTCGACCGGCTTGTGCGGTGGAACCTCGACGGCTACAAGATCGACTTCATCGACTTCTTCCGAACGTATGGCGCGAACGTCTACGATCCGGCGGGCGGCGCGGATCCGGCGGCGGTCGAGGGCTGTCGCGGGCGGGACTTCAAGTCGATCCCGGAGGCGGCCGAGGCGCTGGTCGCGGACATTGCGCGGCGGCTGAAGGCGGTGCGCCCGGACGTGCTGCTGGAGTTCCGCCAGCCGTATGCGGGGCCGGTCACGGCGACGTACGGCAACATGCTGCGCGCGAACGACTGCCCCGGCGACGCGCACGCCAACCGCGTGCGCACGACCGACCTCCGGCTGACGGGCGGCGGCGCGGCGGTGCATGCCGACATGCTGAAGTGGACGCCGTCCGACGACCCGTCCGACGCGGCGCGCGCGATCCTGTCCGTCATCTTCGCGACGGTGCAGTACTCAATGGTGCTGGACACGATCCCGGCGGCGCAGAAGGCCGAGATCCGCAAGTGGATCGCCTTTGCCGACGCGCACCGCGAGGCGCTGCAGAAGGGCGGCTTCCGCGCGCACGGCCCGGCCGAGGGCTATCCCGTCCTCGAGGGCTGGAGCGACACGGAGCGCATCGTCGCCGTCTACGCGCCGAACCGCGTCATCGACCTGACGGACGACGGGCGGCGCACGGTCGTCATCAACGCGACGCCGGCCGGCACCGTCACCGTGCGCGACGCGGACGGCGTGCGCGCGGTCGCCGTCGCGCCCTATTCGGCTGTGGAGGTCTCGGAAAGATAGGTTCAGTCATAAAGAAGGAAAACAGGAAGATGAAGTGTGTGCAGATTGGCTTGGCGGCTTCGATTGCCCTTGGCGTGGCGCGGAGTTGGGGTGACGTCTCGCGGTTCGACGAACGCATCGCGGCGGATCGGTCGCAGGCCGACACGAACGGCCTTGAATGGGTGGACGGCCTGTCGCTGCCGCTGGAGTCGAAAGGCTTTGCGGACACGCCCCAGCCCTACGGACGCATCGCGGCGGACTTGCTGCCGTGCTGTTCAGAGGGCGTCCGCGCCATGTCCGACCAGTCGACGGGGCATTACTTCCTGTTCGCTACCGACGCCGGTCGGCTTGCGGTCGAATGGGTCTTGGCCGAGAAGTGCGGACGCGATCCCTACATTCCGCCGCAGGGCATGTATGGCGTCGACATCTACGACACGGTGAACGGCAAATGGCGGTTCGTGCGGAACGGACGGCTTTCCGGCCTGTCGAACCCGACGAATGCGGTCTGCGTCGAAATGCCGGGGCGAGGCCTTCGCCCGGTGCGGGTCTACCTGCCGACGCGCGGCGTTGTCCGCAGCATCCGCCTCGGCCTGCCGAAGGGGGCGAAGCTGGCGCGGTGGCGGCATTCGAGCGGCATCGAGCGCCCTGTCGTCCATTACGGCACCTCGATCGTCCACGGCGGCTGCGCGTCCCGTCCGGGGCTGTGCTTCACCAGCGTCGCGGGACGCGAGGCGGACGTGCCCTACGTGAACCTCGGCTTTTCGGGTCGGGCGAGACTGGAGCTGGCGATGGCGGATGTGTTGGCGCGAATCGATGCCGCGCTCTATCTCGTCGATCCGGTCTGGAACTGCACGCCTGACATGATCCGCGAACGGCTGGAGCCTTTCCTCCGCCGCTTGCACGCGGCGCGTCCGGCCGTGCCGATCCTTGTCTGCGAAGGCATTGAGCCGTCAGGTGTGCGTCTGCCGACGAACGTGGCGATGAAGGACGTGTACGACCGGTTGCGGGCCGAAGGCTCGGCGCTGTCCGGGCGTCTGCGGTACCTGTCGGCGGACGGGCTGATCCCGACGGATGGCGAGGCGACACACGACCACTGCCATCCGAACGACTACGGTTCCGTTCCGATGGGCCGGGCCTTCGCGCGCGCCATTCGGGCGTGCCTCTCCGGCGCGGCGAAACCTGTCGCGCAAACGCCTTTGCAGACCCTCGCCCCGTGACGCCTTGGGTGGAAAGGACGCAGACCAGTTTGCAAATTTAGGTCTGACGTATGGCATGAAGACGGCGATTCTGGACGAGTTCCGGCAGTCCTACATCGGCCCCGCCATCCTCAAGTACGGCAACATGATGCGCGCGGCGGACTGCCCCATGGATCCGCTCATGAAGGGCGAACTGCGTCCGATGCGGCCCGACTTGAACTACCCGATCATGTATGCCTACGGGGAGGGCGAGCAGGTCGTGGCCGTCTATGATCCGCAGCAGGTCGTCGAGATCGACCGTGCGCGCGGGAGACGGTCTTTCGCTCACGGTCGCCGACGGCGGGAACTGGGGAGCGGCCATGGACGCGAACGTCCGAGTGACACCTGGCTGTCGGTCTCCTCGGCCGGCGGGACGTCCCAGCGGCAGTCCGTCCGCGTCTTCGTGGCGCCCGGTGCGCATGTCCTGCGCTGGTCGGCGCCGGAGGCCTTTGCGTACGGCCCGGAGGGGACGCGCATCCGCCTCGCCGTCGAGAACGTCCGGCTCGAAAGGCCGATCGCGAACCGCGAGACGCTGTTTGACTGTGGGCGGCTGGTGTACGACTTGCGCATCTGGAAGCCGGACAACCTGGGCGCGATCCAGGACGGCTATACGAAACGAATTGAGGCGAATCCGTCGGAGACTACGAGGCCCGCATCTGGCGCGCGCTGACGAAGGTCGTCTGCCTGGGCGAGAACGCGAAGGCGTGCGACGCTATCGAAAGCTGCGGCTTCGCCCTCGAAGCCTACACCTTCCGGCGCGCAAGCCGACGGGCGAGGCGAGCTCCTACGACCTGCCGCTCGAATGGAACAACGTCTGGCGCTTCGCGTTCGGCCTTGAATACGACGTCACGGACGACCTTTCGCTGCGATGCGGCTACGTGTATGACATGGATCCGTCGTCCGAAGTGCGCGGCACGACGATGCTGCCGGGCGGCGACCGCAACATCGCCGGCCTTGGCGTGGGCTACTACATCTGGCGCTCGCTGCGGCTGGACGTCGGCTACAACCTGATCATGATGGACGAGGGCGAGCGCGACATCTTCGTCAACGGCGTCCGCCATTCGTTCGGCACGCACAACCCGTATTCGCACATGCTCGCCGCCTCGCTCTCCTATACCTTCTGACGG
>DCMF01000089.1 GCA_002321305.1 Verrucomicrobia bacterium UBA1629 | reverse complement strand
GGCGCTGGAGGTCCTGCGCCAGCCGCTGGAGGACGGGCACGTCTGCGTCTCGCGCGCGGCGGCCGCCTACGACTACCCCTCGACGTTCATGCTGGTCGCGGCGATGAACCCGTGCCCCTGCGGCTACTACAACGACCCGGCCCACGCCTGCCGCTGCTCGACGAACGCGATCATGAAGTACCAGGGCCGCATTTCGGGCCCTCTTCTCGACCGCATCGACATCCAGGTCGAGGTCCCGCCCGTCGAGGCGCGGCGGCTGCCGCTGGAGAAGCCGGGCGAGCCGAGCGCGGCCATCCGCGAACGGGTGCTGGCGGCGCGGGCGATCCAGGCCGCGCGCTACCGGGGGATGCCGGGCGTCCGCACGAATGCCGAGGTGCGGGGGCGCGACCTCGCGGACGTCTGCCGCTTCACGCGCAAGGACTGCGAAGACCTCGTGCGCGTCATCGAGCGGCTGAAGCTGTCCGCCCGCGCCTACGACAAGGTGCTGCGCGTCGCGCGGACGATCGCCGACCTCGCGGGGTCGGAGGCCGTCACGCCGGAGCACCTGCACAACGCGCTGCTCTACCGGCGCATGGACAACGAGGAGAGCTCCTTCTGGATTTGAGCCGTTGCCCGCCGGACGGGCGCGGACTCGAAAACACGACAAAAGCACAAGACAAAGGAAAGGAACACAGACCATGAACACCACACCGAACACATCCTCCGCCACGGGCGCCCGCGCGACGGCGCGCGGCCCCTACCGCCCGAACCTGACGTTCTACCATCCGAACGCCAAGGGCACGGGATGCGCGCTCTCGATGAACCTCCATCCGGCGCACGACGACGTCGACGGCAGCATCATGATGAAGGTCGCGAACCAGTCGGCCGTCGGCGACAGCCGGGGTCCGCGCCCGACCTACGCGCGGTTCGACTGGGAAAAGGCGATCTGCGTGAAGCTCGACTTCAGCGACCTCTGCCAGATCCTGCTGGTCTTTCGCGGCGTCTGCGAGTCGATCGGCGAGGGGCGCGGCCTCTACCACCGCTCGCCGAAGGCCGCGACGCGCATCGTCCTGCGGCATCTCGTCGAGCCGGTCTCCGGCTATTCGCTCGAGCTCTACCGCACGCCGGTCAGCGGCACGGGCGAGTCGCGCGCGCACCTCCTCCTGACGGCGGCCGAGGCGCATGGACTCTGCGAGGCCATCGCCGGCTCGATGTCCGTCATCTGCTTCGGCATCCCGATGGTGATCGCGCACGACACCTCGGCCTATCAGGAAAGCGTCCGGGAGGCTCGCCATGTGGTCGCGGCGTGAGGCGGCGAACGTCGGCGTCGTGCGCGGCGCGTGGGGCGAGGACGTCGCGGCGGACTTCCTGCGCCGCCGCGGCTACCTGATCGTCGACGGCAACGCCTGTCCCGTCGAGAAGGACCGGCGGCTGGAGATCGACCTCGTCGCGTGGGACGAGTCGACGGACACGATGGTCTTCGTCGAGGTGAAGCAGCACGCGACGCTCACGGGCCATGGGCGTCGCCTGCGCAGCGTGGACCGGCGCAAGCGCGTCAACCTGCGCCGCGCCTGCAACGCCTGGCGCCGCGTCAACAAGTGGCGCGGCAGCTTCCGGTTCGACGTGATCGAGATCTACGGCACGCCCGAAGGCGGGCGCCCCGTCATCGACCACATCGAAAAGGTCGACCTCTTCGCGAAGCCCGGCCGCTTCGTGAAGTGGGGATAGCGCGAACCTCACCTCTCATCCCTCACCTCTCATCCCTCACTTCTCATCCCTCAACCCAACAGAAAGGAACCTGACCATGAAACTGGCAACGGCACTTGAAGAGGTCATGAAGACCATCCGCAAGGAATTCGGCGAGATGTCGATCCTGCGGCTCGGCGACGCGGCCGACCGGTCGGTCGAGGCGATCTCGACCGGCGCGCTCTCGCTCGACCTCGCGCTCGGCGTCGGCGGCCTCCCGCGCGGGCGCATCGTCGAATGCTACGGACACGAGTCGTCCGGCAAGACCACCCTCGCGCTGCACGTCGTCGCGAACGCCCAGAAGGCGGGCGGCACGGCGGCGTTCATCGACGCGGAGCACGCGCTCGACCCGGCCTACGCGAAGAGGATCGGCGTCGATCTCGAAAGCCTGATCGTCTCGCAGCCGAACTCCGGCGAGGAGGCGCTCACGATCTGCGAACAGCTCGTGCGCTCCGGCGCGGTCGATGTCGTGGTCGTCGATTCGGTCGCGGCCCTGACGCCGCAGGCGGAGATCGACGGCGACATGGGCGACGCCCACGTCGGCCTCCAGGCGCGGCTCATGTCGCAGGCGATGCGCAAGCTCACCTCGACGCTTGCGCAGACGAAGACGCTCTGCATCTTCACGAACCAGGTGCGCGAAAAGATCGGCGTCATGTTCGGCAACCCGGAGACGACGCCGGGCGGCAAGGCGCTCAAGTTCTACGCGACGTGCCGTCTGCAGGTTCAGCGCATCGGCGCGATCAAAAATGCGTCCGGCGAGGTCGTCGGCAACCGCACGCGCGTCAAGGTCGTGAAGAACAAGGTCGCCGCGCCGTTCATGGAGGCGGAGTTCGACATCCTCTACTCGTGCGGCATCTCCTACGAGGGGTCGGTTCTGGACGCGGCGCTCGCGCGCGGTCTCGTCGAGAAGCGCGGCAGCTGGCTCGCCTATGGCGACCGGCAGCTCGCACAGGGCTCGCTCGCGTCCATTGCCTGCCTGAAGGAGAATCCGGCGCTGACGGACGAGATTGTTGCGCGCGTCCGCGAGACGCCGGTCAACCCCGCGTTGTCAAAAGCCCGAAAGGCGGCATGAGGCCATGAAGACGGCGTTGACCGAACGGCACGTCCAGGCCATCTGGTATGACGCGGCGCTGCGTCCGCGACGGCTTGTCACCCGTCGCGGCAGCGCGGTCGCCGTGGTGAGCCCCGGCGAATGGAACGCGGGGCCGGGGCCTGACTTCCGGCGGGCCGTCCTGGAGCTTGGGCCGGAGCGTCGCCGCGTCGTCGGCGACGTCGAGGTGCATCTCGCGCCGGGCGACTGGGACTTTCACGGACACGGCGCCGACCCGAACTACCGAAATGTCATCGCGCACGTGACGTGGCGGGGTGGCCCGCCTCCGACGACGCTGCCGCCGGGCGCGGTGTCGATCTGGCTCGGACGGTTCGTGACGGCCGACCTGTCGTTCGCGCCCGAGCAGATCGACCTCGCGGCCTATCCGTTCGCGCGGCTGCCGCTGGCGGGACGGCCTTGCGAACGCGAACTCGCGCAAGATCCCGACCGCGCGCGCCGTGTGCTCGCCGCCGCCGGACGCCATCGTTTGCGGATGAAGGCGCGGCGGCTCGCGGGGCGTCTATGCGAACGGGTGCGGCGCGTGACGTCAACGGATCGCGTCGCAGGGTCGTTGACCGACATGGTGCGGCGGCAGGTCTTCTACGAGGAGGTGATGACGGCGCTGGGCTACTCGAAGAACGCGGCGCCGTTCCGGCGCGTGGCCGAGCGCGTGCCGCTGGACAGCCTGCCGCGCGAGCCAGACGCGGCGCAGGCGGCGTTCCGGGTGGCCGGCGCGTTCGAGGACTGGGACCGCGCCGGCAGTCGCCCGTGGAACGCGCCCGAACGCCGCTTGGCGGCGGCCGCCGCGATCTTCGCCGAGACGGACGTCATGTCCCTGTGCGCTGCCGGGGACTTCACGAAGGGCGCCTGCCGCACGATGGTGCGCGACATGTGCGGCGCGCGGCGGCTGACGGAAGACGGGGTGCGCGGACGGTGGATGGGGCGCGGACGCGCGGCGGCGATTCTCGCGAACGTCGTCGCGCCGTTTGCGCTCGCCGAGGAGCGCATCGCCGAAATCCCGGACTGGCTGCCGCCGGAGGACGTGTCGGAGCCTGTCCGGCTCACGGCATTTCGCCTGTTTGGCCGCGACCACAATCCGGCGGCGTTCTACGCGACGAACGGGCTGCTCATCCAGGGCCTGCTCCAGATCCATCGCGACTGCTGCCTGCCGCGCTATCCCGACTGCGCGCCGTGTCCGCTGGGGCGCGTGACCGTTTGACGGGGCTGTGCGCGGCGTTGAACCGAGAAAGGGGATATTTGCTATAATGTGAACCCCAAAAAAGGAAGTTAGTTGTCTATGCATGCGTCCCTCGCCGATGTAATTGCCGATACGGCACTGAACTCGCTTGAAGCCAACGCGAGTCGCGTGCCCGTCGAGCTTGTCGAGGATGGAACATCGATTTCGGTGGCCATTGTCTTCACGCATCGCAGGGGCGACGCGGCGTATTCGGTCGTCCGTTCGGAGCTGGCCGCCGCCGTTGGCAGCCTCGAGGCGGTCGAGGGACTGTCGCTCGCCTTGAAGTCCCTTCGTGTTCAAGAGACTGCCGCCCTACCTCCGCATTTATATAAATGCGGAGGTAGGGCCGAATCGGCCCAAGGCCATTTTCCCTAAATCTGCCTATTGCCATGCTACACGTCATAGCCACACCCATTGGAAACCTCGGCGACCTCTCGCCGCGCGCGCTGGAGGCGTTCAAGTCGGCGGCCGTCATCGCCTGCGAGGACACGCGGCGCACCTGGCAGCTGCTGACGCACTTCGGCATTCCGCGTCCGTCCGAGATGTTCTCGTACCGTCAGGGGAACGAAGACCGCATCACCGAGAAGGTGCTGGCGGATCTCGCGTCCGGCAAGGAGGTCGCGCTCTGTTCGGACGGCGGCTACCCCGGCATCTCCGACCCCGGCTACCGCCTGATCCGCACCTGCGCGCAGCGGGGCGTCGCCTATGAGGTGATCCCCGGCGCGAGCGCGGTCAACGTCGCCCTGCTGATGAGCGGGCTCTCGACGTCGTCGTTCACCTTCCGGGGCTTCCCGCCGCGCGGGCCGGGGGCGCTCCGCAACTGGTTTCGGGAGGACGCGGACAGGGAACATACGCTCGTCTGCTACGAGTCGCCGTTCCGGATCGCCGCGACGCTGGAGGCGGCGCTGGACGCGCTCGGCGACCGGGAGGCCGCCGTCTGCATCGAGCTGACGAAGCTTCACGAGCGCGTGTCGCGCGGCTACCTGTCCGACTTGGTGCGGGAATACCGGGGCGCGAAGGTGAAGGGCGAGGTCGCGCTCGTGATCGCGGGCTGCAACCCGAAGTTCGCGCGGCAGGCGGCGGCGACGCCCCCGGACGGCGGCAGAGATGGTATAATGTCCGCATGAAGAGAATAGGCATCATCGGCGCGGGGCGCTTCGGCATGTCGCTCGCGGAATCGCTCTCGAACGCGGGCGCGGAGGTGATTCTCATCGACCGGAACCGTCCCGCGATGCAGCAGGCGAACGAGTTCGCGACGGCGCTCCAGGGCGACGCGACCCAGCCGCGCGTCCTGGAGGAGGCGGGCTTCGGCGAGTGCGACGTCGTCGTCGTCGCGATCGGCTCGAACATGGAGGCGTCGATGATGGCGACGGCGAACTGCAAGGAGCTGGGCGTGCCGAACGTCGTCGCGAAGGCGACGAGCGAGCTGCACGGCAAGATCCTGCGCCGCATCGGCGCGGATTCGGTCGTCTATCCCGACCGCGACTCGGCGCACCGCCTTGCGCGCGCCATCGCGAACCATGACGTCGTCGACTTCCTGGAGGTCTCCGAGGGCTACTCGATCGCGGAGATCGACGTGCCGGACGGCGTGCGCGGCCAGACGCTCGCCGAGGCGGACCTCCGCCGCAAGACGGGCGTGACGGTGCTCTGCATCCGCCGCGCGGATCCCGACCCGAAGAAGCCGCGCAAGGTCATCTTCCCGCAGGCGGGCGACGTGATGGCGTCCGACGACCGCCTCATCGTCTTCGGCGAGACGAAGAAGCTCGACGAGCTGTCCTGACGATGAGCCGGCTTGTCATCTGCGGTCGCAAGACGATTTCCGGGACGCATCGCGTCTCGGGCAACAAGAACGCGGCGCTGCCGATGGTCGCGGCGGCGCTCCTGACGTCCGAGCCCGTCACGATCCGCAACCTGCCCGCCATCGACGACGTGGCGCGGATGCTCGACGTGGCGCGGAGCTTCGGCGCGCAGGTCGTGCGCGACGCGGCGGCGGGCGCGGTCACGATTACGGCGACGAAGCTGCGGTCGGCGCGGATCTCGCCCGAGCTCGCGGCGAAGATCCGCACGAGCTTCCTCTTCGCGGGCCCGCTCCTTGCGCGGCTCGGCCGCGCCTCGCTGCCGCCGCCCGGCGGGGACGCGATCGGCCACCGCCGCCTCGACACGCACTTCGCCGGCTTCAAGGCGCTCGGCGCCAAGGCGTCCGTCGGCAAGAAGTCGCTTGCGCTCAAGGGCGCGCTGAAGGGCGCGCGCATCCTCCTCGACGAGGCGTCCGTGACGGCGACGGAGAACATCCTGATGGCGTCCGTCCTCGCGAAGGGGCGGACGGAGATCTACAACGCGGCGTGCGAGCCGCACATCGTCGATCTCGCGAACATGCTCAACGCGATGGGCGCGAACGTCGCGGGCGCGGGCACGAACCGGCTCGTCGTCGAGGGCGTCGCGTCGCTGCACGGCTGCACGGCGACGGTCGGCTGCGACTACATCGAGGCCGGCAGCTATCTCGTCGCGGCGGCCGTGACGGGCGGCGAGCTGACGCTGACGGGCGTCGATCCCGCGCCGTTCGAGGTGTTGGCCGGGCCGTTTGCGCGCTTCGGCGTGACGTGGACGGTCGATGCGGCGGCGGGGACGCTCCGCTACGTGCCGCGCAAGCGGCTGCGGATGAAGTACGACCTCGGCGACGCGATCCCGTCGCTCGCGGACGGCACGTGGCCGGCGTTCCCGTCCGACCTCCTGTCGATCCTCATCGTCCTCGCCTCGCAGGCGCGCGGCACGTGCCTCTTCTTCGAGAAGATGTTCGAGTCGCGCCTCTACTTCGTCGATCACCTGCGGCAGATGGGCGCGAAGATCGTGCCGTGCGACCCGCACCGCGTCGTCGTCACGGGGCCGTCGGCCCTGACGGGCGGCACGGTCACGTCGCCGGACATCCGGGCGGGCATTGCGCTCGTCATCGCCGCGCTCTGCGCGAAGGGCGAGACGACGATCCTGAACGCCGAGTCGATCGACCGGGGCTACGTCTCGGTCGAGAAGGGGCTCGGCGCGCTCGGCGCGGACATCGAAAGGAAGGGGTAGGCAATGAAGATCGTTCCGGCAGACGAGGCGGGGCTGGCGGCGGCGGCGGACGTGCTGCGCGCGGGCGGCGTGGCGGTGATTCCGACGGACACCGTCTACGGGCTTGCGGCGCATCCGGACTGTCCCGAGGCCGTCGAACGGCTCTACACGATCAAGGCGCGCGATGCGCGGAAGCCGATTGCGCTTCTGTCGAGCGATGCGGACGGCGCGGCGAAGTTCATTGGCGCCGAGGCCGCGTCCGTCGGGCGGCCGCACTGGCCGGGGGCGCTCACGGTCGTCGCGCAGGGCGAGGGCGTGCGCGTACCCGACCACGGCTGGACGCGGCGGCTGATCGCGGCCTGCGGCGGCGCGCTGCGCGTCACGAGCGCGAACCTCTCCGGCCGGCGCGCGGCGACGGACGCCGAAGCCGCGCTGAAGGACGTCGGGCTCTCGGCCGATCTCGTCGTCGACGATGGCGTCTCGCCGGGCGGCACGGCCTCGACCGTCGTCAAAGTTGAAGGCGGACGGCTCACGGTCTTGCGCGAAGGTCCGGTGACGTTCGCGGCGCAGCCGTCAGCGCGCCGTCCGGCCGTGGCCTAAATGCGTTTTCACATTCAAATCGAAAGGAACCGATCAGATGAAACCGACACTCGTCGTCCTCGCCGCCGGCATGGGCAGCCGCTATGGCGGGCTGAAGCAGGTTGACCCCGTAGGCCCATCGGGCGAGGCCATTCTCGACTACTCCGTCTTCGACGCGATTCGCGGCGGCTTCGGCAAGGTCGTCTTCGTCATCCGCAGGGACTTCGAGGACTCGTTCAGGGAGAAGGTCGGCAAGAAGTACGAGGGACTCGTCGCCGTCGACTACTGCCATCAGGACCTGGACGACCTGCCGACGCCCTACACGCTTCCCGAAGGGCGCACGAAGCCGTGGGGCACGGCGCACGCGACGCGCGCGGCGCGCCACGTCGTGAAGGAGCCGTTCGCCGTCATCAACGCCGACGACTTCTACGGACGTGACGCGATGGCCCAGCTCGGCCGCGCTCTGTCGCAGGCTTGCGCAGTCGGCGGAAGCCGTCCGGCGACCGCCGACGACGGGAAGCTGCACTTCTTCATGGTCGGCTATCGCCTTGACCTGACGCTCTCCGAGAACGGCTCGGTCGCGCGCGGCATCTGCGACATCTCCCCCGACGGTCGGCTGAAGGGCGTGACCGAGATGACGAAGCTCGTGCGGTCCGGCGACGCGGCCGAGAACCGCGAGGACGAGGCGAACCCTGTCAAGGTTCCGCTCGACGCGCGCGTCTCGATGAACTGCTGGGGCTTCACGCCGCAGCTCTTCGCCGAGCTGGAGACGCGCTTCGCGAAGTTCCTCGCCGCGCGCGGCACGGAACCGAAGAGCGAGTGGTACATCCCGTTCGTCGTGGACGAGCTGATCAGGGAGGGCAGGGCCGACTGCCGGGTGCTGCCGACGGACTCCTCCTGGTTCGGCGTCACGTACCGTGAGGACAAGCCGTTCGTCATGTCCGCGATCCGAAAGCTCGTCGAGGCGGGCGAATACCCCGCGAACCTGCTTGCTCGATAAAGTCCTCGACATCGTGTGGCCGCGCGTGTGCGAGGTCTGCGGGCGCCCGGTCGACCGGGCGGGGCGACACGTCTGCTCGGACTGCCTGAACCGCCTGCCCTTTGTGCCGGCGACGGGCTGCTGTCGGCGGTGCGGACGCGATGCGTCGGGGCTGGACGCGGAATTCCTCTGCGAGGACTGTCGCACGTACCGTCCGCACTTCGACCGCGCGGCGAGCGCGCTGCGGATGGAGGGCGAGGCGCGAGAGATGCTGAACGCCTTCAAGTTCCGCAACCACTACTGGCTGCGGGACGACCTCGTGGACTTCCTTGAGGCGACGGTGCGCGCGCGGTTCGACGTCGCGAAGGTCGATTGCGTCCTCTCCGTGCCGTCCACTCTCTTCCACCTCTGGGATCGCGGCTGCACGCCGTGCCGCGTCCTCGCGAAGCCGCTCGCGCGGCGGCTGGGGAAGCCCTGTCCGCCGTTCGTGCTGCGGCGGAAGAATGCGCCGAAGCGGCAGGGGCGGCTGAACGAGGCCGAGCGGCGCACGAACGTGGTCGGCACGTTCGGCGTGATGCGTCCCGCCGTCGTCGCGGACAAGGCCGTGCTGCTCGTCGATGACGTGATGACGACCGGCTCGACGCTCTCGGAGTGTGCGGCGGAGCTGAAGCGCGCCGGCGCCGCGCGCGTCTGGTGCGTCTCGCTTGTCCGCTCGCTCCACACGTGATCTTGCCGTTCGGGCAGATGAAGGCCTTCGCCTTTTCGGGAGGGACGGACTCTGTCTCGTCCGTCCGATGGCGGTTGTGCGCGTGCGCTCGGCGCGGCCTGCCGCTACGCGCGGTCGAACTTGCGGTTGAGCTCGCGCGTCGAGGTGAAGATCATCACGGGCTTGCCGCGCGGGCAGACGTAGGGCATCCGGCAGGTGCAGAGCTCCTCGACGAGGGCTTCCGCGCCCGCTTGCGTGAGCGCGGGCGAGGCCCCGGCGAACGACCGGGCGATCGACTTCGCGATGCGCTCGTCGCGCCAGCGCTCCCCGCTCCGCCGCGAGCCGCCCTCGGCGAGGTCGCGGGCGATGGTCGTGAGGACAGTCGCCGGCGCGAGCGATCCCAAGAGCTGCGGCACGGCGTCGATCTTGAAGGTGTCCGTGCCGAACGGTTCGACTTGGAAGCCCATGCGCGCAATCGTCTCCAGCGACGCGGCGATGCGCGCGGCGTCGACGGGATTGAGCTTCACCGTCTCCGGGATGAGCAGGGCCTGCGCGGGCTGTGCGGCTTCCGTCGCGGACGAGGCCGCGAGCAGCCGTTCGTAGGCGATGCGCTCGCGGGCCGCCTGGGGGTTGATCGTGACGATGCCGGCGTCCGTCTCGATGAGCAGGTAGCCGGAGGCGGCCTGCGCGAGGAACTTGAACCACTGCCACGGCTTCGACCGTGGCGAGTCGGGCTCGACGGCGAACGAGATCTCGTTCTGGACCGGCGCCGGCGCGGGAAGGGGCGGGGGAAGCGGGGTCGAGGGGCTGACGTGAGCGACAGGAGGGGCGAGAGGGTTTGGGGCTGGGGGTTGACTTGAGGGGCAGGAGGGGCGAGAGGGACTTGAGGCGCGGGGACAAGAGGGGCTTGAGAGACTTGAGGGCGAAGCTTCGCCTCGTGTCTCTCGCGTCTCTCCTGTCGCTCCTGTCGCCTCGGCCTGCCCTCCGCCGAGCGCGGCGGTGACGGCGTCTTCGATGGCGCGCTTGACGGCGAGGTTGTCGCGGAAACGCACTTCGCGCTTCGTCGGGTGCACGTTGACGTCGACCTGTTCGGGCGGCACGTCGATGAAGAGGATCGCCGCCGGTCGTGCGTCGCCCGCGCGGCGCGGGTACGCCTCGCGGAGCGCGTAGGCGACCGAGGCCGCCGTCGCGGGGCGCCCGTTCACGAAGACGTACTGGTCGCGGCGCGTCGGCGTCGCGAGGTTGGGCCGTTCGAGGAGCCCCGAGACGAGCACCGTCGTCGCGCGGACGGGACGCGGCTCGCCCTCTGCCGCGCCGAGCGTCATCATCTGCGCGAGGAAGTCGTCGCCGAAGAGGTCGCGGACGCGCTCACGCACGGTCGTCGCCGGCGCGAGGCGGTAGAGTTCGCGTCCGTCGATCGTGAGCGAGAACCCGACGCTCGGATGCGCGAGGGCGTGCGTCGTGAAGATCGTCTTGACGTGGCCCTCCTCGGTCGCGTAGGCGCGGAGGAACTTGCGCCGCGCGGGGACGTTGCAGAAGAGGTCGCGCACCTCGACGCGCGTGCCGGGCGGGCAGCCCGCCGCGCGCACCTCCGCGAGCGTCCCCGCGTTGACCTGGAGGAACGTTCCCTCGTCCGAGTCGGCGCGGCGGGTCGTGAGGGAGAAGCGCGAGACGGACGCGATGGAGGGGATCGCCTCGCCGCGGAAGCCGAGCGTGTCGATCTGCTCGATGTCGTCGACGTCGCGGATCTTCGACGTCGCCTGGCGCTCCAGCGAGAGGAGCGCGTCGTCCTTCGTCATGCCGCAGCCGTCGTCCTGCACGGCGACGAGCTTGCGTCCGCCCTGCGTGATCGTGATGGCGATGCGCGTCGAGCCGGCGTCGAGAGCGTTCTCGACGAGCTCCTTGACGACGCTTGCGGGACGCTCGATGACCTCGCCCGCCGCGATCTTGTTCGCCACGTGGAGCGGCAGGACCCGCACGTGCCCGTCGCGGTCAGAAATCAAGGTTCAGCCCCTTTCGGATGAAGGTCGGCACGTCGAGGTCCTCGTCGTGCCAGATCGTGGGCTCGGCGTTCTTGAAGCGTCCGCGCCCGATGGGCCCCGTGGCGAGCGGACCCTTGTGGCGGCGGCGGCGCGCGCTCATGACGCCGCCGACGGCGGGCGCCTCGGCGGCCCTGCGGGCGGAGGCCTCGAACAGGAGGACGACGACGGAGAGGCGGCCGGAGAACGTCGCCTCGTCGTTGACGGTCGCGAGGTCGAAGGAGAGGCCGCCGAACGCGCCGCGCAGGCCGTCGGCGATGCGGCCGACCTCGCTCAGGAGGAGGTCGTCGCCGGCGAGCACGCCGCAGACCGTCGCGGCGACGGGTCCGGAGGCGGCCGCGAGCAGGTCCGAGCGGATGAGCCGGTCGACGGCCTCCGCCGCGCGGCCGGGGCCCTGCACGGTCACGGTCGCGAATCGTCCGCGCCCGGCGTTCGCGAGCAGGTGGCGGAGGCGCTCGACGTCGAGGCGGATGTAGCCGGGCTTCTCGACGAGCCGCCAGAAGAGCGTGACGCCGCTCGCGACCGTGTCGACGGCGCGGCGCATCGCCTCGGCCATGTTGTCCGTCTCGGCGATGAGCTTGTCGAGCGGCAGGAAGAACGTCGCGTTCGCGGCGTCCTCGATCATGGACATGACGCCGCGCGCGTTGCGCTGGCGGTCCTCGCCCTCGAAGGTGAAGGGGGTCGTCGCGAAGACGATCGCCGGGACGCCGCGCGAGGCGAGGTGCTTGGCGATCTCCAGCGTCGCGCCGCCGCCGGTGCCGCCGCCGAGGGCGGTGACGAGGACGGCGAGGCGCACGTCCTCCAGGTGCTCGTCGAGCGTGCGGACGGAGCCTTCGGCCGCGAGGCGGCCCGCGACGAGGTCGCCGCCCGCGCCGCGTCCGGCGAGGCGTTCGCCGCCGAGGAGCGCGAAGGGGCCGCCGCCCTCGCCCGTCGTCGCGTCCGTGTCCGCGAGGACGAAGCGCAGGGCGTCGCCGTAGGCGCGGCAGACGCCGCGCGCGATGGAGCAGCCGGCCGTGCCGACGCCGATGAGGAGAAGGGGGGAGCGGTCGCTCATTTGAAGAACCTCCCGAGAAGCCCGTCGAGAATGGACTTCTCCTCGTAGTTGCGGTGGGCATAGAGAAGGGCGCCCGCGACGGCGGCGAAGGCCGGCGGGAAGGGCGCGTCGTCGAGCCCGTCGACGTGGATGGGCCTGCCGAGGCGGACGGACGTGCCGAGCGCCTGCTCGGCGAGGGCCTCGATGTCGCGCATCTGCGCGCCGCCGCCCGTCAGGACGACGCCCGCGTGGAGGCGGTGGAGGAGGTCCTGCTCCTCCAGCGTCTCGCGGATCATCGTGAAGAGCTCCAGGAGGCGCGCGTTGACGACGGTGTCGAGCGCGCGGCGCGAGATCGTGCGGTTGTCCATCAGCGTGTTCTCGCCGCGCTCGACGCGGACGCGCGCCGACTCGCCCTCCGCCGACGAGATGCGCGCGCTGGCCTCGTCCTTCTTCAGGCCCTCGGCCTGCGCGTGCGTCGTCTGGAAGGCCTGGGCGATGTCGCTCGTCACGTGGTCGCCGCCGACGCCGAAGACGCCCGTCGAGACGGCGTAGCCGTCGGCGTAGACGGCGTAGCCCGTCGAGCCGCCGCCGAGGTCGAGGACGAGGACGCCGTTCTTGCGCTCGTGGTCCTCCAGCACCGCGTCGGCCGCGCAGGTGACGGCGTAGAGCGGGTCGCGGATCTCCAGGTGGGCGGCCTCCGAGGCGGTGCGCGCGTCCTGGACGCGGTTGCGGTCGGCGTGGATCTGCAGCGTGTTGAGGCTGAGGACGCGCCCGGACATGCCGCGCGGCGAGGCGATGCCGCCGAGGCGGTCGAGGACGTAGTCCTGGTCGATGATGTCCAGGAGCTCGCGGTCGCGCGGCAGGGTCATCGCGTGCGCGGCGCGCTGGACGGCGTCGATCTCGTCCGCCCCGACCTTGCTGCCCTCGACCTGCGTCGAGGCGGAGAAGGGGTCGGCCTTGACGGACTGGCCGGAGACGACGAGGAAGGCGTTGCCGAGCGTGATGCGGTCGCCGGAGGCCTCCTGCTGGCGCTCCGTCTGCTGGAGGACCGAGCGGATCGACTGGGTTGCCTGCCGGATGTCGAGGATCTGGCTCTTGCGGACGCCCGTCGAGGGGATCTCGGCGTGGCTGATGATGCGGAGGCGGCCGTTCGCGTCGACGTCCCCGATGGCGAGGACGGTGCGCGTCGTGCCGATTTCAAGTGCGGCGTGGAAGTTGCTCATGGCTTAAAGTCTCTCCTGCGTGTCGGCGAAGACGTAGTCGGGCAGGGTCGCGTTCCAGATGACGGCCTTCAGGCCCTCGCAGCGGGCGCGTATGGCCTTCATCAGCCGCGTGAGCCGCGCGCCGAGCGCGGCCCGTGCGGCGGGCGTCGCCTCGTCCATGCCCTCCCAGCAGATCTTCACGCGCGAATAGTCGCCGAGCGTGGCGACGAGGAAGTCCGTCTTGGACGTGTCGACCTCCAGAAGGCCGAGGTCGGCGAATTCGGGCTCGCGGCAGGCCTTCACGAGGTCGAGCGCGGCGCGGGCGCGTCCCTTGAGGAGCTGCCCGGCGGCGGTGCCGGGCGCGCGCGGCTCGCGGATCGTCGGCAGCGTCTGCGTGCCGCGCAGGCAGGAGAAGACCATGCCCTCGGAATCGGCAACGCGGCCTGAGGCGGCGCGGCGCCCGCAGATGTTCAGGCGCACGACCGGCGTGCGCTCCTCGGCGCGGATGCTGACGCGGTTCGGCAGGTGGCGCGAGACGGAGATCGCCCGCAGCGTCGGGATCTTGCGCAGGATCTCCGCGCGTTTCGCCTCGAAGTCGATGAGCGCGACGTTCGCGCCCTTGCGGAGCCCGAAGTTCTCGGCGAGGATGTCGGGCTTCACCATCTTGCCCGACGAGATCGAGACCTGCTCGGCCATGTCCGTGATGACGCACGGCTCCAGGTAGAGCGTGCGCAGCTTGTCGTAGCCGACCGCGAGGCCGACGAGCAGGGCCGTCACGGCGACGACGCCGAGCGTGACCCAGAGCCCGCCCCGGTTGCGGTGCGCGATCTTGTTCTCCTTCATCGGTCGTAGTCCGCGCAGGAGAGGATGCGGTCGCAGACGCCCGCGAAGGTGAGGCCCGTCCGCATGCCGGCCTTCGGCACGAGCGAGTGGGACGTGAAGCCGGGCGAGGTGTTGAGCTCCAGCACGTAGCAGCGGCCGAGCGGCGAGACGCGGAAGTCGATGCGCGTCACGCCCCGGCATCCGACGGCCGAGTAGGCGTCAAGCGCGAGCCGCTGGAGCTTGGCGGAAAGGGGGTCGTCGTCGGCGAGAAACGGATAGGCCGTCTCGTCCGACTTGTACTTCTCGTCGTAGCCGTACCAGCCGCCCTTGGCGACGATCTCGATGACGGGCAGGGGCTCGCCGTCGATGATGCCGACGGTGAACTCGCGGCCGGGAATGAACGCCTCGACGAGGATGGGGCGGGATTGGGAGGTTTGGAAGGTTTGGAAGGTTTGGGAGGTTTGGAAGGTTTGGGTGGTTTGGGCGGCGGCTTTCAGGGCCGGAGCCCAGTCCTCGGCCTTCGCGACCTTCGAGATGCCGACGGACGAGCCGTCGCACGGGGGCTTCACGACGACGGGCAGGGGCAGGGGCGACGCGGGCGTGTCGGCGTTCGCGAGCCCCCACGCGGCGGTCGGGACGCGCTTCATCTCCAGCACCATCTTCGTCCTGATCTTGTCCATCGCGATCTGCGAGGCGAGGACGCCGGGGCCCGTATAGGGGATCTTGCGCGCGTTGAGCGCGGCCTGGACGCCGCCGTTCTCGCCCCAGCCGCCGTGGAGGGCGATGTAGACGGCGTCGATGCCGTCCGGCAGGGCGTCCAGGCTCTCTTCGGTCAGGTCGATCGGGACGACCTCGTACTTGCCGAGCGACGCGAGCGCCTCGGCGACGTTATGGCCGGAGGCGAGCGAGACTTCGCGCTCGCTCGACTTCCCGCCCATCAAGACTGCAATTTTCTTCATCGCCGATATTATATCAAAAATGGCTCTCCACGCCGCAGCGGAATAATGGTATACTATGCGCCAATGAAAACGAAGCCGTCTTCTGAAATCACGGTCCTGAAGGAGATCACGACCGCCGTCGTGCGCGAGCGGAACGTGCGCAAGCTCCTGGAGGAGGTCTTGGAAATCCTGGAGCGCAGCATGGGCATGCTGCGCGGCACGTTCGCGCTCCTGGAGGGCGACGAGCTGCGCATCGAGGCCTCGACGCGCCAGCTGAACGCCGAGGAGCGCGCGCTGGGGCGCTACCACATCGGCGAGGGCATCACGGGCCTCGTCGCGAAGACGGGCCGCGCCGAGGTCGTCCTCGACATCCGAAAGGACAAGCGCTTCCTGAACCGCACGAAGGCGCGCAACCCGGAGGAGGCGCTGTCGTTCGTCTGCGTGCCGCTCATCCACCGCGGGCAGATCGTCGGCACGCTCTCCGTCGACCGCGAGCTGCGCGGCGACACGACCTCGCTCGGGCAGGACGTCGCGTTCCTGGAGATCATCGCCGGCATCATCGCCGAGGCGGCGTCCGTCTGCCGCGAGGCCTGCGCCGAGCGCGACACGCTGCGGGACGAGAACCGCAAGCTGCGCGACCTGCTGTCCGACAACGTGGGCAGGCTGATCGGCAACGCGCCCGCGATGCGCGTCGTCTACGAGCAGATCCGGCAGGTCGCGCCGAGCGAGGCGACCGTCCTCATCCGCGGCGGCAGCGGCACGGGCAAGGAGCTCGTCGCGCGCGCGATCCAGGGCCTCTCCATCCGCAAGGACAAGCCGTTCGTCGTCCTCAACTGCGCGGCCCTGCCGGAGGCGCTCGTCGAGTCGGAGCTGTTCGGCCACGAGAAGGGCGCGTTCACGGACGCGCGCGAGCGGCGCATCGGGCGCGCCGAGGCGGCGGACGGCGGGACGCTCTTCCTCGACGAGATCGGCGACCTCTCGATTCCCGTGCAGGTGAAGCTGCTGCGGTTCCTGCAGGAGCGCACGTTCTCGCGCGTCGGATCGAACGAGGAGCTGAAGAGCGACGTCCGCTTCATCGCCGCGACGAGCCGCAACCTGGAGGAGCTGATGGAGAAGAAGCTCTTCCGGGAGGACCTCTACTACCGGCTGTCCGTCTTCCCGATCGCGCTGCCGGCGCTTTCCGAGCGCAAGGACGACATCATCCTCCTCGCGGAGCACTTCCTGCGGCGCATGAACGTGAAGTACGGCAAGTCGATCGCGCGCATCTCCGCGCCGGCGATGAACATGCTGCAGGCCTACGCCTGGCCGGGGAACGTGCGCGAGCTGGAGAACTGCATCGAGCGCGCGGTGCTGACGACGAAGGACGACACGATCCACGGCTACAACCTGCCGCCGGCGATTCAGGTCGAGGAGTTCGCCGAGGACCCGTTCAACCCGGAGGCGAAGCTGACGCTGGACGACCAGGTCGCGGCGTTCGAGCGGCGCGTCCTGCTGGAGACGCTGAAGCGGCACAACGGCAACCGCAGCGCGGCGGGGCGCGAGCTCGGCGTGTCGCCGCGCATGATGAACTACCGCCTCACGCGCGCGGGCATCATCAAGGGGGTCGAAAAGGCATGACGGCGATCGTCGACTACAGGGCCGGGAACCTGACGAGCGTCCGCTACGCCTTCGGCGCGCTCGGCGTCGAGACGGCCGTGACGCGCGACCCGGCGGCGATCCGCGCCGCCGACCGCGTGGTCTTCCCCGGCGTCGGCGCGGCGCGGCACGCGATGGAGAGCCTGCGGGAGCTGGGGCTCGTCGAGGCCGTGCGCGAGGCCGCCGAGACGAAGCCGTTCCTCGGCATCTGCCTCGGCATGCAGATCCTCTTCGACCGTTCGGAGGAGGACGGCGGCGTCGACACGCTCGGCATCCTGCCGGGGCAGGTGAGGCGCTTCCCGCACGTCGCGGGCTTCAAGGTGCCCGAAATTGGGTGGAATCAGGTGAGAATAATCGAATGGTCGAATGGCCGAATAATCGAATCAGGAAAGAAGAAGGCTGGCGATTCTCCAATTCGATCATTCGATCATTCGACCATTCGACAGTTTCCCTCGGTCGAATACTATTTCGTCCATTCCTACTATGCCGAGATCTGCCCGTACACGGTCGGCGTGACGGACTACGCGGGCGTCGCATTCACCGCGCTCGTGAGGAAGGGCCGCCTCTGGGCGAGCCAGTTCCATCCCGAAAAGTCCGGCCGCGTCGGGCTCGACCTCATCAAGGAGTGGCTGTCATGCTGACGAAGCGCGTCATCCCGTGCCTCGACGTGCGCAACGGGCGCGTCACGAAAGGCGTCAAGTTCAAGAACAACGTCGATCTCGGCGATCCCGTCGAGATGGCGGTGAAGTATTCCGAAGGCGGGGCGGACGAGCTCGTCTTCTACGACATCACGGCCTCGGCGGAAGGGCGGCCGATCGACATCGGCATGGTCGCGGCGGTCGCGCGGGCGGTGCGCATCCCGTTTGCGGTCGGCGGCGGCATCCGCACGGTGGCGGACATGGAGCGCGTCATCCTCGCGGGGGCGGAGAAGATTTCCGTCAACTCGCTTGCGGTGAAGAACCCGGCGATCATCGCGGAAGGGGCGAAGGCGTTCGGCGCGCAGTGCGTCGTCCTCGGCATGGATCCGGTGAAGTCGGCGCGGTGTCCGAGCGGCTACGAGATCACGACGCGGGGCTTTCGCGAGTTCACGGGCCTGGACGCCGTCGAGTGGGCGAAGCGCGCGGCGGATCTCGGCGCGGGCGAGATCGTCGTCAACTCGGTCGATGCGGACGGCACGCGGGCGGGCTTCGAGCTGACGGTCACGCGGCTGATCGCGGAGGCGGTGGGCGTGCCGGTCGTCGCGTCCGGCGGCGCGGGCTGCCCGGAGCATCTCGTCACGGTCTTCCGCGAGGCGAAGGCCGACGCGGCCATCGTCGCGGGCATGATCCACACGGGCGACTACACGCTCGCCGAAATCAAGGCCGTGATGGCGCGCGCCGGCGTCCCGACGCGGATGAGCTGGTGAGGCGCGCCCGCATGGGGCGGCGGCAACGCGATGTCCAAGAAGAAACGCTATCCGGTTCGCATTCCGCGCTTTGCGGCGGGCATCCGTGCGCAGGAATCGCGCACGGGGTCGGGGCGCAGCTGGTGGGCGCGGGAGTGGACGCATCGGCTGGAGCTGATGGGCCTCAAGGGGCGGCTCGGTCGCGGCAAGAGCTATGCGCTTTCGGGGCAGGTCGTCTCGCTGGAGATCGCGGGGCCGCACGTCGCCGCGCACGTCCAGGGGACGCGCCCCGACCCGTATGCCGTCACGCTCGACTTCCGGACGCCGGAGCCGGATGCGCGCGCACGCATCGTCGCCGCGCTGCGCGCCGAGCCGATGCGGGTCGCGCGGCTTTTGGCGGACGACCTGCCGAGCGACGTCGAGGCGGTCTTCCGCGACGCGGGCTATGACCTGTTTCCCGGCGGCAAGCTTGGGCCGGGTCGGTATGACATGACGACGGCCTGCAGCTGTCCGGATTACGCGAATCCGTGCAAGCACACGGCGGCGGTCCTGATTCTGCTGGGCGAAGAGGTCGCGCGGCGGCCGCTCACGCTGCTGGAGCTGCGCGGCGTCCTGCCGGAGGAACTGTACGATGAAGATTGAAACGCCGATTCTGCGGCGCCTCGGCCCCGTGCCGTTCTGGCGCGGCACGGGCAAGTGCCTGGACGAGCTCGCGCGCATCTACAAGAAGGCGGGAGACGCGGCGAAGGCCCGGTTGGGCGGAGCGGAGGCGAAATGATGACGGTTGCGGAGAAACTTGTCGCGCTCTTGAAGGCGCAGGGCCTGACGTGCGTGACGGCCGAGAGCTGCACGGGCGGCGGCGTTGGGGCGGCGATCACCGCCGTCCCCGGCTCCAGCGCGGTCTTTCTCGGCGGTGTCATCTCGTATGCGAACGCGGTCAAGCAGGACGTCCTCGGCGTGTCGCCGGCGACGCTGGAGACGGTCGGCGCGGTGTCGTCCGAGACGGCCGCGCAGATGGCGGTCGGCGCGCGGCGGCTCCTGAAGGCGGACCTCGCCGTCTCGGTGACGGGCATCGCCGGACCGGGCGGCGGGAGCGCGGCGAAACCGGTCGGCCTCGTCTGGTTCGGCCTCGCGACAAAGGGCGGCGTGCGCACGGAGAAGGCTGTTTTCGCGGGCGACCGCGCGGCCGTGCGCGCACAGGCCGTCACGCGCGCGCTCGGCCTTCTGGCGACCGGCGCGGCGGTCGCCGGAACCTCCGGGGCGGCATCGACCTGACCTCTGCCGGCAGGCTTGTCCCGTCGTGCGCCGTTTATGGTATAATATGCGGACTTTTTACCGCTACGGCGGGTCCGGAGAAGCTTCGCAACGGTGCGAAGTGCCGAAGGTGTAACTCCCCGAAAGGGTCGGGGACGATCTCTCAGGCAAAAGGACGGAAAGGCAAACGAAAAAATGATGCAGGCGGCCACATGGCTGGATACGTTCACGGACTACGTGAACTTGGTTGACGACAAGGTCTGGGGAACTTCGTTCGAGATCGGCGGGTTTCCGGTTCCCCTCCTCATTATCCTGATTCTCTTCGGCGGAATCTGGCTCACGGTCCGCCTCGGCGGCATGCAGTTCATCCAGCTGCCGCGCGCGCTCAAGTACATGTTCAGGAACGAGAAGGTCGAGCATGGCGCGAAGGGCGAGGTCACGAGCTTCGGCGCGCTCTGCACCGCGCTCTCGGCGACGATCGGCACGGGCAACATCGTCGGCGTCGCGACGGCCTACGTCGCGGGCGGCCCCGGCGCGATCTTCTGGATGTGGCTCGCCGCGCTCTTCGGCATGGCGACGAAGTACTCCGAGGGCCTCCTGGCCGTCAAGTACCGCGAGCATGACGAGGCGACCGGCCACGTCCTCGGCGGGCCGTTCTACTACATCGAGCGCGGCATGGGCCCGAAGTGGAAGTGGCTCGCGTGCGTGTTCGCGTTCTTCGGCTGCTGCGTCGGCCTCTTCGGCATCGGCACGTTCTCGCAGGTGAACTCGATCTGCGGCTCGTTCAACACGTTCTTCAAGAGCTACATCGACACGGCGGACGTCCACAACTTCACGGTTCTCGGCAACAGCTACTCGTGCGCGACGATCTTCGGCTCGATCCTGCTGGCGTTCATGGTCGGCATGGTCGTGATCGGCGGCCTGAAGCGCATCGCGAAGGTGAGCGAGAAGGTGATCCCGCTCATGGTCATCCTCTACGTCGCGTTCTCGCTCCTCCTCGTCTTCTGCAACCTCGGCAAGATCCCGGCGGCGATCGCGACGATCGTGCAGTCGGCGTTCGGCCTCCAGGCGGCGGCGGGCGGCGCGCTCGGCGCGATCATCGCGGCGATGCAGAAGGGCATCGCGCGCGGCATCTTCTCGAACGAGGCGGGCCTCGGCTCCGCCCCGATCGCGGCGGCGGCCGCGCAGACGAAGGAGCCCGTGCGCCAGGGCCTCGTCTCGATGACGGGCACCTTCCTCGACACGATCATCGTCTGCTCGATGACGGGCCTCGCCCTCACGATGACGAACCAGCCGATCTCGGCCGAGTCGTTCAAGGGCGTGTCCGAACTCTACTGCGCGAGCGCGGCGACTGGCGCCGAGGCCACGATGAAGGCGTTCGCCGTCGGCATCCCGTTCCTGCCCGCGATCGTGACGGACGCGCTCGTGATGGTCTCGCTCGTCCTCTTCGGCTTCACGACGATCCTCGGGTGGGACTACTACTCGGAGCGCTGCCTCGAATACCTGACGAACGGCCGGATGGGCCCCGTCTACGTCTACCGCTGGCTCTACATCCTCGCCGTCTTCATCGGGCCGTACATGACGATCTCGGCGGTGTGGGGCATTGCGGACATCTTCAACGGCCTCATGGCCGTGCCGAACATGATCGCGCTCCTCGCGCTTTCGGGCGTCGTCGCGGCGGAGACGAAGAGCTACTTCAAGCGGCTCAAGTCCGGCGAGATCACGGAGTGATGCCCGCGCGCGGCGAAAAAGTGGTATAATACGGTCTCATGGCGAAGGTCAAGCTGACAAAGACGGAGCTCAAGGCTCAGACGGACGCGCTGAAGCGGTTTCAGCGCTTCCTGCCGATGCTCCAGCTCAAGAAGCAGCAGCTGCAGGGCGAAATCGCCGGGATCTCCGCCAAGGCCGACGAGACGCGCGCCGCCGAGCGCGCGGTGCGCGCCGACCTCGACCGCTGGGTCGGCCTCTTCGCGACCGATTCCGCGCTCCTCGCGGGGCTCGTGAAGGTCAAGGAGGTGCGGACGGGCTCGGCGAACATCGCGGGCGTGACGATCCCGACCTTCGACGCGATCGAGACGGACGTGAAGCCGGTCGATCCCTGGTCGACGCCGGCGTGGGTCGACGGCGCGGTGGACGTGACGACGAAGATCCTCTCGCTCCAGTGCGAGCGGGCGATCTACGAGGAGCAGCGCCGCCTCATTGCGGCCGAGCTTCAGCAGACGTCGCAGCGCGTGAACCTGTTCGAGAAGGTGCGGATCCCCGCCTGCAAGGAGGCGATCCGCGTCATCAAGATCGCGCTCGGCGACGAGCAGACCGCCGCCGTCACGCGCGGCAAGATCGCGAAGGGGAGGGACAAGTCGTGATCGTCCGGATGAAGCACCTGGATCTCGTCTGCCTCGCGTCCGAGAAGGACGCGACGCTGGAGCGCCTGCGCGCGCTCGGCGCCGTGCACCTGGACCTGGCCGCCGCGAACGGCGCGGTCGTCGCCTCGGCGGAAGAGGCGCTGTCCGACGCCGGGAGGGCCGTGCGGCTCATCCTCAAGGCGCGCGGCAGGCAAACCGACCTTGAGATCCGTCCGCACACGGTCGCGGAGGTCCTGGCTCTGGACGCCGACCGGGCGACGCTCGCGGCGGAGGCGGAGCGTCTGGAGCGGGAGATCCGCGCCTATGCGCCCTACGGCGACTTCGACCCGAAGCTCGCCGCGAAGCTGCGCGAGACGGTCGCAGGGCTGGCGGATGTCGTGGACTTGCCCGCGAAGCTGCCGGAGATGCGGCTGTCGCGGATGGAGGAGAAGCTTGCGCGCGTGAAGAACCGCGCGGCGATCGATGACGTGAAGATCGCGTCCGTCGACGAGCAGGCGATCCTGAAGGCGTATCCGGCGATTCGCGACCGCATCGCGTTCGCGCGGGCGAAGGAGCTGCTGGCGGATCGCGGCGCGCTCGCCGTCCTGTCGGGCTGGATTCCCGTGCCGCGCGTCGCGTCGCTGCTGGCGGAGGTGCGCGGCGAGACGGCGGGCGACGACCTGTTCGCGCGGTCGCGGGCGATTGGCTGGGCCGTGCTGCTGCGCGACCCGGAGCCGGGCGAGACCCCGCCGACGCTTGTCGAGCCGCCGCGCTTCTTCAAGCCCGTGAAGGCCCTCTTCGCGGGGTTGGGCGTCGCGCCGGCCTACGACGAGGCGGACGTCTCCGTGCCGTTCATGTGCTATTTCTCGCTCTTCTTCGCGATGCTCGTCGGCGACGGCGCGTACGGGGCGATCTTCCTCGCGGCGACGCTGGCCTTCCGAAAGAAGCTGCCGCGCAGCTGGTTCGTCCTGCTGACGGTCTTCTCGTCCGCGACGGTTCTCTGGGGCGTCCTCTCCAACACGTGGTTCGGGGCGGGGCTTCCGTTCCTCGCGAACCTGCCGACGGTGACGTGGCTCGCCGATCCGAGCTACAGCCACATGATGCTTCTCTGCTTCACGATCGGCGTCTCGCACCTCATGCTCGCGCGCCTCTGGAACGGCGTCTGCAAGTTCCCCGACTCGACGGCGATCGCGGAGTTCGGCTGGGCGGGCGTCCTGCTCCTGATGTATCTCGTGACGAACTCGATCGTCGGCATCTTCCCGCGCTTCCCGTCGTGGGGGTTTGCGCTCGGCGGCGTCTCGATCGCGGCGGTCTTCCTCTTCAGCGTGAAGCCGTCGGAGCTGAAGACGCGCGGCGCGGAGCTGGGGATGCTGCCGCTGAACATCATGTCAGCTCTTGGTGACATCATTTCGTACGTGCGCCTCTTCGCGGTCGGTCTCGCGTCCGTGAAGGTCGCGGAGAACTTCAACAACATGGCGATCGGCCTCGTGGCCGATGCGGACGCCTGGTGGGCGAAGGCCCTGCTGTCGCTCGCGATGGTCGCGATTCTCGTCTTCGGGCACGTCCTGAACCTGCTGATGGCGGGGCTCTCGATCCTCGTCCATGCCGTGCGCCTCAACACGCTGGAGTTCTCGAACCACAAGGGGATCACATGGTCGGGGCTCGCGTTCCGTCCGTTCAGGAAATCTTAAGTCAACCGTCTCGAAAAACCGAAAAAGGAGAACAGAAAAATGAATGATGCAGCAATGATTGTCGCGGGCGCGATCGCCTGCTTGGGCCTTTCCGGCGCGGGTTCGGCGCTGGGCACGGGGCTGGCCGCGAGCGCGGCGGTCGGGGCGTGGAAGAAGTGCTACGCGGCGGGCAAGCCGGCACCGTTCCTGCTCCTCTCGTTCGTCGGCGCGCCGATCACGCAGACGCTCTACGGCATGATCCTCATGTTCACGCTGTTCGGCAAGCTCAGCGTGGAAGGCGCGGGCATCCCGTGCCTCGTCCTCGGCATCTTCTCGGGCTTCGCGATTGGCGCCTCGGCGCTCTTCCAGGGCCGTGCGGGCGCGGCGGCGTGCGATGCGCAGGCCGAGACGAACCAGGGCTTCACGAACTACCTCGCCGCGCTCGGCATCGTCGAGACGGTCGCGATCTTCACGATGGTGTTCACGCTCATCGCGGTCGGCAAGATCGGGTAAATGCGCCTGTCGCGGAAGTTTGCGTGGCTCGCCGCCTTCACCGCCGTCTTTGCGGTGCTGGCGGCGTTCGTCTTCTGGGGCACGTGGTCGCTCGACGTCGCGCCGGTCATGCCGGACGACACGATCGTCCATCCGATGGCGTATGCGGACTACTGGGCGAAGTCCCTGCGGAAGTTCCTGTCGTCCGGCAAGTTCATTCCGAGTGACGTTCTCTGGGACGGGCTCCTGTTCTCGCCCTATTTCTGCCAGGAGCTGAAGTACGCCGTTTCCTTCTACTGCGCGGGACTGGGGCTCGCGTATTTCCTGCGCGGACGGGGCCTGTCCCCGTTGGCGTCCTACGGGGCGGGACTGCTGCTTGCGTTTTGCGGCTACTGGTCTTCGCTTTTCTCCGCCGGACACGGCGGCTGGTTCGTCTGGATGACCTACGGCGTCTTCGCGTTCGGCTTGGCCGACCGCGCCGTGCGCAAGGGCAAGCTTCGCCACTGGCTCTTGCTCGGCGCCTGCACGGCGTGGGGAAGCTTCTACCAGGCCGACCTCTGGCTGCTCTTCACGGCGCTGACGGGGCTTTATTTCGCCTGGTGCTGCGTGCGCGAGCGGAAGTTCCCGTGGAAGGGGACGCTGCTCGCGGCGGCCGTGTTCTTCGTCCTGGGCGCGCCGAGCTTCCGCTTTGCGCTCGTGAACGACCTTGCGGGACGCGACAAGCAGATTGCGTCGGGCGAAACGGTGCCCGCCGCGTCGGCGACGGACGAGGCGGAAAAGCGTTGGATCTTCGTCACGAACTGGTCGTTGCCGCCGGACGAGACGGCGGAGTTCGTCGTGCCGCGCGTCAATGGCGACACGAGCTGTCCGCTGACGCTCTCGAGCGGCTCGCGGTACGCGACGGGGGTGCGGCCCTATACGGGCGCGCTGGGGCGTCCGAAAGACGCCAAGCAGGGCAACTACCGCCAGCATTCGCTTTATGTCGGGTGGGTGACGTGCCTGCTGGCGCTGGCGGGGGCTGCGTTCGGCTTGCGCCTCCGCACGGGACGGGACTGTCTCTTCTTTCTCATGGCCGCCGTCGTCTTCTACCTGTTCTCGCTCGGGCGCTTCTGCGAGCCGGTCTACCGGCTCGTGTATGCGCTGCCGTTTGGCGATTACCTGCGCGCGCCCGTCAAGTGGCATCACCTGACGGAGTTCTGCCTCTGCGTGCTGGCGGGGTACGGCATTGAGGGCCTGCTGAATCTCGCGTGGCTGAAAGGGCGTCGCGGACGGCTGATCGTCGGCGCGCTCGTGTTGTTCGGGGCGTTCGACCTCGCGCGCATGGACAAGATCTACTGCGCGCCCGTCGATTTGCGGCGCGTGCGGCAGACGAACAGCGACATGCAGATGAGCGTCTTGCGGCGCGAGGACTTCGCGAATCCGCAGGTGGCGGAGATGGTGAAGCGCGGCGCGGTCGTCTCGCTCGCGAACTACCTCGGCAATCCCGACCTTTACCTTGTCGAGGTGCTGACGCCGCGCAAGCCGACGAAAGAGCCGCTGCCGCCATGGACTGTCGCGGCGTGGCTCGGCTGCCTGTCCCTGCTGGGCTCGGTCGCCGTGATCGTCTGCGCGGTGCGGATGCGTGGGGGCAACGCGGCATCGCATAGTATGTCGCCGGGACTCGTTGAGGGTTGAAGAATGAGCGACATCGAGAAGACGCCCGAATACTTTTCGTGGATTGGCGAACTCAAAAGACGCTATTGCTTCGGCGATGAATTA
>DCMF01000078.1:8625-21574 GCA_002321305.1 Verrucomicrobia bacterium UBA1629 | reverse complement strand
CGGATGCTCGTTGCGGTGGACCATGCCGAGCGCGGCGATCGCCGACTGCGCGCCCGCGAACAGGTTCGTCTCGGTCTCGGGATGGACGTTCACCTGCGGACGGCCCCAGAAGTGGTACTTCTCGTGCCACCCCTGCGGATAGGCGTGGTAGACCGGGTTCTTCGGCACCCCGGCCCTCATCCGCCCCATCAGCTCGTCGAGGTAGTCCGTGTAGAGTTCCCGCGGCGTGCAACCGTGTTCCCACGCGAGCGCGGCCGCGATGCCGACCGCCTCGCCCAGCATGCCGAGCGTCCGCTGCACGCGGACGGACGCGAGCGCGACGTGGCTGACCGAAATGTGCCGCCCGGCGAGGAAGAGGTTCGGGCAGTCCCGCGCGTACAGGCAGCGGTACGGCACGGGGACGGGCTTCGTGCCGAATCCGCGATGGTAGGCGCACGAGCGGAACGGCTCCCTGAACGCCGCCGCGTTCGCCGGATCGGGGAAATGCTGGTCGATGTCCCACGTGGCGCACGCCGTCGGATCGGGAACAGGCTTCGGGCTTTCAAGGTCGTTCTGCGTGAAGACATAGTCGCCGACGACGCGATACCCCTCGCGCTTGCCGCCGATCGGGGAGATCCAACTGAACCGCCGCCGCGCGAATTCGCCCTTGCGCGGCGAGACGTTCTTGAGATAGTGCCAGTTCGAGAAGATCGCCAGAAGCCCGTAGTCGCGGATCGCCTCGGTCTCCGTGCCCATGTCGCGGTACTGCCCCGCCTCCTGCGCCCAGCCGCCGACGGTCGAATAGGTCGCGCTTGCCTCGTCGATCGGCAGCGCCCACGCGGAAATGTCGGGGAAGGGACAAGGCTGCGCCCCGGCGACGGTCGTCCACTGCAGGGAATGCCCCATGACCTGGCGATCCGCCGCGACCGGCGCGGAAATCTCGCCGAACGTCGCGCGCGCCTCGCGTCCGTACATCGTGGCGCACCCGGCCATGCGCGCGAGAACCGCGTCGCCCGTCGCGTCGCAGAAGAGATCCGACCGGTACCGCGTCCGCACGCCCGTGCGCACATGGCGCGAGACGACCGCCGTAATCGCGCCGACCGCGTTCGTCTCGACGGACACGGCGCGCTCCCCCGTGCGGAGCGTGAGGAAGCGCGCGTTGAGGCCCGTCTGGAACGAATTCATCTTCCGCGCGTCCTCGTAGTCCTCGGCGCGGTCCACGCCGCCTCCGCCGCGAATCGGCGCGATCTCGTCCACCACGTTGCCGAGCGCGGGATTCGGCCCGACATGGACATCCCCGCCGAGACCGACGCGGATCTCGGACGAGTTGCAGCCGCCAACCACGTCGCGGTCCTGCACGAGCAGCGTCTTCGCCGTCGCGCGCGCGGCGGCCTGCGCCGCGCAGATGCCGCTGATGCCGCCGCCGACCACAATGAAGTCGAACGTGCCGCCTTCGGCGACCGGGCCGTCCTGCCGCGCGCGGCGGACCTGCTCAAGGCCCGCCTCATCCAGATTCTCCGTCGTCAGGACGACGGCGTCGCACCGTCCGTTGAAGCCCGTGAGGTCGTGGAGCGCGAGCGTGTGCGACCCTGCGTCCAGTTCGCGCGTCCCGGCGGACTGCCAGCGCCAGTCGCGCCCGCCCGTGCCGAGTTCGCCGCCAAGGCGGTCCCCGTCCAGGACGATTCCAAAACGCCCGGCCGGAACGGCCGACCATTCCGCGTTCCAGTTGCGCGTCCGCGCCCAGACCGAATAGACGCCCTTCTCCGGCAGGGCGACCGCCGTCTCCGCATCCGCCACGGGTACGCCGCAGCCGTGCGCCATCAGATAGGCGGAACCCATCTCCGACATCGAGGACGGATCGACCGTCCAACCGCCGGGGTTGGAGAAACTCTCGCATTCGAGAAAGACCGTCGCGGCCAGCAGCAGAATGTTCATCAATACATTTCCTTGTTCGGGGTTCAGCCTCACACGGAGGCACGGCGACACAGAGATTTGAGCCGTCAGAACTTGAGCGTGAAGCCCACGCCGCCGATCGTCAGATCCTTGACAGCCTCGGGCGCGGACGAGGCGTCGAGCGCATCGCGCGCGTCGGACTGCACCACATCGAACTGGTGCACGAACGCGAAGACGGACAAGTTGTCCGTCACCGCATAGTCGAGCCGCAGCAGCAGGTTCAACGCCATCAGCCCGTGCGCATACGCGCCGTCCGCCGCGTTCGGATTCGCGCCGTACTGCGCGCGGAAGTGCCGCGCGTCGCCGAGTTCGCCGAAGACGCGCGCCGTCAGGGTCAGGCGCTCCGTCAGCGTCCAGCCGCGTTCGAGGCCGACGTCCCAGTAGCACCACTCCTGTCCGGCCACCGCGCGGCGCAGCAGCCAGTACGGCGTGACGAACGGATTGCGCAGCGCCTGCGAGACGTTCCACTCCGAGATCGTGTGGGCGTGGGGACGGTAGCCCGGCAGCGTGACCCATTTCTTCGCGACCGTCGAGTCGAGCGCCCAGCCCTCGGCGAATTCCAGCGCATAGCCGCAGTACACGCCGTAGTCGACCTCGTTGTAGGCGTTGCGCCGCGTCGCCGACTGCCCGGAACGCGACATCGACGACACGCTCCAGGCATAGCCGCCGACGTAGCCGAACGGCGAAAGGTCGGCCGAGAGGTCGACGGACTGCGCCGAGAACGGGTTCGTGTCCACGATCGCGCCGCGCGCCCAGTACGCCGTCTCGACATCCGCCTCCGCCTTCGCGTGGATGCGCGAGAGAAACGTCTTGTCCGCGCCGTCCGCCGCACATGCGGCTGACGCGGCGAACAGCCCGACAACGCCAATTGCACCCTTCATCTTCATCACCTCTCACCTCCCTTGTCCTGCAGATGCGACGCTTTGGCCGTCCAGTCTCGCCAGAGCCAGTAGGCCTTCGCCGCCGTGCCGTTCTTCCAGAGCGAGTCGAGCGCCATCGGCCGGCCGTTCACGAACACGAGCCCGAGCCGCGCCTCGATGGAACGCACCGGCTCGTCCGCAAGCGCGACCGGCCTGAGTTCAGCAAAGCCGCCCGCGTTGTCCGCCGGCAGCTCGTAGAACACGCCGCCGACGTACAGGAGGTCGCGCTCCGTCGCGACCTCGCGGCAGATCACCGTCGTGTCGCCGTTCACGTTCGGGAACGAGTAGGTCTTCTGCGAATAGTCGTCGTAGATGTCGATCTTGCCGACGGGCTTCACGGACGCCGCCGGACGCGCCGGGCCGTAGACGAAGTGCGCGTCCGCGCCCTTCGCGTCCGCGAGCGCCCTCACGCGCACCCAGTCGCCCTCGCGCAGCAGCTCATGCGGCACGGCCCGGCCGTCCGCGTCCGTGAACGCGAAGTCCATCGTCTCGTACCCGGCATGGAGATACGGGTCGGAGACGTCGCCGGCCCTCACGTCCTCCTTCAGCCACACCCAGCCCTCGCCGGACGGCGGGCCGAACGACGCGAGGTCCTCCGGCCTCACGAACCAGAGGTTGGACTGCGAGCGGTCGCGCTTTGGCGCGCCCCTCTTGAGCGTCCGAGTGCCGAGGAACTCGTTCTTCGCCTGGTCGTCGCAGCCGAAGACGATGCGGTCGCCCCAGCGGCAGAAGTCGCCGACGACCTTGAGGTACGTCGAGAGCGGTCGGATGCCGTCCGGCTTCGCGGGCGAGAAGTCCGCAGGGAACTTCCAGAACGTGCCGTGCATCGTCGCGAGCAGCGTCCCGTCGCCGAAGCCGACGTCGCGGATGCGCGGCCACTCGGTGTTCCAGCCGTGCGCGCCGTCATAGCAGTGCGAAGCCTTCGGGAGGCGGCAGTACGTCCAGGCGGCGCCGTTCGTCGTGACGGCGAGGATGACGCTCTTCGCGTCCCAGCCGAGCGACCAGACCGGGCTCGATTCGGGACGCCCGTTGCCGCAGATGCCGTCCCGCGTCGTCACCTCCGTGAACTGGCAGCGGCGGATCGTGCGCCAGTCCTGCCCCGGCGCCGACCAGTCCGCGAGGACGCCGGACGCGATGAACGGGTTCCGGCGCGCCTCCTCGCTGTCCTCGCCGTTGTTCGTGAGGAAGACGCGCCCGAATCCCGACGCGAGGCCCTTCGAGTGGTAGCCGGGGACGCGCGTCAGCGGCGCCTCACGCCAGCCCGCCGGCAGGGCGGGCAGCGTGCCGGAGTAGCGGCAGTAGGACGCCTCGCGCTCGCGGATGAGCGTGTTCACGGCGAGCGTGCGCATGTCCAGCTCGTAAAGCCCCGACTCCATCGTCGCGACGTAGACCTTGTTCGACGGGTCTGTCAGGTGGCGCGCCGCGCCCGTGAGGCGGCCCGGCATCTTCGCGGGCGGCACGGTGCGCACGTTCCCCCCGGCGTCGATGACGTAGGGCCCGATGAGCAGCTGGTTCGTCTCGCGGTGGATCAGCCGGTTCGCGGGCGTGCCGCCGACGGACTCGGGACGGACGACCCGCGTCAGGTCGGGCCTGATCTCGTAGAGCCTGTCGGACGAGCCGAGCGGGCAGTGCGGCCCGTAGGTGACGGCCCAAAGGGATCCCGCCCACGGCACGACCGCGCCCGTGCCGCACTCGCCCTCGTCGTTGAACATCGCCAGGTGCGGATAGATCCCGTCCACGCCGTACGGCAGTTCCGCCGATTCCGCCGCAACGGCCGCACCGCAGAGAGTCGACAGCGCGACGGCGACGAGTCTTTTCACGACGGCGCTCATTCGGTCTCGCCTCCATCGACCTGCGGATCCGAATAGACACGCACGAAATCGACCTCGAAGAAGTCCGGCAGCTTCACGTCGAACAGGCGCGGATCGGGCTTGCCCCATTCGCGCAGCTTGCGCCCGGCCGTCAAGCCGCCGTCTGGGGCGCACTTGCGGTAGCCGCCCGGTTCGGTCGAGACGAGCAGGAACTCTGGCACGTGCGAAACCGGCGCGTTCTGCTCGCCGACTTTCTTTCCGTCGCTGTAAAACGTGTAGCCGGCAGGCGACCATTCGCAGCCGTAGGTGTGCCAGCCGTCCGGCGTTTCCTCGTGCGTCCACTGGAAATGCCCGAACCACTGGGAGTCCTTCCCGTAACCGCCCCAGCCGTTTCCGCCGACCATCTTGCCGTGCGTATGCTGACGGTAGTTCTCCATGATGTCCGTCTCGACGCCGGCGACCGCCGGATCCGGATGCGAGCCAACGCCAGGCGCCTGAAGCCAAAACGCCGCGTGCCAGCCCGGATATTTCGGTAGGCGGCAGCGGATTTCAAAATAGCCGTACTTCTTCATGAACAGCGGCTTCCGCCGTGTGCCGAACGGCCAGAACCCGTCCGAATCCTTGGGAATGTCGTAGGTCAGGGAGCCGGACTGAAGGTGCGGCGACGTAAAGTCGTCGCCCTTGCGCAGCAGATGGAGCCGGACTGTCTCGCCCGTCATCTCGACGCCCTCGAAATCATGCGCGAACGCAGGGAAGTCCTGTCCCCAGAAGCTCTCGCGGCACATCCACTTCGTCTTGTCGATCTCCGGCCTGTCGAACTCGTCGTGCCAAACCAGTTTCCACGCCTTTCCGGGCGGCAGCCGCGAAGGAGCCTTGCCCTTCACCGTTGCGGACGTGACCAGCACGACGGGCTTGTCTTCGACGTGCGCCTCCCTGAAGGCTGCGAAACCCGTCCCGGTGGCAAAAACCGCCGCCCAAGCGACGAGTCCGACTTGTCCTGTGACTTTGTTCATCGTTGATTCTTTCCTCTTGTTTCTTTCAGTTGTCATTCCTGCCACTCGCTGTCGCCTTACGGACGAGGCTGCTTCCAGGCATACGTCAGCCCGTCGGGCTTCCGACCGTCGCGCGTTTCAAGATTGAACGCGAACTGGCGCTGCCAGTCTTTGTGATCGCACCGCACCGTCAGCCTGTTCCAGCCCTTGTGCAGACGCACCGGCCCCGCCGTCCGATTGCCGCCCTGCCGGTCAAGCGTCCCGGCGAACTGTCCGACGCCATCCACGGAGACGTGAAACCCCAATGTCGCCGAAAACGTGCCGTGCGTCAAGACACCCGAAAGTTCCATGTCCTCCGGCGCCTTGATCCAGCGCACCGCATAGAAGCTGTCTGTCCGTCCGCCGAAGAAAAGCTGAAACGCATCCAGCGAACCCGGATCCAGGCGACCCTTCTCCGCCCCGGTGTAGTCCCACGTCGGCGTGGCAAGAAGCCACGCCCCGCCCGCGTTTTCCGTCTTGGGCGGAACCGCGTCCGCACGCCAGGCCGCCCGCCCCGTCGCGGAATCCGCGCGCCAGGCTGTCGGGAAATCGAACGGCTCCGAGACGCGCCAGGGCGGCGCGATGTCCACGACCGCCTCGGCCGCGCTAGCCGTCAGGACGACGCGATTGCGGAGCCGACTGGGCGCGCCGCACACGACCACCGCGCCCGCATGCTTGCCCGTCCGTTCCATTCGCACGACACGCCATCCCGTCGGGACCTCCACATCGACCGCCGCTGCGTCCGCGCCGTGGACGTGCCAGTCAATGCGGTATGTCAACTCATCCGCGTCAGCCGCGTCCAGACGCCGTTCCGGCTGCAGCCGCACGGACAGCGACGGTTTCTTTACGGCGCTTTCAACCGCCCGGACTTCCGCATCCAACTTGGCCGTGAAATGGACGGCTAAATCCTCCAGGTCCAACGCACGGCACAGTTCGCGCGCAAGCGCCGTGTGCCCCAGACCGTTCGGGTGGACGAAATCAGGAACCAGCCGATAGTCTGTTCGAAACGTCCGCGTCTTCGCCTGAAGCTCTTCAATTGCCGCACCGAAGTCCGCATACGTGGCGCCCACGGAGGCGGCATAGTCACGCAGCAGGGCGTTCAGCTGCCGACGAACCGCGTTCTTGGGACTCTCGGTGTCCGCCGTCAGCGGCGTGATGGACGCAAAGACGAAGCGTCTGGGCCGGCAACGGACGGCCAGATTCGTCACGAACGCGGCGTAATCCGCCAGCCAGACTTTGTGTGAGGCCGGATCTTCGGAGACGGTCGGCAGCAGGAGGTCGTTCATGCCGAGAAAGACGACAACCGTCTCGGCCCCCGCGTCCAGGACGGACTTCAGCGACCGCGACTTGTCGAACTTGGCCGGGAATGCGCGTTTGTTCGCATCCCGCTCCATCTGTCTCCACGTGCCGACGCGGTAGCCGCTGTAGCCGAGCGGAATGAATTCCAGCCCCTCCTTCGGGCAGACGCGGGCGGCCGCGTTCGTGAGCTGATGATAGAAGCCGTTCGGCTTCATCGTCAGCGCCATTTCGGTGATCGAGTCGCCAATCAGCATCACCCGTTCCGAACGCATGTTGAAGCCCGCGCCCGATGAACCCTCCATCAGCACTTCGGGGCGGCGGGCGAACGCCCGCTCGTCCGCTTCCGAGGCGGGCGTGTTCGGCAGCGTGCCCCACAGCGTACTCCACGTGTCAACAAACGCGCAGACTACACCGTCCGCCGTCGCTGCGCGGTGCAGATACACCCAGAAGTCATCGCGCTTCCAGCGTCCGCCGCTCTCCGAGATGCAGACGACGAGGTTGCGTTCCGCCGCGAACGCGCTCATCTGCCGCAGGCGCCCGACGGCCTTTTCGAGATTCCGCTCGGCCTCGGCATCCGTCTTGCCGTTGCCGATGCCGTAGTCGTCGATGCCGATGATGTCCGTGTAGGCGTCGCCCGGATAGCGCGCGAGGAACGTGTTCGCCGCATCGCCCTCCTTGCCGAACGCCTTCCACTGCCGGTCGGGCGTGTAGGCGAAGAGAATGCGGTCTGGGCCGCACGCGCGGCGCAGCCAGTCCGCCTCGAAACGGCAGAACGCGCGGAACTCCTCCGCCGTGCACCACCCGTTTCCCCACCAGAACCAGTTGCCGTCGCATTCGTGCGGATAGCGCAGGATGACGGGAATCGGTTCGCCCGTCTCGGGGTCGTTCAAGCCATTGATGAAGTCCGCGACATCCGCCAGCGAATCAAGAAACCACTCCCTTGGATTCCGAAACGGCGCGCGGTAGGACTTGCCCTCGATCGCGCCGGTGCCGCACGGCCCGCCCGTGCCGTCGAGAATCTGGCGGACGACGTTGCGGTTTTCGCCGTCGCTCTTGAAGCGGTAGGAGGCCTGCGGAAAGCCGTTCGTCGTGTAGGGCTGGTCCATGTGCCAGTTGAAGACCGTGATCGCGCCGAACGCGGCCCACTGCTTCTGGATCGCCGCCGTCAGTCCCGCGCGGTTGACGGCATAGTAGCGCGGCGAATGCCATGTGCCGACGACGCTCGCGAGATCCGCGTAGTTGATCAAGGTGCGGCGTCCGTCCGCAAACTTCATGTAGTCGCACGACAGTTTGACGTCGGCGAGCGGCTTGGGGCGGAAGCGTCCGTTTTCCTCCACGACGTTCCGCATGTCGCCCGTGCGCTTGCCGTGGTCGAGCCACGGATACGTCCACGCCCAGTAGTAGTTCGGCGACGCGGCGACGGCTTTCAGCTTCCCGAAGACGCGCGCCGCGTTCGACCCCGGCGTGCGCGGCGACGGGCAAAAGGCGGGGCTATCGCCGCAGACCCACTTGAACAGGTCGCGTTCGAGCGCCGGGTCGATCGCGTGCGTCATGCCAGGAACGGAAACCATCGACTTGTCATTCGAGCCGAGCGCGTTGAACGCGCTCCAGCCGCCGGCGGGCGGACACGTCATGTCGCTCAAGCCGACGATCGAGCGCACCGGCACGCGGATGCGCGGCGCGAAATGCGCAATGTCGAAGTAGGGCGCGTTCCGCTCCGCCGCCGCGCGCACCGAATCGGGCTGGCAACGGATCATCTCCGGCCACGTCGCCCGTCGCCGCGCCTTTCCGGCGAGATGGTCCGCCAGTGCCGGGATGTACATGGCGCCGCGCGTGAAGTTCCTGTTCAGCCCTAGCAGGAAATAGCCGAAGCCGCCGCCTTGGCTGCCGCCGTGATAGCCAATGTGCGCCGCATCCACTTCAGGACGCGCCGCAAGCCAGTCCACCGCCCGACTGATGCCGAGGATGCCCGGGTAGAAGACGTAATCCTCGCGCGACACACCGATGCCGGCCGTCCCATACTGCCCTTTCGTCCCGTATTTCTTCTTCAGCCCGTCTTCCCATTCCCGATAGGTGGCCTTGAACTTCGCATTGTCCGCGTCCGGCTTGAACGGCAGGACGTTCATCATCAGCGTCACGCGCGCATCCGAGCCGTAGCCCGAAGCGTTGTGGTAAGGTCCGGCACCGGGAACCTTCACAAGCGCCGGATATTTGCGCGTCCTGTTCTTCGGAATGGTCAGGAAGCCGTAGACACGTCCGCCGAACGTCGCGAAGCTGACGTTGTAGTAGTCGAACGCGCCCTTGCTCTTCTCCGCGACGCGCGCCATCTGCGGATCGAGCGGCACCTCGCGCGCGAGTTTCGCGACGGCATTGTCCCAGAACGCGTCGAAGTCGTCGGGGCGCGGCGAAGCGGCGCGAACCCGTTCCGGCGCGACCGCCACGCTCCAGACGCGCGACGAGCCGTCCCCCGCCTTCAGGTTGAGCCGCAGGAAGCCCGGATAGGGCAGGCTGCCCGTCACGCGGAAGGGATTCCCCGCCGCAAGATCGGCCTCGGCACGCGGCGCGATCCCGTCCGTGCCGAAGTTGTCGAGCGACCACGCGACCTTGCCGGACGTGAGCGGCGCGCCCTTCTCGTCCGTCGCCGTCACCGTGTACGTCACCGCCTCCCCGACGCCGTAGCGGCAGTCGGGGCGGTCGGCCGAAACGGTGAAAAGCGTCTTCGCGCCTGCAGCCAGGCACAGGCACGCCGATCCGATGCATACGAACAGCTTGTTCATGTCCAGCCCCTCTGATCAGAATGCGAAGCCCGTGCGGATATACGGCTTCAGATAACGGTTCGGCGCCTCTTCGCGGAAGCGCCCGTTCTTCGCATCCCAGTGGAAGACACCCTCCGCGCCCGTCAGCCCGACGCGCTGTGCCGCGCAGCCGACGAGGATACCCTCCATCTGCGGAATCGCGTACTCGACGTCCGAATAGCACCGCGAATGTGTCGCCGCGTACACAGGCCCCTTGCCGAGAATCGCGTTCAGGAACTCGCCGTAGTGCCCGTCCGCCGAAATCGCCGCGTAGCCGGACTGCGCGGCCTGCGTCGCGACCGAATCGGTGCGGTACGGGATCGTGTGCGCGACCGCCTTGCAGGCCTCATGGTCCTTGACGTTGACGGCTTTCGCCTCGCCTTTGAGCGCGATGAAGCTGTCCCCGCCGTAGTCGTTCGTCGAGCAGAGGATGCCGCGCGTGCCGACGATCAGGCAACCGGTGTTCGGGACCTTGCCCTCGCCCGTCTCCTTGTCGCGCTCCAGTCCCGCCGCAATCACCTGCGGCATGAGATCGGCAGACGGCTTCAGATTGCCATCGTACCAGATCAGCTTGACGGCCGGCAGGTTCACGCCCGGGCGCGCCTGCGAAACGCGCGCCGCGTAATTGAGGACGACGACCGACTTTGCCGGGAACGCCAGATCCGTCTTGTCTTCGATCCGCTTGAGTTCGACAGTGTCCACCGAGCCGAGCTCCAGTCCGCGGAACGGCAGATTCATCGTGTGGCACGCCATGTCGCCGAACGCGCCGCAGCCGAAGTCGAAGAAGCCGCGCCAGTGGAACGGATGATAGAGCGGTCGCCAGGGGCGTTCCTGCGCCGTCGCGAGCCAGGCGTCCCAGTTCAACGCCGCCGGCATGGGCTTGCTCGGCACTTTCCCAATCGCCGCAACCGCGTTCCGGCCCTGCGGCCAGACTGGACGATTCGTCCACACGTGAACCTCCGTCACGTCGCCGAGGATGCCCGAATTGAGAATCTCGACGCCACGACGGAATCCCGTCAGCGAACTGCCCTGGTTTCCCATCTGCGTGACGACGCCGTACTCCTTCGCCGTGCGGTTGAAGTAGTCGAGTTCCCAGAGCGTCCGCACCAGCGGCTTCTGCACGAACACGTGAATGCCCTGCTTCATCGCGGTGATCGCGATGGCGGCATGCGTGTGATCGGTCGTCGAGACCGTCATGGCCTGTACGCCGAGCGTCCCCGCATCATCGAGCAGCCGACGGTAGTCCGTATAAAACGGCACCTTGGCGAGGTCGAACGCGATGCCGTCCCGAGCGAGGGCCTTCTGCGCCTCGGCGCGCTTGCCCTCGTCGCAGTCGCAGAACGCGACGATCTCGACAAGGCCGGACTTCAGCATCGGCAGCCAGTCCGAATACCCCTTGCCCATCATGCCCACCGCCGCGAGGCGGATGCGGCCGGCGGGTCTGCCGATCGCGAAACAATCGCACGCCCCCAGCGCGACCAGCCCGAAGGCACCGCGCAGAAAATGACGACGACTGACAGTCATGCTCATTCGGTTCTCCACTTTTTCTGTCCCCATTAGCGGATGATCAGCAGGGAGCCGGCACCTCGGACGACGAGCCTTCCCTTTTTGAAGCGCACGACATATCCGGCTTTCTCAACACCGTTGACGCGCACGCGCCACGTTGCAAGGTTGCCCAGGTTCGAGGTGTCCCCAATCGTCAGCGACACTGCGAACGACGCGGTCAGAGCCGACGGATCCGCGCAAATCAGATCCAGCACGCCATTGGGTGCGGGCACAAATTTCGTGACCGTGCCACCGCCGTTGTCGCAATCGACCCGAAGGCCGGCGAGCGGACAGCCGCGCGTCTCCAGCGTGCCTCCCTTGTCCACCTGCACATTGTCAAACGGCTGCGCAAAACGGTCAGCCCCGTAGGAAATCGCGAACTCGCCGACCCAGCTCTTGCGCTCGGCATACGGCCCCATGCTCTCGCGGCGGTCGAGTTCAGTCCAGTTTTCGCCGTCGTCGCTGCCGAGCAGACGCCAGCCCGACGGATCGCGGCAGTAGTCGCCCTTGTCCGGCCCGCCATCGTTCGCCGTCGCCCACGAATAGCCGGTGGCCACGACAGGTGTCGCATAGTCGAGCTGAATGTAGAGGGACGCCCCCTCCGAGGCGATGCGCGCGGCGGAGCCCCGGTAGTCCAGCCACTTCTGGTCGTTCACCTTCCCGTCCACGACCCATTCGGGCTTTTCGTTCACCCAGTAGGATGTCGTCGCCTGATCGACGTCGGCAAACTTCTCGGCGGGCGTGCCCACCGCATAGCTGAAGCCGCTCCGCTTGGCCGTGATGTCCGTCGCGCCGTTCAGCAGCTTGAATTCCGAATACTGCAGACTCGCCGCCTTGCCGCCGCGCACGCTGTCCACGACGAACCGATAGTGCGAATAGCCCTTCGGCTCGGCGAGGCGAAGCGTACCTCCGGCGACCGTGAATCCGACGAACTGGACGCCGCTCGTCAGCGCCAGCGTACCGACACCCCTCTTGACGAGTTCCGCCGTCGTCTCCCGCGCCGCCGCGTTCGTCAGCGACGGTTCGACGGTCAGCGTCAGCCCGTCCGCCACGTCCACTTCGTTTCTGTCCAGCAGCAGCTGAAGCGGCGCATCGCCCGTGATGCGGGAGCCGTCCGCCGTGGCCTCGCCCTCGACCGCCAGCGGCACGCCCAACGAAGGCTCCGTCGGCTGATTCGCATTGCTGTAGCGGTTCAGCTGAAGATCGGCGCCGTCCCGCAGCACCACGCGCGATGCGTAGCGCGAATCGAGGAACGAACTCGAATACCGTCCGCCGAACTGCCCCAGCTTGCCTTCGCCCGCGAAGACGAGCACGGGTTGCCCCAACCCCCACGTGATCGTGCCGTTGGGCGCGGGCGACAGCACGGCACCGCCCGTCAGCAGCACCGTCGTGTCAGCAGTGAGCTTGCCCGCCGCATTGACGCGCAGCGAACCGCCGTCCGTCACGGTCAGCTGTTTCGCGTTCTCGGCGGTGAGCGGAATGTGCATGTCAATGCAGAGGGTTGTCGTCTTGGCGACCGACCACGTCTGGTCGCCGGCGAGAACCACGCCGCCCGTATTCTGGATGTTCAGTTGAGTTGAGGTGCCCTTCAAGGCAATCCCCCCCCCCCCCCCCCC
>DCMF01000078.1:333-8569 GCA_002321305.1 Verrucomicrobia bacterium UBA1629 | reverse complement strand
CCCCCTATGCGCAAGATGCCCTTGCCCTTGACGTAGATGACGGCGCTTTTCGCGGAAGGCTCGCAGTCGATGCCGTTTGCGGCGATCGTCACGTTTTCCGGGATGCTCACGGTCGTGCCGTTTTCGCCAGTCAAGACAGCGACTGCGCCGTCCGCCCAGCTGACCTTTTCGCCCGACTCATTCGTCCATGCGTCTGCGGCGTTCCAGTCGCCCGACGTTCCGCCTGTCCACGTCAGGCGCGCATCGGCGGCAAAGGCCGTCGTGGCGCACAAGGCTGTCGCACACGCACAGGCTGCGATTTTCACTCTCATCTTCAGGGTCTTCATGGCTGTTCCGTTTCCTTTCGGTTTGGTTGGATTCAAGTTGATTTGATTCACGTGAATGGTTATCCGGCAAATTCGATGTGACAGGCCGGCGACGACAAGTCGCGCGTTGTCTGCGCGCCAATTCGGTTCAGCACCTCGCCGGGCAAGACAAGCCGCCCGTCACCCGTGCGGACGACGGCGTTCGTGATGTCCTCGCTCGGCGAGTCGTCTGCCGCCAAGTCACGCGCCAGCACACGTGTCGCCCCGTTGTCGCGCACGCTGACGGACGCGACCGTGCCGAAGACCGCAAGATGCCGTCCCGGCACGACGTCGAGGCGGATGTCCGCCTGAACCTCGAAGCGACCGCGCGGCCACTTGATGCGCGGCAGCGCGCCAACGGCAAGGGCTCCGTTCGGATGGCGCGACACGCACACCAGCGGGCAATCATCCCCCGTCACCTTCACGTCGGGCAGCGGCAGGTTTCGCGCAATGCGCGCGGGCGCGGACTGCACCGGGTGCTTTCCATAGATCTTCTTCCACCAAACCGTCCCCGTCTCGAAGAACCAGTCGTCCGTCACCGTCTCGTCGGAAACGAGCGTGCGCGAGCCGTCCGCCGCCGAAAAGGCGGGCGCATAACGCCGCCAGTTCGTCGCGCGGACGACTTCCGTCGTGCGACGCCAGCAGTCCGACCAGTCGCGACCGCCGTAGGGACGCATGGAGTCGGGCGAGCGCATCGCGCCAAACGTGCAGCCCAGCGCCGCGCCGAGATAAATCTCGTCCTCCACGTTGACGAGGGCCTTGGCCGCATCCGCCTCGCCCAGGCGCAACAGGATCTGCGTCCGCTCGGCGGCGTTGCACAGCGTGAGCGGCTGCATGAGGTCGTAGATGCGCAGGACATCCGCAAAGCGCATGATCTGCCGCGCCTGCTCCCGCCAGGGCGCGTCTTCCGCCGCACGTCCCGTACACGTCATCGTGCCGTCCGCGCCGAAGGAGAGGCCGTTGAACGGCGCGCCCATGACGGCGCAATGCTCGACGAACACGTCGGGCGCCTCCGCATCCTTCGCCTCGCTGAGCAACCGCCGGTATTCCGTCGAACCGGAATGCACGCCCCAATCGACCTTGAGATAGCCGATGCCCGCTTCGGCACACCACGCCAGTTTGCGCTTCAGGTCCTCGCGGGCGGCGGAGACGTCCAGTCGGGCGTTCCGCCCTTCGCCCCTGGCCTGTGCGGCGACCCACAGGCCAGCCCCGCGCCAGCCGAGATCCTGAAGCGCACGGTTGAGCCCCCGCATGCGGGCGGCGGGCGTCCCCGCGAACGACGGGAACCGCTCCGCATCCGCCACCAGCGAGCCGAACGGCTCGATGGACTTGCCGGGGTTTTCGCCATACGGGACATCCCATCCGTCGTCCAGCACACAGTAAAGGCTGCCGCGCACGGACGGGTAGTAGCTTTTCGCCCAGCCGTCAAACAGGATGCGCTCGTTCAGGTTGTCGCGCGCCCACGCGATGCCCTGGTCGCCATGGAACGAACTGCCCATCAGCCCCAGCTTGACGGACTTCCCGACCGAATGAGACTGCGTGGCCCATGTGCACCAGTAGTCAGGCGAGCCGCCGCCCCGGCCGGACTTTCCAAGTCCAAACGGGGACGCGCAACCGCTCGCGGCGGAAAGCGCACAAAGTTCCAGAAATGTCCGTCTGTCAATTTTTCCACAGGTCATGGGTCATGGTCTTTCGCGAATCAAGATGAGACCATTTTACCATAATCGCGACGTGAACGGCAAGCAAAAGCATTTGTTTTTTGCCAAGAGTTTTATTCGATTTTTAACAATGCGAAATGTATCGTCTATCCATTCGATTCCCAACTGCGGTTTTCAGGTCTAACCGCAGATTGCCCCCATCGGCACGGCATAAAGGTATTTGCCGAACGGCAAGGTCGTTTCGCCCGTATAGGCGACGATGCCGACAAACGGCTTGTCCTTCGCCAGATTGTCCCTGAACCATTTGAGATGCCGGAAATCCTCCTCGCCAACGTCAGAACCGGCTTTGACCTCAATGCCCAATCGACTGCCGTCATCAGACTCGACGATGAAGTCAATTTCGCGTTTCTGCCTGTCCCGATACTGATAGATCGAGCCGTTGGGATCAAGATCCAATTGCGCAACCGGCTGATTGTAGACCCATGATTCGACGAGTTTCCCCGACCTGTCGCTGTCAAGATACACGTCGCCCTCCTTCCACCCCAGCACGGCGGCAATCATTCCCGTATCGGCCGCGAAATACTTAGATCGCTTATTGAGTCTGCCATAGTCACCACTACACCAGACCGGCACCTCATCGACGAGATAAAGACAGCCCGAAAGATGCCGAGAACTTCGCGCACACTTTCAACCGCCCATCTGTTATATTCGACTTCTGACATACTTTACCTCCATTTTGAATGGAAACAAGAATATCATTTCTGTGTAAAATATTCCACTATGCACCTGACAAGAATTCCATTAGACCCATATAGATTCTTCCATTAGACCTACACCATTTCTTCCATTAGCCATTCGACAGCGGCGAATACAGAGGCGTTCGTCCGCGCCCTTTCGCTCGCCGCCGTGCAATCCTGCGCAGACGATCAGATGACGTTGAACCAGTTGTAGCCCCGGTTGCCGCAGACCTCGACGACATACGTCTCGACGGGGTGTTTCCAGCCGGGGCGGCGCGGCAGCGAGTCGCGGTAAAGAGGTTCTTTGATACGAGGTTAAACGTCAAGTCACCGATCTGCATCACCCGCTCCGCGCGCGTTGAAGCCCGCGCCCGAAGAACCCTCCATCAGCACTTCGGGGCGACGGGCGAACGCGCGCTCGTCCGCCTCCGAAGCGGGCGTCTCCGGCTTCATGCCGTAGATCCAGCACCAGGCGTCCACGAACGCGCAGGCGACGCCCTCCGCCGTCGCGGCGCGGTGCAGATACACCCAGAAGTCGTCGCGCTTGCCGCTGCCGCCGCTCTCCGAGATGCACACGACGAGGTTGCGCTCCGCCGCGAACGCGGACATCTGCCGCAGGCGGTCGATGGACCTCGCGAGGCTTCGCTCCGCCTGTTCAACCGTCTTGCCGTTGCCGATGCCGTAGTCGTCGATGCCGATCACGTCCGTGTAGGCGTCGCCCGGATAGCGCGCGAGGAACGTGTTCGCCACGTCGCCCTCCTTGCCGAACGCCTTCCACTGCCTGTCGGGCGTGTAGGCGAAGAGGATGCGATCCGGGCCGCACGCGCGGCGCAAGTAGTCGGCCTCGAAACGGCAGAACGCGCGGAACTCCTCCGCCGTGCACCACCCGTTCCCCCACCAGAACCAGTTGCCGTCCGCCTCGTGCGGATAGCGCAGGATGACGGGAATCGGCTCGCCCGTCTCGGGGTCGTTCAGCCCGTTGATGAAGTCCGCGACGTCCGCCAACTGGGCGAGGAACCACGCCCTCGGATTCGGCGCCGGCTCGCGGATGGTCTTCCCCTCGATTGCGCCGGTGCCGCACGGCCCGCCCGTGCCGTCGAGAATCTGCCGGACGACGTTCCGATTCGCACCCATGGACTTGAAGCGATAGGAGGCCTTCGGAAAGCCGTTCGTCGTGTAGGGCTGATCCATGTGCCAGTTGAAGACCGTGATCGCGCCGAACGCGGCCCACTGCTTCTGGATCGCCGCCGTCAGCCCGGCGCGGTTGACGGCGTAGTAGCGCGGCGAGTGCCACGTGCCGACGACGCTCGCAAGGTCCGCGTAGTTGATGAGTGCGCGGCGACCCTCCGTGTAGCGGCTCACGTAATCGCAGTCCAGCTTGACGTCCTTGAGCGGCTTCGGCAGGAACTTCCCGTCCTTCTCCTGCACGAACCGCCTGTCGCCGCCCCAGCCGCCGTGGTTGAGCCACGGATACGTCCACGCCCAGTAGTAGTTCGGCGACGCGCCGACGGCCTTCAGCTTCCCGAAGACGCGCGCCGCGTTCGACCCCGGCGTGCGCGCCGGCGCAACGAACGCCGGCTTCGTGCCGCACGCCCAGGCGAACTGGCCCTGTTCGAGCGCCGCGTCGGCCTTGTGCGTCATGCCGGGGACGGACGTCATCGACTTGTCGTTCGAGCCGAGCGCGTTGAACGCGCTCCAGCCGCCGGCGGGCGGACACGTCGTGTCGCTCAGCCCGACGGCCGAGCGCACCGGCACGCGGATGCGCGGCGCGAAATGCGCGATGTCGAAATAGGGCGCGTTCTTCTCCGCCGCCGCGCGGCCCTCGGCGGACTGGTTGCGCATCAGCTCCGGCCAGGTCGCCAGACGCTTCTGCCGCGCGGCGAGATGATCCGCCATCGCCGGAATGTACATTGCGCCGCGCGTAAAATTCCTGTTCAGCCCCAGCAGGAAGTAGCCGAACGCGCCGCCCTGGCTGCCGCCGCAGTAGCCGATGCGCTCCTTGTCCACTTCGGGACGCGCCGCGAGCCAATCCACAGCCCGGCTGATGCCAAGGATGACCGGATAGAAGACGTAATCCTCGCGCGACGCGGCGATTCCCGCCGTGCCGTACTGCCCTTTCGTCCCATATCTCCTCTTCAGCCCGTCCTCCCACTTGCGGTAGTCTGCCGCAAACTTCTTGCCGTCCCTGTCCGGCTTGAACGGCAGGACGTTCATCATCAGCGAGATCCGGTCGCCCGTGCCGTACCACGACCCGTTGTGGTACGGCCCCGCGCCCGGAACCGTCACCAGGACGGGATACGTCCTCGACCTGTCCTTCGGGATGGTCAGGAAGCCGTAGACGCGGCCGCCGAACGTCGCGAAGCTGACGTTATAGTAGTCGAACGCGCCCTTGCTCTTCTCCGCGACGCGCACCATCTGCGGATCGAGCGGCACTTCGCGCGCGAGCTTTGCGACGGCGCCGTCCCAGAACGCGTCGAAGTCGGCCGGGCGCGGCGACGAAGCTTTCACCCGCTCCGGCGCGACCGCCACGCTCCAGACGCGCGACGAGCCGTCCGCCGCCTTCAGGTTGAGCCGCAGGAAGCCCGGATAGGACAGGCCGCCCGTCACGCGGAAGGGATTCCCCGCCGCAAGATCAGCCTCGGCACGCGGCGCAATCACGTCCGTGCCGAAGTTGTCGAGCGACCACGCGACCTTGCCGGACGTGAGCGGCGCGCCCTTCTCGTCCGTCGCCGTCACCGTGTACGTCACCGTCTCCCCGACGCCGTAGCGGCAGTCGGGGCGGTCGGCCGAGACGTCGAAGCGCGTCTTCGCGACCCCGACCAGGGCGAGTCCTGCGGCAAGTGCGCAGACGGGCAGTCTCATCGTCATCTTGAACGATTCCTTTCCCTTCGCGTCAGCGGAACAGCAGCAGGAAGCCGCCGCGCGTCTCGATTCGCAGGGCGCCCGCGCGGTAAACCACGCGCAACCGCTCGTCCGCCACGCCATCGACCAGCACCGTCCACTTCTTCAGGAGCGAGGCCCGGTTCACCGCCCCGACCGTCAGCGGCAGCGCGAACCCTGCCCGGAGCTGCTCCACGTCCGCATGACGGACATCGATCGAGCCATTTTCGGCCGGCGTGAAGCACGTGATCGTCCCCGCCCCCGCCGTGCAATCGACCGCGAGACGGTCGAGCACCATCTTCTCCGAGCGGAGCTCCAGCGTCGCGCCGGGCGCGACCGACACGACGGCATCCGCGCCAAACGGACGTTCCTCGCCCTCGGCCGGGTCGCCCCACGCCGTCACGGCATACGGCACGCCGCCGTTGTATTCCGTCTTGTTCGTCTTCGGCGCGGACGCGGCCGTCTGCCCGTCCAGCACGTACCATGTCGCGCCGTCGAAGCTGCCCTCGACCGTCCACGCGGTCGGGTTGCGCCTGTAGAAGTAGCCTTCCCCCGAACTGCCGCCCGCCTCCGAATCGGCGGCCGTGGTGAACGTGTACCCGGCCACGCGCGCGGCGGACTCGGGCAGACGGAACGTGAACGCGACCGGCGACTCCGCCGACGGAGCCAACTCGGTCACGTGCAGTTTCGTGTCGGCATCGCCGTCAAACACCTTGTCGATGTTCTCCCAGTTGGAGACCGTGCCGGACGTCGCCAGCGCGACCTGGTTGGCTTCGAGCGCGGCGGGCGAATCGACCGCCTTGCGCGTGAACGTCCCCTGGTTGACGCGCGATCCGTCCGCCGCGTACAGCGAGAACTCGGCGATGGAAACCTTCTCCGCGCCGCCGTTGCCCGTGACCGTCACGCGGAAGAACTTGCCGCCGAACGCGGAGGGGCCGCGCGAAAGCGTGCCGCCGAGAACCGCCACCGAGTTCCCCGACGCATCGCCCGAAGCCGTCAGGATCGTCCCGCCGCGATTCTCGATGACGCCGCTCACGGCCCTCGATGCGGTGAAATGCCGCAGGTCGAGCGTACCGCCCGCCGCGACGACGACATGGCCCAGCTTGGCGTCCGCGCCGCGCCCGGCCGGATAGGATACGGGGAACTCGCCGACCCACGCCTTGCGGGGCTCGTAGGGTCCCATGTCCGTGCGCTTGTCGAGTTCGACCCAGTTCTCGCCGTCGTCGCTCGCCAGGAGCCGCCACGCCGCCGGGTCGTTGCAATCTTTTCCCGTCGAAGGCGCGGCATCGTTCGCCGTCGCCCACGAATAGCCCGTCGCGAGGACCGGGGCATCATACGTCAGTTGAACCCAGACCTTGTCGCCCTCGGCGGCGATGCGAGAAGCCGCCGCCCGCCAGTCCAGCCACTTCGAGTCGAGTGACCCGTCCACGGCCTTCGTCGGATCCTCGCCGGGCGAGCAGTCCTTGCCCGAATCCCACGTCACCTTCGTGCCGTCCGCATACGACGCCTTCCCGCCGGCGATCGCCGTTTCGCCGTCCAGCAGCTTGAACTCGGAGATCTGCGCGCCGTGCGCTTCCGCGCCATACGCCTTGTCGATCTTGAAGCGGTAATGCCGGTAGCCCGTAAAGGCGAACTTCAGCGTTCCCTCCGAAACCGTGAAATCGACCGGCTCTTCGGGCTGGAGGAGCGTCAGCGTGCCCGCGCCGCGCTTCACGACGGTCGCCGCCGCGTTCGGCGCATTCGTGAGGATCGCGCCGAGCGTCAGGGTTCGGCCGTCCTTCACGTCGAACACCGTCTCGCCGGACGCCAGCCGGACGAGTCCGCCCGTGAACCGCGAATCCGCCCCCTCGCCGTCCACCGCCAGTTCGGGAATCTCGAAGCGGCAGAGCTTGGACGCATTGAACGCCAGCAAGGCGCCTGAACGCAGGGTGAGGCTGCTCGCGTACGTTCCGCCGAAGACCGGGCTGCACCACTGTGCGCCGAATGTCGATGTCACGCCCGCCCCATCGAAAACCAGCTTCGGCGTTCCCAGCCCCGGGTTGCCCTCCGACGGCGACAGCTGGGCGTTGTCACGAAAGACGACCGTGACGTCCGGCCCCAGCGAACCCTGGCAGTTGACGCGCAGCTGCGTCCAGCCGCCGATTGTCCAGGTCACGCCAGCTGCCGCCGTCAGCGGATGCATCTCATCGAGGCAGAGCGACTGGCCGTCCGGCCGCGTCCAAGTCTGATCCGCCGCGAGATGGACGCCGCCGGTGTTCCGGATGTTGACCTGTTCGGTGCCCGACTCCTTCACGGTCAGGCCGCCGGCGCCCAGCGTCAGCTTGCCCGCACCCGTCAGGTAGCGCGCGGCCGTCACCTTCGTGTATTCGATTCCGTAGGCTTCCACGTCCGAAGGCAGGTTCACGCTCTGGTCGCCAATCACGGCAATCGCCCCGTCCGCCCAGTTGACGGCCGCGCCCGATGCGTCCTTCCAGACGTTCTCCGCCGTCCAGTCGCCGCTGTCCTCACCCGCATACGTCAGGCGGACCGGCGCATCGCCCCGCGCAAATGGCGCGAGCCCAAGGAACAGGGTCAGGGCGAGACCGATGCGAGAGAGGCTACCCCCCCCCCCCCCCCC
>DCMF01000078.1:0-267 GCA_002321305.1 Verrucomicrobia bacterium UBA1629 | reverse complement strand
CCCCCCCCCCCGATAACTTCATGTTTTAGCGTATTTTTCATTGTTTTTATCCTTTCTTCTGGTTTTTGTTCGTTTGTTCAGCAAGATGTCGTTTGTTCAGTAGAAATAGCCACGGGCGCATATTACCATAATCGCGGCTTGAACGGCAAGCAAAAGCATTAGATTTTTCACAAGAGTTTTATTCGATTTTTCACAACACCCCTCTTGTTGCTCTCGCGCAACGCGGAGAAAGCGGAGTCCAGGTGGCACGGAGGATTCTGCGTGGGG
>DCMF01000016.1 GCA_002321305.1 Verrucomicrobia bacterium UBA1629 | reverse complement strand
ATGTAGGCGTGCCAGTGGTCGGGCGTCGCGATGCACACCGCGTCGATCGTCGGGTCGGCCAGCACCTCGCGGAAGTCGAAGGCGGCGCGGCAGACGTCCTTGCCCGCATGGCGGTTCACGCGCTCGGCCATGTACGCCGCGCGCACGCGGTCGCAGTCGCAGGCCACGACGACATCGACGTGCTTGCCGCCGAGATCGGCGCGCAGGAACTGCTCTTCGAGGCAGCGCATCTGGATGCCGCAGCCGATGAGCGCGAGGCGGTACTTCTCGCCCGGCTTGAGGGCGCGCGCGCCAACCTTGGAAGTCGCGCACCCCGCGAGGGCGGCGGCGGCAGCCGATCCGAAGAGGAAGCTGCGGCGGTTGATGTCAATGGAGGTCTTCATTTCTCTTTTTTGTCCTTTCCTGGTTTGTCTTTTCCTGGGTGATGGAAAACGAAAGTTCCCGAGCCGACTTTCCGATCCGCATAACCCGGCAGGCGGATCGTCGCCGTCGTGTTCGGCGGCACGGCGAACGAATAGGTGACAGCGCCGTCCGCGCTGCGCCGCCATTCGCTTTTGACGACGCCATACGGCCCGTCGACCGAAGCGGCGACCCAATCCAGGTCCGCAAACGGGTCGGGCGCCAGAAGCACGTCCTTGAAGGCGACCTGCGCCGGATTCGGAAACGCCGCGCTCGAACCGTCCGACTCCGGCAGGCGAATGCCCGCCAGATATTGGTAGGCCCACGCCACGTAGTCGCCGAACATCACATGGTTGCGCGACGCGCCGTCGTTCCAGTCCTCCCACAGGGTCGTGCCGCCGCGCTTCATCCACGAGGCGACGGGCGAAGGCTTCGTCGGGTTGACGAGCAGCCGGTAGGCGAGATCGCTGCGGCCGGCAAGGCTCAACGCACGGAAGAGATGCTTCATGCCGATCAACCCCACGTCCACGTGGTTGTCCGCCCGCGCGACGGCCTCCACGAGTTTCGCCGCGACGGCCTTCCGCTCCGGTTTCGGCACGATGCCAAGCGTCAGCGGCAGCGCCTGCGCCGTCTGACCGCCGTTGTCGTAGACGCCGCCGCCCTTGTAGAACGCGGCGTTGATGGCCTCCCGCGTCGCCCGTGCCGTCGCCGACCAGCGGGCGGCGGCGTCCGTCCGCCCCAGGACGGCGGCGATCTCCGCCAGGATGCGCGTCTCCAGATAGTAGTAGCAGCTGGCCGTATAGCGCTTGTTCGGCACGTGCTTCTCGTTCACGGCGAGCCAGTCGCCGAACCAGTTCTCGACCAGATGGCCTTTCTCTTTCGCCCGCACCCATTCGAGGTGGCGGACCAGATGCGGATAGATCTCGCCGAGGATCGCCCGGTCGCCGCGATAGCACCACAGGTTCCACGCGATGCAGGCGAGCGCGCTGTCCCAGACGGGACCCGCGCCGCCCGCGCCCCAGCCGCCCGTGGGGACGATCTGGGGGATGCCGCCCGACGGCAGCTGCGCGTCGCAGATGTCGCGCAGCCACTTCTCGTACCCCGCCGTGTTCTCGAAGCAGTACTGCGCCAGCTCGCTCGCGATGGAGGCGTCGCCCGTCCACCCGTTCCGCTCGCGCTGCGGACAGTCCGTCGGCACGCCGTTGGCGAAGTTCGCCTTGTAGGCGCACACCCCCATCCGCATCAGCTCGTTGAACGTCTCGTCCGAACAGGCGAATGTCCCGATGTCCGAAAAATCCGTCTGCACGGCGCATCCCGTGATGTCGTCGATCGCGGGCGGCGTCCGCAGGCCGCGCAGGACGACGTACTGGAAGCCCTTGCAGTCGAAACGCGGCTCGTAGACCTCCACGTCCTTCCCAGACGACACGAAGCAGTCCGTCTGGAAGCCGTTCGGCTCGATCCAGCCGCCGTCCATGCCCGAAAAGCCAAAGTAGCAGTCCACGCGGCGGACTTCCTTCCCGGCGGCTTTCGCGCGTTCCGCCGCGTCGGCGTGCCGCCCGTCCAGCGGCGAATCCCACGCGGGCGAGCCGTCCGCCGAGAGGCGCTCGTCGTACCGGACCGTCAGCACGTCGCCCTTCTTCTGGTTGCGCACGTTCATTCGGATCCAGCCGGCGAAGTTCTCCGGGAACGTCACGACCCACGCATCGCCCGACGCATGGACCGACGACGGACGGAGCGTCCGCACGACGCGCGACGGCGCGCACGGCTCCGCCTGGAGCATCTTCGTCGGCGACGGAACCTCGACCGCACGGATGTCGCGGCTCCCGAAATCCGGTTCGTCCGGGCTCCAGGCGCCGATCACTTCGCCCTCGTAAAGGCTGTCGTAGCCGATCGGGCTTTTCACCTGCCGCCAGGTGCGGTCCGAGACGACCGTCTGCCGCGTGCCGTCCGCAAGCGAAAGGTCGAGCTGCGCGATCAGGCGCGGCGCATTCCGCCACGGCGCCATGTCGAAGTTCCACACGGCGAGGGCGCGCACGTCATACCAGCCATGCCCCAACGTCACGCGCAGACGGTTCTCGCCGGGCTTCAGGTACGGTGCGACGTCGTAAGTCGAATAGAGCGCACGGCGGTCGTAGCGCGTCGGCACCGGCTCCAGCACGCGCGTCCCGATCCGCCGTCCGTTCAGTTCGGCCTCGTAGAAGCCCAGTCCCGTGATCTGCAGGACGGCCGCATCGACCGCCCCCGTCACGGCGAACGTCTTATCAAACGCGGGCGAGGCCGTCTCGTGCCGCACAATCAGCTCGCGCCCGAACGGTGTCTCGCGCAAGCCGCCAAGATCCCGTCCCCAAGAGGCGTCCGTCGCGAGCCGCCGTCCGTCTGGGAACCGAATGGCGGCGATGAACGCCTGCGTCGCGCCCGGCTTCAGGACGACCTCGATCTCGTTCGTCCCGTCCCGCAGACTGCGCGTCAAGTCGCGGAAGCGCGCGAAGCGATAGTCCGGCGCCGCCGTGAACGACCGGTAGAGCGGACGTCCGTTGACCGTGATCGCACAGGCCGCAGTCGACGCGAACGCCAGTTCGACGCACGCGTCCGACTTCAGCCCTTCCACCGCAAACCGCCGCGTGAAGACCACGCACCCGTTCGTGCCGGGCGCCGCCGTCACCCAGCGCGCCGCGTCGAGGGCATCCTCCGGCTGCGTCTCCTTTGAAGGCGCAATCCATTTCGCCCGCCAGGCGTCGGGCGGCATGATGCCCGTCAGCCATTCGGCCGTTCGGCTCCATTCCGAAGGCCGGTCTGCGCCGTCCCACGTCCGCACCTTCCAGAAGCAGTGCCGCGACGTGCGGAGCGGCGCGCCCGCATAGCGGACATGGCGCGAATCGCCGCCCGGCGTCTTCCCGCTGTCCCACAGGTCGCCGACCTCCGCCGCCAGCTTCGCTTCGGACGAGGCGACCAGGATGCGCCAGGCCGTCTGGACGGCATTCGTCTCGCCGGCCTCCGCCGCGCCCTTCCACGAGAGGCGCGGCGCGGGGACGTCGATCCCCTGCGGATCGACCCGGTTCTCGACCGTCAGTCCGCAGGGCGCCGCCGCCAGCAGAAGTCCAAGGGCCGCCGTGAACATGTCAGTCTTTCTTTCCGGCGCCGGCCAGCGGCTCGGACGTCACCTGCAGCGTGTACGGATAGCCCGTCTTCAGCTTGTAGGTCCAGCGCTGCCCGTCGCAGTCGGCCGTGCGGAAGACCCACCCCTCCGGCGACGGCAGGTCGCAGAACTTCACGGCCGGCAGCTTGCGGTATTCGCGCATCCACCTGGCGAGGGACGCCTCCATGCCGAGCGTGCCGATGAGGAAGCCGCCGCAGGACAGCGCCTGCGCGTCCGCCCCCGCGAGCGCTGCGGCATACGGCGCGAGCGCCCAGGCCCCCGCCGGATGCTGCGTCGAGACGCGCCAGCGCGTCTCGTCGAGCCAGTCGTTCGACAGCACGTCCTTGCCGGTCCGCACGCCGCCGACGGCCGTCTCGTGGTAGATGTCGTGGAAATGCGCCCACGGCGTCGGCAGGTCCCGCAGCTGCGCGAAGCGTTCGGGCGCGACCGACCAGTCCCTGACTTTCGCGCGCTCCCCGTCCGGCAGGTTGCGCAGACGCGCGTTGTACTGCGACTCGTGCCGCCACCAGGCGGGCAGCCCCGTCAGGCCGATGACGGCGTTCGGGACCTTCGCCGCGATCTTCTCCGCGTCGAAGCCCGCCTCCAGAAGGATCTTCCGCGTATAGCCGGGATCAACGAGGTTTTCGGGCGCGGCGTTCCACACGGGAATGGGGTTCAGCCACAGCCGCAGGTCGGGCCGCGCGCCGGACAGCGCCGTGGCGAGCTTGGCGTAGAAGTCGGCCACGACGTCGCACCGCCACGCCACCCAGGCGTCGTAGGCGTTCGCCTTCAGCCAGTCCGCATACGCCTTGCCGCGCAGGGGATCCTTGCGGTCGCCCGGGACCTTGACGCCCGTCGCCTTCCCGAAGGCGTCGATGCAGTAGTCGTTGTACCCCGACTCGATCGACCCGAACCACATCGGGTTCAGCGTCGGCAGGTGCAGCGCGACGCCCTTGAACGACGGATGGCCCTTCCCCTCCTCAGCGAGGTTCGTCACAATGCGCAGGAACTCCTTCTGCGTGTCGGGATGCGCGATGTTGAAGTTCGGCGGCGTGCCGTGCCACCCGCCCCAGTTGGGCAGTCCCGTCGAATGGATCGAGATGGAGGTCGGATGCAGCGCGCCGTTCGCCATCGTCTCCCGCGTGACGAGCCTGTCCGGGAACGGAATGATCTGCTGGTTGATCGTCGGCACGACCGACAGCCCCTCGTCGTCGAACCGCGCCATGAACGCCTCTAGGTGCCCCGCCGGCAGGTCGCGCGTCCAGAGCCCGTTCTCGCCGATGCGCCCGCCGTAGAAGCACGCCGGGAAGGCGAGGATGTCCTGGCCGCAGTACTTCATGTAGGCGGCGTAGCGGTCCACCATCTCGCCGAAGGTGGAGGGAATGCGGAAGTTCGTGCCGAAGTCGTAGAGGATGGCCGGGTCTTCCCAGTAGTTCGCGAACGAGCGGCGCAGCGTCGCGCCCGGCGCGGACGGCGCCTCCGGCACGGCCGCCGGCAGCCGGCCGTCCAGCGACTCGTAGAGGCGGATCTCGGCGACCGCCGCCGGCGCGTTGCCGGTGATGGCCGTCGCGATGAAGGCGACGTCCGGCGAGCTCGTCCAGTAGACGTACTGCTCCGTCCGCATCTTGCCGCTCGGACGGTACTCGTCGCCGCAGAAGACGCCCGTCTCGAGCGTGTAGTCGCCGTAGGTGTCGTGCGTGCGCTGGACGATGAACTCCATCCCCCGGTAGGTGTCGTCCGGGTAGTCGACCTCGATCACGTAGAACGGCTGGCGCACGTCCAGGGCCATCCGCACGGCGAACCGGTCGTTCGGACGCTTCCCCGTCTCAAGGTAGGCAACCCCGTTCAGCTCGTTGGTGGCGAGCTGCCCGACGGACGCGAACTGCGAGGCGTCCAGCGGGTCCACCGCCGGACGGATGCGCCGGACGAGCTTGAGGTTCGTCAGGCGCCCCGGGATCTTCCCGGCCGGCGCCTCGTACCGGTTCGGCCCCTTGTTCGCCGCGATGCGCTCCGGGTCGGGATTGGCCCCTTCGCGGATCGCCAGCCGCCGCACTTCCTCGGCCGTCAGCGCCTCCGACCAGATCCTGAAGTCGTCGAACACGCCGTCCTGCGCCCAATTGCCGTCCTGGCTGCCGAGATGGAAGAGCGTGAACGCATCCGGATCCCGCGCAAACGCGAGGAGCCGGGCCGCTTTCAGCGCGGCGCGCATCGGCGAGTAGTCGTCGTTGTGCTTCTCGTCCATGTGCTGGGGCGTCGGCCGGCCGTCGATGTAGAGGATCGTCCGCTCGCCGTCCCACGTGACGGCGTAGTAATGCCAGCCGTCGCCGAGCACCTTCCAGTTGGGGTAGACGTACTGCTCGTACCGGTCGAGGTCGTGCCGGTCGAGGCGGATCGCCTTGCCGAGGCACCAGAAGTTCAGCGTGCCGCCGCCGCGCTTCTGCGCGCCGGGGCAGAAGAAGAGCGTGCGCCAGTCATCCGACTCCGGGCTCTCCCGCTTGAGCCAGAAGCTCACCGTGCCGTGCGTCGGGTCGAGGTTCCCCTTGACGCGCCAGGCGAGATCCGACTGCGCGGCGCGGCTGAACCGCACACCGCGCCCCCGCCGCCCCTCGACCAGCTCGACGCCGTTCGTCTTCACGGGCGCGGCGTCCCCGCCCGCGCGCTCCGCCGCGAAGCCGTCGTCGAACGAGGCGGAGAAGACGAGCTTCGGCTTGTTCGCGCGGACGGGACGGCGCGAACCGATGTCGGCCCAGTCGCCCGTCGCGACGCCGTAGAGCTTGAACAGCCCAGTCTCGTCCTTCTCGTTGCCGGGCGACATGATGTCGATGCGGTGGAAGACGCGCGTCGCCTCCGGCACGTTGAAGACCGCCTCCGACACCCGCTTGCGGCGCCAGCCAGACTCGAAGCGCTTCTCGTCGTGCCACTCCGAGCCGTCGGGACGGCGCGCGAACAGGAGGTCGCGCATCTTCATGTTCTGGGCGCCCTCCCACGCGATCTTCGCGACGACCGAGCGGTTCCCCGACAGCGGCGCGGGATCGAGGTCGCGGAGGTAGATGTTGATGTGCGACGCGCCGGCGGCAAACGCCGGACGCGGATCGACGTGGAGCGCGTCCACCGTGTTGGAGACGACCAGCACGGCGCCGTAGTGCCCGCCGCCGCCGAGGGCGGTCACCTGCGCCAGCGTCTCGCCCGCCGCGCTCTTCACCCGCACCCAGTCCTCGTCACGCGAAACCGAGACGTTCGCCCACGCGCCCGCGCCGGGGAACTTCTGCACGACCGCCTGCGCGCGCGGCGCGGCACACAGTGCCGCGCCGACGCAGGCGAGAACCCGTCCGAATCGACTCATTCTCTTCTCCCCCTGATCAGCGGATGACGAACAGCGCGCCCTTGCGCCAGCGGCGCACATACACGCCGTCGCCCTTGACGACCAGCTCGAACGCCCCGCGCGCCTTCTGGCCCGCCGTCGTCCGCGCCGTCACCGTCCACGACGCGAGATTCGCGACCGTGTCCGCATCGATCGTGGTGGCTTCCGCGACCTTCCACTCGCCGGAGACGACCGAGCCTTCCGCGACCGTGACGTCCAGTCGGCCGTTAGCCGCGAACGAGAGCGTGCCGTTGACCTTCACCTGCGGCGCGGCGTCCTCCGCGAACTGCGAGGCGGGGATCGCCAGCGCGTCGAGGCGCAGGTTCTGTTCGCCCGTCACGGTCAGCGCGCCGCCCCGGACGTCGACCGCCGCGATGTTCGCGAGCGAGCCGACCGTCAGCGCGCCCGCGCCCGTCTTGACCAGCGTGGCGTCCGCATCGGCGGACGTGATGGACGCGACCGTGCGCGGCGAATCCGTGCCGACGGTCGGCGTCACGCCCGCCGCGAAGTCGATCGGGCCGATGCCGGAGACCGCCGTGTCCGGGTGGTCGCCGCGTCCCCACTTCTTCATGAGGTAGGCAGTCGTCTGGAGACGCTCGGCGTCCGTCAGGCGCCGCGTGTAGCAGATGTGTTCGGCGATCTGGCAGCCGCCGCCGTTGTCAATCCAGTTGGCGAGCGCGTTCACGGGAACCGGCTTCTCGCCAAACTGAACGGAATAGACGCTCAAGCCGGCGATTTCGCCCGCGTTGATCCCGGTGTCGCCCCAGACGAAGCGGCCGTTCACGGCATAGTCCGCGCCCTGGACGGACGCATCTGCATTTGCCTTACTGAAGAGACAGGTCTTGTCGCCGACAAACCACCAGGCGTCAGATTTCGTGCTGAAGACCATTCCGCTGCTGGTCTTCTCGTCGAGTCGTTTGTACACCGTGAACACGTCGTAGAAGAGCGGCGTCGCCGCGCTTCCGCCGTCCGTCAGATACATGGCCGCACCGCCGCTCTTGTACGTGCCGCCGAAGTCGAGAACCTTGACCGTCCTCCCGTCGGCAGTCGGCGCGTCAGCGACCGTCGGCGCCCCGCGGCCGTCGATGAGCGTCATCGCCGTCGTGCCGCCGTTGCAGTCCTTCCACTGCTTGATGCCGCCCGCGCCGTTGGAGACCAGCGTATTCTCCTGGGTCGCGTCGAGGTGCAGGTACGCGCCGGCCGCCGGCTTGTCGTCCGCGAGCGCGTCGCGGTCGATGGTGGACGTGAAGGCGATCGAGCCGCCCTTCACGTGAATCGGCAGCGTGGACGGATAGACCTCCTCGACGACGAGCTCGCCGTCGCCCGTCTTGTTCAGCGGATACTTGTTCTCGATCTTGCCAGCCCATTCATCCGAAGACCCGAACACGCGCTGCACACGCGCCGTCTCGCCTTCCGGCACGTTGACGGCGGTGTCCGCGCCGCGCAACGCCACGCGCCCCAGGTCCCAGAGGGTGCGCGCGCTGCCGGTCTGCCACTTGCCCATGAGATAGCGGTGATTCGCGAGCCGCTCGTCGTCCGTCAGCTCCTTGTCGTAGGCCAGCACCTCGCCGATCCGCAGGCCGCCGTAAATGCCCGTGTCGTTGCCGCGGTAGTAGCCCGCGAGGCAGTTGAATCCGCGCGGGAAGCATCCCTTGACGGAGTAGACGAGCAGACGGCCCTTTTCGGGGCGGCTGTACGACTTGCGCGCCGCGCCGTTGACCAGCCAGTCTCCCGCCGCGACGCCGGGATCGACCATGGTGCCGCTTGCAAAGCTCTCGCTCGCGTCGTCCGTGCCGAGGCTCCAGCCGAACTGCCACTCCCCGCCGACCAGCGTGACAGGCGTCGTGGAGTCGGTCGTCACTTCCGCCACGATGAAGAGTTCCTTGACGCCCCCGACGCCCTTGCCGGACTCCGCCTGGAGCATCGCCGCCGCGCCCAAATCCGTCTGCTGCTGCGCGGACGAGAGTTCCGTTTTGGTGGCCGTACCCGCATGATACTTCGCCTGCGCGCCGAAATCGACAAGCGTCTTGCCGCCGACCGTCACGCATTTCGGCGCGCCGTAGGCGGCGACGTCCGCAATTTGCGCGAACGTGCGCTCTGCATTCGCGAGGTCCGTCCAGCCGGTCACCTTTCCGCTCTCGTCAACCGTCAGCGTCGCGGCGTCGGACGCGTCCAGGTGGCAGATCGCGCCGTCGACGGGCGCGGTCGGGACGTCGGCCGCCGCGCGGCCCAGCGTCAGCGTGCCCTCCTGCAGACCGCACGTCGATTCCAGCCCGTTCGGCTTCACGAGCTGCAGGTCGCCCGCGCCCTTCTTCATGAAGAGGCCGCCCGAAACGAGGCTCCCGACCGCCGCCTTCGTCTTCGCCGACTCGGTGTTCACGACCGTGCGCAGACCGTTCTGCAGGTACTGCAGGGTCGGGCGCGCCGTGCCGTCGTTCGAGAAGGCGAAGGACGGCTCTTGCTTCGCGTAAAGGCTCCACAGCCCGGTGAACCCGTCCGGCGACGCGACGCGGACGGTTGCGCCGCCTGTGCTCACGACAAGGCTCTGGTTCGGCATGTTGGAGGTGACGGACTTGAACGTCAAGCAACTATCCGGCAGCGTCAGCGCCTGCCGCACGTACCGCCCCATGTTCTGCCCGAGCAGCGCCGCGTAGCCGATGTCTTTGCCCGTATCCTCCACCGAAGCGAGGTTGATTTCGGCATCGGTATCGTTCGAGGGGACCTTGCTGTCCTTCCAATTGGCAGTGTCGGCGAACGTTCCGCCCTGCGAGGTTCGTGTCCACTGGTAGGTGTCGGCCTTCGCGGTCAGCGCAGGGGACAGGAGCGCGGTTGCAAGGAGAGCGAAGCCCTTGGCGGTTTTCGCCGTTTGTTTCACCAACGGATGTTTCATGATCGGTTTCTTCATGATGGACAGACCTGTTTTTGTTCGTTTGCTTTGAGGCCTCGGCTCGTCACCTCGGCACGATGGAATCATTATAGCACACGAACCTGCCGGACAACAACTGTCTATTTTCAGCAAAAATATCACGATGCAAGCAAAAAGACAATCCGCGCGGGATTCGCGCTTTTTCGGCGTCGGATGCCCCGTTTGGCCTTTAAAACGTGGGTATTCGCGCATCCGCAGGCGTCCGTTCCCGGGCGACTGTCGGCTGCAGATAGGCGGTGTCGTCGCACGGGCGTGTGAGGCCGTCGTGCGGACACGAAACAGCGCCGCCGCGAGCCCGCGCCGTGCGCGGCCGAGGGTCCGCACGCGCCGCCGAGGCTGAAACCGCCGTCAAAGATTCGTCTGATCTGCCCAAGACTTCGTTCTTGGCCACAAAGGTATAATGTAGAACCAGTTCCTTCTTCAACGGTGGAGAAGGAACTGGTTCTACATTATACCTATAGGGTGTATGACAAGAAAGTGACATTGGCCGTGGAAGTTGCTCATGCCGCCGTCCGCGCCGCCGTCTTGAGCGTGGATCGCTCGCGCCAGTAGGT